>DATNFM010000287.1:0-5346 GCA_035606435.1 Streptosporangiaceae bacterium | reverse complement strand
TTTGCATCGACTGCGACCAGCGCGATCTCGCCCAGCTTGCCGAGCGAATTGGCGACCCGGCGGCGATGGAAGGCCGCGTCGGTAATCGCCTCGTCGCCGAACGAGACAATGGCAATCTCGACCTCGAACGCAGCGATGGCGTCCAGGTCTGCCTCTGTCGCCGGCCTGATCAGGTACCGGTCACCGTCCCCGGTCACGCCCGGCATCCTCGCACAAGATCACCCGCAAGGCAGTCCCCGACCACCGCATCCGCCATCCCGCGCGCCTCCGGATGTCCCCGCGCGTCCCGGATGTCCCCGCGCGCCCCCGGGCCCCGGCCTCCCCCGCAAGCCTCGGATGTCCTCCCGCGCCCCCCGAGTGTCCCGGACGCACCCTCCTACCGGCCACTTGCCATTCAATGGACGCCACTTACCATTCATTGGACGCCACTTACCATTCATTGCGACGACTTCCCCCCGATTTGCCGGTCGCATATCACTACAATACCGACAAATTTTCGATCTAATGAATGGTAAGTCACGGAAACGAATGGCAAGTGGACGCTAATGAATGGGAAGTCGCCGCTAACGGATGGGAAGTGGCCCTCGGGAGGCCGGAAACCTGTTCGGATGATCTTGAGATCGCTAGCGCTGGCGCCTTGGGAGAGGACGGAACGTGGTGCCGCCGCAAGCCGGGCAGCCAGCGGCCTTGAGGTCGGCGATCGTTGCCCATTTCGGCGCCTCTTTTGCCGTATCAGTCACCCCGCCTGTCCCGGGCGCCTCATCCGCCCCGTCGGCCCCAGGGTCGGCAGGCCTGCTGGCGCTGGCGGGGCCGAGGGTCCCTACGACGTGGGTGGTGCCGCAGGTGGCGCAGCGGTAGGGGCGGGTCTGGTCGGGCCTGGTGTCGGCGGTGTAGAGCGGGCCTTCGTAGCCGGCCTCGATCAGCGGAGTCGTGTCCTCGGTACTGCGCAGGTGGTACAGGTTGCTCGAGCCGGCCAGGATGCCGACGCCGACGTAGCTGTTGAAGTTCGGGATCAGCGCCCGGACGGTCAGGCCGAGGTCGGCGATCAGACGCTGGGTGTCGAGGGTCTGCGCCGGGCGCCGGGCGCCGAAGCTGAAGAACACGTGCTGGCCGGGCTGGCGGCGCAGGGCCGAAACCGCGCGGGACAGGAATAGGGCCGCGCCGGCCACCGTGTACGGCGGGTCGGTGCAGGCCACGTCGAAGCTCTCGGTGAGGTCCGGCGGCAGCGCCTCGCGCAGGTCGCGTTCGGCCAGTCGCACGGTGACCCCGCTCCCGGCGGTCTGCTGCTCGATCCAGCCGAGCACGGCCGGATCGGTATCGATGACGGTGATTGACTTCAGGCGGGCGGCCGTTCCGGTCGCGGCGGCGAACTTCGCGATCGCGATCGAGATCAGGTCGTCGTCGCCGAGCAGGACGATGTCCTTGCCGTCGAGCGCCCCGGTCTCGTGCATGAGCAGAACCCGGTGCAGCTTGGTGGCGACCGTGCAGTGCGTCTGATCCAGTTCGAGCCTGGCCTGCGGGGCTCCGGCGGCCACCTGTTCGAGCTCGTCGGTGAGCGCCTTAAGCTCGGGCGGGATAAGCAGGCCAAGGCCGCCGCAGTACGGGCAGGTGCCGTCGAATTGCGCCGCGTGCGCGTTCAGCAGGTCGCGGGCCTGATCGGTGAGCCGGACCGGCCTGGTGCGGTCGACCACGCCGCGCTTGCGCAGCTCGTTGCAGACCGCGGTGACGATCGGGACCGGCAACTGCGCCGTCCGGCTGACCTGACTGGTCGGCACCGGCTCGGCCCTGGCCACCGCGCGCAGCACATCGCGAACCCCGGATTCGCCCTCGGCCAGGCCGACTGCCGCCGCGACTTCGCCGACGATCGCGTCAATGTCCACTTGCTGTAGTTCTTCTCCTTGCCTGGTCCTGCGGTATCCTCCCACATCATGCCCGGTATGGAACCGGCGAGTAGGTATGCAGACCTGCGGCGCGATGAAGCGGTCTCCCCCAAGCTGCTCTACGCGATCGACGCGAGCAGTGCGCCGGACTCGCCTGTGCACGATCTTGAACTGCTGACCGCCAGCGCGAGGTCGGCGGTCGATGCGGGCGGTGGCCACGTGCTAGACGCCGCGCACGTGATCTTTCCCAACGGCGCGATCACGCTGGTGCTGATCCTGGCCGAGTCGCACCTGAGCGTGCACACCTGGCCAGAAGAGCAACTAGTCGCGATCGACCTGTTCAGCTGCGGTGCGATCGACGGCGCCCTGGTGATCGACCGACTGGTAAGCCAGCTCCGGTTGCAGAAGGTGGCAGTGAGGCAGCTGCCGCGCGGGCTCGCCTAGTCCGCCGCGACACCCCGGGCGACCAGTTCCACCTCGAAATCGTCGCTATTCGACGACGATATAGGTGCCCTCACGTTGCCAAATCCGGCCATCGGGCCCTTCTGGTGATGTCAAACCTAGTCAAATCAGGCAGCCGATCTGTATTATCCGCGTCAGCCTAGCTGTTTGCGAAATCGGAGGACCGTATGTTCGGGTCGCGCGTCGGTAGTCGTTTTATGGTTATTCCTGCGGCAGCAGTCGCCGTGGCCGGCATCGTGCCGGCGGTGACTGCGAGCGCAAGTCCAGCGGCGTCCAATCCGTGCCCGTCCTGCGGTCACAACCTGATCGTCAACCCCGGTGCCGAGACCGGTAAGGGCGCCAACGGCGACATCAAGGTCAAGACGCCGGGCTGGAAGCAGACCAAGAACTTCACCGAGACGCTCTACACCTGGTCGAGCGGTGACGTCACCCCGACCACGCCGGGTCCGAAGCACCGCGGCAAGAACTACTTCTACGGCGGTCCCGACTCGGCCAAGGCGACCGGCACGCAACTGATCAAGGTCCTCGCCAAGGGCATCGGCTCGGGCAAGGTGCATTACGCGCTGTCCGGCTGGCTTGGCGGCTTCTCCACCCAGAGTGATAACGCGACGCTGACCGTGACCTTCGAGAACGGCAGCGGCAAGACCGTCGGCACCACCAAGATCGGGCCGGTCACCGAGGCTCAGCGCAAGGGCAACAGCGAGATGCTGCTCCGCAAGACCTCAGGCGTCGTCCCCTCCTCGACCCGCACCGTCAAGCTCGTTCTGATCATGAAGCGCACGGACGGAAGCGACAACGACGGCCTGGCCGACAACCTGTCACTGGTGTTCACCCTGAAGAAGTAGCCCGGATCGCCGAAGGCCGGGCAGCCCGGATAGCCCAGTTGGCTTGCGCAGCACGAACTGCCGTTTCTGGCGGTAGCTCGTGCTGTCAGGTCCGGTCGCGTAGTACGTGACCTCGATCGACGTGGTGCCGCCGGGCTCAGCCAGGTCCACGTCGAACGCGCAGAAGCCGAACGTGCCCTCGTCCCGGTAGGCCAGCCATGGCGCGGGCTCGGTAGTGACCGCCCCCCGATGCTGACGCATCGGGTCCCCGGCGCCGACCTCGGCGATGACGATGCCTTCCCCGGGAAGCAGCGACTGGGTGGGGGTAGTGAAAGGATGCCCGCCGCAGCCGATCGTCAGGTGCACGGTCCCGGCCGTGGGGTCCAGTTCGACCGGGTTGGTGCCCCGCGGGGCCGGGGTGAGCAGCTTGCTGCCCGGCATCACTCCCCGCACCGGGAAGCTCTGCTGGAAGTGGTGCTCGTGCCCGGCGACCACCAGATCCACCCCGTAAGCGTCGAACAGCGGCAGCCAGCTTCGCCTGATGCCGATGTCGGCTCCGTTGAACCTGGTCGATGACATCGCCACCTGGTGCATGCAGACCACGATCCAGTCGATCTCCTCGGACTGCCGGGCGGTCGCCAGCACGCGGGCCAGCCAGCGGCCCTGGCGGCCATCGCTGTACCCGTGGATGTACGGATCGATGCCCTGGGCCTCGTAGCCGGCTATGTGATCGCGCCGGTAGGAGCTGAAGCCGCCGTCCTGCACGCACACGTCGTCGTTGTTCAGCGAGATGACCAGCACGGATCCGACCGTGAACGCGTACCAGTTGCCACTGAACTCCGGTGTGCCGTTGCCCGGCAGCGCAAACCTGGTCAGGTACGGCAGGTAGCCCTGGGGGCCGTTGCCGCTCTCGTTCTCGTGGTTGCCAAGCGCCGGCATCCACGGCCGGAACCGGGCCGAGCGCGAGACGTTCGCGAAGTAGGACGACCAGGTAGCGACCGGCTGGTCGCTGCAGTTGCTGTAGCTCAGGTCCCCGTTGGCCAGGTGGAACAGCGGGTCAAGTTCCTCGATGGCGTCGACGACATGAGCGGCATGGGGCGAGGTCGGAGCGAGCCCTAGCCCGATCGGCTCGGGCACGCCCTGATCGCCGCAGCTAGTGAACGTGAACCGGCCGGACCGGCCGCGTGGCCCGGTCCTGAAGGTTCCCGCTACCGGCGGCGCGCCGTCGTGCACGACCTCGTAGGCGTAGCCAGTGTCGGGTTCGAGCGCGCCGGCCTCCGCGTGGTAGGTGTACACGGTCTCGCCGGTTAGAGCGTCGGTGTAGCCGCGCTCGGCGGCCGCCACCTCATAGCTGAGGCGGCCGGCCGCGGGACCGAACCGCAGCCGGGGCCGAGCGACCGCGGCCTGCGCCGCCCAGGAGACCGCGACCTGGGACGACGCGTCGGAACCGAATTGCAAGTGAACCTGCTCGGGCAAGACTGGGCTTGGCCCGCCAGCCATGAAAACTCCCCGTACCTTGGCGATTGATCGCATTGCTGCCATTTTCGATCATCGCCTGCGTGACGACCCGATTGATGGCCGGGGGGGTGAACTCGGTGAGGCGGCCCGGTGGAGGCTATCCAGCCGCCCACCCTAAAACTACGAATATGGCATAAAGCTACCTAGACAGCTTCTTTGCGTCGTCTAAGGAACTCGCGCTCGGCCGCATTCGCCGTACCGCCTAGCGCCGCGTCATATTCCGCCATCGCTTCCCCGCGGCGCCCGAGTCGAACCAGCAGATCCGCCCGGGCCGCGTGATACAGGTGATAACCGGTCAGCTCCAACTCTTCGATCGCGTCCAGCCCGGCCTGGGGACCGGTCAGCTCGGCCACGGCGACCGCCCGGTTCAGCGCGACCACCGGCGTCGGTGTCACGGCCATCAGCTGGTCATAGAGCTGCAGGATCTGCCCCCAGTCGGTCAGAGCCGCGTCAAGGGCATCGCTATGCACCGCGCTGATCGCCGCCTGGATCTGGTAGGGCCCGGGAGCGTTGCGCCGCAGGCAGGCCCGCACGAGTCGCTGGCCTTCCGCGATCAGCTGGCGGTCCCACAGCGAGCGGTCCTGGTCCGGCAGCAGCACCAGGGACTGCTCGGGCGAGCTGCGGGCCGCCCGGCGCGAATGGGTGAGCAGCATCAGCGCCAG
>DATNFM010000286.1:0-14075 GCA_035606435.1 Streptosporangiaceae bacterium | reverse complement strand
GAACCGGCCGGGCTTGCGCCCGGGTGCGGCCAGGCCCGCCTGGCTGAGGCCGGGCATTTCCGCTGGCAGGTCGGCGGTGAGCTGGTCCAGTTCAGTCGTCGTGCGAGCGGTCAGCGCCGCCCTGATCCGCTGGTCGAACTCGTCATCGGTCAGGCGCTGCTCGGCGAAGGCCACCTGCAGCCGCTGAGCGGTCGCGTCGCGTTCGCCATTCGAGGCCAGCACCGCCGAGGCGAGGATCGCCGCTTCGGTGCCGGGCCCAGGCCGGGCAACCGGACTAGACGAGTCCTGCGTCATAACCAACCTCCCTGACCGCGATATATCTCAATCATGGTAGCCGCGATTCCCGGCGCCTGGCCAGCGCGCCTGGCCGGCGACCCAGGCCCAGGGCACCCGGCCAGCACTCTGGCCGGCAACCCCGGCCGGCGACCCAGGCCAGTGCGATTGGACGAGGGTGATCTCATTAGTCACTTTGGCATCTTGAGTCACGCCGGCGATTGGCTGCGCCGACCGATCGAACCGGGTGAATATGCTCATTCACCGGCAAAATCCAGGGTGAATGTGCGGATTCACCCGGTAGGGATAGAGATCTTGATGAACGGATGGTGCGGGCGTGACTGATGTGGACAGTGTGGTTTGTGTGACCACGGTGAACCACCACGGGGAGCAGTCCGGGCGCTGCGGGCGGCGTGGGGCGCTAGTGGTGGTGTGGGGCGCTAGTGGTGTGGGGTGCTAGGTGACCTTGGCGAAAGTCGCCCGCCCAGCCGCGACGCCCCGCCAGGACCGGCATCGTCGCCCCGCTGATGCTGTTGCGTCCCGGGAAGCAACGACATCAGCGGGGCTCTGGTGCTGCTGGAACCGGCGCGAGCGACGTGGGAACAGAAGATTTGGGCGGATTCGCCAAATCCTCCTAGTGGTGGGGGTTAGGCGGGGGAGGTTTGGGACTCGCGGGTTAGTTCGGTGTAGAGGGCGGCGGTTTGGGCGGCGACGCTGGCCCAGCTGAACTCGGCGGCTACTCGCTGCCGGCCCAGTTGACCCATCGCGGCGGCCCGGGCCGGGTCGGTGACCAGGGACGAGATCGCGGCCGCGAGCACGGCCGGGTCGCCGGGCGGCACTAGCAGGCCGGTCTGGGCGTCCGCTACGACCTCGGGGATGCCGCCGACATTCGAGGCGACGACGGCGGTGCCGCAGGCCATCGCCTCGAGGTTGACGATGCCGAGGGGCTCGTACAGCGACGGGCAGGCGAAGACGGTAGCGCGGCTGAGGATCTGGATGACCTCGTCCTTGGGCAGCATGCCGTTCAGCCAGATCACGCCCGTCCTGGTGTCGCGCAGGTGGGTGACCAGACCGGTGACCTCGGCTTCAAGCTCTTGTGTGTCGGCCTGGCCCGCGCACAGGACCAGTTGCACCTGCGGGTCGAGCACCTCGGCCGCCCGCAGCAGCACCGGCAATCCTTTCTGCCTGGTGATTCTTCCGACATAAGCCACCGTCGGACGGTCCGGATCGATGCCGTACTTAGCCAGGACGTCGGTTTTCTCTTCGGGGGCGTACTGGTCGGTGTCGATGCCGTTGCGGATCACGTGGACGCGGTCGGAGCTGACGGCCGGGTAGGTGGCGAGCAGGTCGGCGCGCATGCCGTTGGAGACCGCTATGACAGCGGCGGCCGCTTCGACCGCCACCCGCTCGCACCAGGACGACAGGGCGTAGCCGCCGCCGAGTTGCTCGGCCTTCCACGGACGCAGCGGCTCCAGCGAGTGGACGGTCACCACGTGCGGGATGCCGTACAGGGTGGCGGCTAGATGGCCGGCCAGGTTCGCGTACCAGGTGTGGCTGTGCACCACATCGGCCGGCGCGGCCCCGTGGTTGGCGGCACCGTTCCCGGCGGCGCCCACGGCCGCCACCATCGACAGGTCGGCCGAGATCGTGCCCAGCGCCGCGTTCGCGCTGGCGAGTCGCTCCCAGGGGCGGTGCGCGACCGCGCCCTGGCGGTCGGCGCCCTGGCAGTGCACGGTCAGGTTGACCAGGTCGGCCAGCTCGCGAGCCAGGTACTCGACGTGCACGCCCGCGCCGCCGTAGACCTCGGGCGGATACTCCCTGCTCAGCAGCGCGACGTTGACCTTGCGAAATGCCTCCGCGGCAGGGCCGGTCAAGGCGTCACTACCTGGCCCTTACCGACGACGGTGATGCCGCCGGCCGACACGACGAAGCCGCGTGCCCGGTCGTGCTCCTTGTCCACGCCGACCACCGCACCGTCGGGCACCTCGACATTCTTGTCCAGGATCGCGTTCTGGACGACGGCGTACCGGCCGATCCTGGTGTTGTGCATGACCACGGATCGTTCCACCCGTGACCAGCTGTTGACCCGCACCCCAGGGGAAAGCACGGAATCGAGGACCAGGCCGCCGGAGACGATCACGCCGTTGCTGACCACGCTGTTGATCGCGCGGCCGACCCGGTCGCCGCTGTCGTGCACGAACTTGGCCGGCGGCTGGGAAGGCACGTGGGTGAGGATCGGCCACTTGTCGTTGTAGAGGTTGAAGATCGGGTGCAACGCGCAGAGGTCGAGGTGTGCCTCGAAGTAGGAGTCCAGCGTCCCGACGTCGCGCCAGTAGCCGACGTCGCGCGGTTCGGAGCCGGGAACCTCGTTCTCCAGGAAGTTGTAGGCCTGAGCCGCCCCCTGCGAGACCAGCATCGGCACGATGTCGCCGCCCATGTCATGCCGGCTGTCCTCGTCGGCGGCGTCCTTGCGCAGCGCCTCAATGAGCACGTCGGTGTCGAACACGTAGTTTCCCATGGACGCGTACGACATGTTCGGGTCGTTGGCCAGCGGCGGGGGATCGGCGGGCTTTTCCAGGAAGGCTTCGATGGTCCGGCCGTCGGCCGCGGTCTGGACGATGCCGAAGCCGCTCGCGTCGGCCCGCGGCACCGGGATCGCGGCCACGGTGACGCCTGCACCCTGCGCCTGGTGCTGTGCCACCATCTGCATCATGTCCATCCGGTACACGTGATCCGCGCCGAACACGGCCACGATGTCGGGCTGGTCGTCGTAGATGAGGTTCAGCGACTGGTAGATGGCGTCGGCCGAGCCGGTGTACCAGTGCGGGCCGAGCCGCTGCTGGGCGGGTACCGGTGTCACGTAGTTGCCGAGCAGGCTGCTCAGCCGCCAGGTCGTGGTGACGTGCCGGTCCAGGCTGTGGCTCTTGTACTGGGTGAGCACGCAGATGCGCCGGCAGCCCGCGTTGACGAGATTGGACAGAACAAAGTCGACCAGCCGGTACAGCCCGCCAAAGGGAACGGCCGGCTTGGCTCGGTCATCGGTAAGCGGGGCGAGCCGTTTGCCCGCCCCTCCGGCTAGCACGATTGCGAGGACTTGCGGCGCGGCCATCTTCGCCCTCCCGGGTTTTTAACGCGGCAGTGGCCTGGTAATCCGGATCTTGGACTGATCGTGCCCGGTGGATGCCCAGTCATCCATGAATGTTGCCGCAAGCCCGTATTTTGCCGCGAGGTCGACCAGGGTTTGCGTGCGGTAGTAGAAATCCTCACGCAACACGTGGTGTTCGGCGCCTTCGGTCTGATCGAAGGTGAAATCGAAGAACCCGTCCTTGGTCATGACCCGGCCCACGTGGGAGAAGCACTCCTCGATGACCTCGAGCGGCGAGTGCGAGAAGACGCTGTGCGCGTGCACGAAGTCGAAGGTGTCGTCGGGGAGGAACGCCAGCTTCAGGTTCTTGACCATGGTCAGGTGCGGCAGCTTGGCGGCCAGGCCGTACTCGGCCACCACGTCCTGCGCGCCGAGCAGGATGTCGGGCGAGATGTCGAGGCCGTAGTAGTTGCCTGGATCGAGGTAGTCGATGAACAGCCGGCCGGCCCGCAGGTTGCCGCAGCCGATCTCGAGCATCCGCATCTCTGGCTTGAGCCCGTGGCCGGTCGCGTACTCGAACTGGACCTTGCCGATTTCCAGCCAGGACTCGTGGGTGTGGCTGCCGACCGCCCCCTCGCGGCTGCGAGCCGCATCCGAGCGCATGACCGCGCGATAGTAGCTGACATGGTCGGTCGATTTCATCCGCAACCAGGCATCACGGGAATGACGCCTGATATAGCCCGCTATCCGGTGGGGATGGCGCAGCGCGTAGCCAATCTTGAACGTGAACGCGGAACGGTCCTTGGAGTGCACCGAAACAGCCTACGGCTAACCAGCCTGCTCCCGTGGCTGGCCCGCTGTGTCAGTCAACCACGGGGTCAGTCAACCACGGGCTTGGCCGAGGCAGTGAGCTGCTTGCTCGACTGCCTGGTGGCCAGGCGCGTGGCCAGCACCCGGGCCACGCCGACGCCCGCGCCGATCACGACCGCCCAGGCCACGGCCTCGCCGAGGCCGGCCTCGCGCTCCTCGGAGTCTGGCGGCTGCCGTCCTGTGGCCTTGGTCCAGGCGAAGCCGATCGCCTTGCGGGCGACGTACGCGGCAGCGGCGCCTGCCAGCGCGTTGATCATCTTGCTGCCGTAATCTCCGCCTTTACCAGGCATTGCCGTCCTTCCGCCGTGTCGCGGCCTGGGCCGATGGGCCGGTGCCGGCCTGCATCACATGATCATCATCGCACGGGCTCGACGTGCTGAGGCGAGATGGCCTCCGCGACCGCCGCGGCCAACTCGGCCGGGCGCCTCGTGCCAATCAGCCAGTACGGTTGCCCGGCTACGGCGAAGTAAACCGACTCCGGCAGATAGGGCCTGATCAGAAGATATGCGGCCGCCTGGGCGCGGGGGCCGCGCAGCGCGGTCGTCTGCGCCTCGCTCATCGCCGATACCTCGGTGATCTGGCTCAGGGCCAGCTTCCGTGAGCCTGCGACCAGGTCGGTCTCGGTCAGTTCCACGGTGACGGCGCCAAAGGTCGCCAGCGCGAGAGCGAGTAGTCCGCCCATCACGAGGTAGATCAAGAGCCCGGTGACTACGCTAAAGCCTGCCCATAGCGTGGTTCCGAGCATGAGCACGCACGTGGCGCTTACCAGCCACCAGGAGACTGGTACGCGCAGTCGTTCGTAATACAGACGCTCGCGATTCACACCCATGAGCACACGGTAGTTGGTAATTCCGAAGAGATGGCAGCCAGGGATGAGCACCGAGGATGAGGAAACGACGGAGCTGGGCGGCCAGCCGAAGGGCCGGTTCCGCTCTGTCGTCGCCGAAGGCGCCCGGCGCTCTCAGGCGTTGATTCGCAGCAAGCCGCCGGTCGCAGGCCAGAACGGCGTGCCGTCGCCCAGCCAGAACGACCGGCCGGGCGGTGCGTCCGCGGCCGATGAGGTCGCTGGCCACGACGGCGGAAATCCCGGCCTCGGCAGCGCCGTCGGCCGGGCGGCCGACCAGCACGTGCCGGCTCCGTTGCGCAACGCGGCTGCCTGGGCCTGGCGCCTGCTGCTGGTCGCCGCGGTCGTCTACCTGGCGTTCAAGGTCGCGGTGGCGCTGCGCCTGCTGGTGCTGCCGTTCATCGCCGCGATCTTGCTCTGCGCCTTGCTTCAGCCGCTGGCCTCCCTGCTGAGGGAGCGGCTGAGCATGCCGAACCTGCTGGCCACCTGGGTCACGCTGCTGGCCGCGATCGGCGTGCTGACGGGGGTCGGCATCTTGATCACCAACCAGGTGCAGGCCGGGTACCCGAAGCTGTCGGCCGAGGTGCTGCATACCGTCCACCAGAGCCAGCAGTATCTGGCCGGCCCTCCCTTCCGGCTCAACGCGCACCGACTCAGCCAGCTCTCCAAGAACCTGGTCAACTACCTGGCCCAGCACAAGACCGTGGTGGCGGGCACGGTGCTGACCGGCGGCAAGTACTTCGCCGAGGTGCTAGCCGGGCTGATCCTTACCGTCTTCATCACGTTCTTCCTGCTGAAGGACGGTAAGGAGCGGTGGCAGGGCCTGGTCGCCAGCTTCGAGAAGTTCCGGCACGGCAGCGAGAGCGAGGCGTACCGGACGGCGATCGAGCGGTCGGGCCGGGCGAGCGGCGCGGCCTGGACCGCGCTGGTCAACTACATCCGAGGCACCACGATCATCGCGCTGATCCACGCTGTACTGATCGGGATAGCCCTGTGGCTGCTGGGTGTACCGCTGGTGATGCCGCTCGCGATCCTGGTGTTCCTGGCCGCGTACGTGCCGCTGATCGGCATCCTGATCGTCGGCGCGCTCGCGATCCTGGTCACGCTGGCCACCCAGGGCGGAGTCGCCGCGATCATCTTGCTGGCCGTGTTCCTGATCGAGAATCAGCTGGAAAGCCATTTGCTGCAGCCGCTGGTGATCGGGCGCGCCGTCAGGCTGCACCCGCTCGAGGTCATCGTCGTGCTGGCCGTGGGCGGCATCGTGGCCGGGATTCCCGGTGCGATCATCGCCGTCCCGACGGCGGCGGTCCTTTCCGCCGCCTGGCGCAGCAACCATCCGCCGCAGCAGCCGCGGCGTACCAGACCCGTGCCGGGTAAGGCCGGAGAGACCGGCGAGCCCGACGAGACCGACGAGACCGGAGAGCGAGGCCAGTGAACGGCCAGAGTCCCGTCGACGTGCTGATCAAGCGCATCGATCCCGATCTGCCGGTACCGGGCCGGTCCCATCCGGGCGATGCCGGGGTAGACCTGTATACGGCCGAGGATTTCGAGCTAGAGCCCGGACAGCGCGTGGTCGTGCGCACCGGGATCGCGATCGCGCTGCCGGACGGCTATGCGGCGTTCGTGCATCCACGCTCGGGCCTTGCCGCGGCCCACGGCGTGACTCTAGTCAACACGCCGGGGACGGTTGACGCGGGCTACCGCGGTGAAATCAAGGTGATCATGTTCAATACTGATAGCAGCACTCCGGTCCGCTTCAGGCGCGGGGACCGGATCGCGCAGCTGGTGATCCAGCGCGTAGAGCGTCCCGTCTTCCATGAGGTTCTCGAGCTGCCAGGCTCTGGCCGGGGCGAAGGCGGGCACGGCTCGACCGGCGGCCATTCCGGAACTATGGCAAGTACGGGCAATCGGACAGGGTAGGAGCGGGCGCGTGTTGCGACGTCGCCGCCGCGAAGGCGAAGACTCACCCAGGCTCGACGACCAGGGTGGGCCCGACCGGGCTGACCAGGAGCAGGCCGAGGATGAGCAAGCTGACCAGGGCGTCTTCGGCCCCTGGGACATCGCCGACAATTTCCCGGCCGCGGACCGGATCGATTGCGGCAGCCTGCTGATCCCGGTCCGCGAGGACTTCGATGTCCAGCTCAATGTCGCCGAGGAGCAGGGCGCCTGGGTCGCGATCGTGCACGAGGAAAGCGGCATGCAGCTGCAGGCGTTCGCCGCCCCGCGCAGCGGCGGACTTTGGGACGAGGTCAGGACCGAGATCGCGACCAACATCGCCGAGTCCGGCGGCGGTTGCACCGAGGAGTACGGCCCGTTCGGCACCGAGCTGATCGCCCAGGTACCGATCGGCGCCGAGGATGAGCCAGCCACCGTCGCGATGCAGCCAGTGCGGTTCCTCGGCTTCGACGGCCCGCGCTGGTTCTTGCGCGGGGTGATCTCCGGCCCGGCCGCAACGGATGAGGAACTCACCGTGGCGTTCAACGCGCTGTTCGGAGACGTCGTCGTGGTGCGAGGCGACTACCCGGCCCCGCCGCGCGAGCAGCTTGAAATCCGGCTGCCCGAGGAGGCCAGGCTGGCACTGGAAGAACAGCTGGCCGCCGAAGGAGAGGAACGCCCGGACTGGTACCTGGAGGACCCGTTCACCAGGGGCCCCGAGATCACCGAGACGCGCTAGCGGGAACCGGTCGCTAGCAGCTGCCCCAGCTCGGTCTCGACGTCCTCGCTGGCGACGAACAGCAGCTCGTCGCCGGCTTCGAGCGGGTCATCGCTGTTCGGCACGATCACCCGCCCGTCGCGCAGGATCGCCACCAGGGCGGTGTCGGCTGGCCAGGCGATCGACCCGATCCGCTGCCCGGCCAGCGGCGCGTCCTCCGGCATGGTCAGCTCGACCAGGCTGGCCGCGCTCTGCCGGAACGTCATCAGCCGGACTAGGTCGCCGACGCTGACCGCCTCTTCGACCAGGGCCGAGAGCAGCCGAGGGGTGGAGACCGCTACGTCCACTCCCCAGGACTCGTTGAACAGCCACTCGTTGTTCGGGTGGTTGATCCGCGCCACCACCCGCGGTACCCCGTACTCGGTTTTGGCGAGCAGCGACACCACCAGGTTGACCTTGTCGTCTCCGGTGGCCGCGATCACGACGTTGCACCGTTCGAGCGAGGCGTCGTCGAGCGAGCTGATCTCGCAGGCGTCGGCGAGCAGCCATTCCGCCCTGGGCACGCTGTAGACCTTGATCGCCTTGGAGTTCTTGTCGATGAGCAGCACCTCATGACCGTTTTCGAGCAGCTCCTTGGCGATGGACCTGCCGACGGCGCCAGCGCCAGCGATTGCGACGCGCACTAGTGTGCTCCTTTTCCTGGCGCAACCGGCTTCGCGAACACCGCTGCGATCTGGCTGAGGTCCTCTTCCTTGGCGATCACATGCAGGACGTCACCCTGCTGCAGGACGGTATTGGGTGCAGGTATCAAGGTCTGACCAAGCCTTGAGATGAAAGCTATCCGCGCGCTGGCCGCCTGCTCAAGCGTGCTCACCTTCTCGCTCAGCCAGTCGTCGCAGCAGGTGAGCTCGGCGAGCACGACCGAGCCGGTCGGGTCGCGCCACAACGTGGCAACGCCCTCCGGCAGCAGCCGGCGCAGCATCTGATCGGCGGTCCAGCGGACCGTCGCCACGGTCGGGATGCCCAGGCGCTGGTAGACCTCGGCTCTTCGAGGGTCATAGATCCGCGCCGCGACCTGCTTGACGCCGAACGACTCCCGCGCCACCCGGGCCGCGATCACATTGCTGTTGTCGCCGCTGCTCACCGCGGCGAAGGCATCGGCGTTCTCGATTCCGGCCTCGATCAGTACATCGCGGTCGAATCCGACTCCGGTGACCTTGGTGCCGCGGAAGCCGGGCTTGAGCCTGCGGAACGCCTCGGCATCCTGGTCGATGACGGCCACGGAGTGGCCCTGGTCCTCGAGGATGTGCGCGATAGTAGAACCCACGCGCCCGCATCCCATGATCACGATGTGCATGATCGCCCTTCCAGTAAGCGTGATATGCGGACTGCGTCCGCATTTCACACTTCCGGTGTTGCCTAATCAGAGATCGCCAGACGCTATCTGCCCTGCCCAACCAGATGATGGTACCGGCGCGATTCGCGGTGACGGCACCGGTGGGCGCACCATAGTGCGGTGACAGATCGCACGGGACCGCCCGTTGACCTGAATCAGGTGCTTGACCTGCGGGTTGGTGAAGTTGTGCACGGCGGCTGGTGTGTCGCCCGGCTGGCCGATACCGGAAACTTCGTGGTATTCGTCCGGCATGCGCTGCCAGGTGAGCGTGTCCGGGCGGTGGTCACTCAGCTCACCTCCAAGTTTGCCCGGGCTGACGCGGTCGAGATCACCGAGCCGGCGCCGGAACGGGTCAGGCCCCCATGCCCGTATGCCCGGCCCGGCGGTTGCGGCGGTTGCGACTGGCAGCACGCCAGCCTGGACGCGCAGCGCGAGTTCAAGGCGGCGGTCATCGCACAGCAACTGCGCCGCATCGCCGGCATCGAGCGCGAAGTCACCGTGCAGCCGCTTCCCGCTGAAACCGATGGTCTGCGGTGGCGGACTAGAGTCAGGTTCGCCGTTGACGGCGACGGCCAGGCCGGCTTCCACAAGCACCGGTCGACCGAAATCGTCCCGGTAGGCGATTGCCTGATCGCGCATCCGCTGGTCACCCAGGCTGAGGTCACCAGGCGGTCTTGGTCCGGCGAGCGCTCGGTCGACGTGGCCGTGGCGCCGGGCAGCGGCGAGAGAGTCGTCATGACTTCGCATGGCGGCCAGCAGTTCCTGGTCCAGCGCGCGGCCGGGCGGGACTGGCGGGTGGCGGCCACCGGCTTCTGGCAGGTACATCCGGCCGCGGCCGATACTCTCGCGGCCGCCGTGCTCTCCGGGCTCGCGCCGAAGCCCGGCGAGACCGCGCTCGACCTGTTCTGCGGGGCCGGGCTGTTCGCCGGAGTGCTGGCCGACGCGGTCGGGCCGGACGGCACCGTGATCGGCGTCGAACAGGACCAGGCCGCGGTCCGCGACGCCAGGCACAACCTGCGTCCGACGCCGTGGGCGAGGGTGCACCGAGGCGACGCGGCCGAGGTGATGGGCCGGATCGGGCTGTCCGGCGCGTCGATCGCAGTTCTCGACCCGCCGCGAGCCGGCGTCGGCCGGGAGCTCATCGACGCGCTGCGGGCCGCGAAACCCGGCACGGACGGAGGGCTGCGCCGGATCGCGTACGTGTCCTGCGACCCGGCCACGCTCGCCCGCGACCTGGCCGCGTTCGGCCGGAACGGCTGGCACCTGGCCGAGTTGACCGGCTTCGACGCGTTCCCGATGACGCACCACGTCGAATGTCTCGCCTTGATCGAGCCGGCCGGCTGACCGGAGGGAAGCCACCTACGGCAAAATTTTCGCCATGAAATTGAGAATTTTTACCGAGCCCCAGCAGGGCGCGGACTATACGACCTTGCTCAAGGTCGCCAAGGCGACCGAGGATCTCGGCTTCGACGCGTTCTTCCGCTCTGACCACTACCTGAAGATGGGCGACGTCAGCGGGCTGCCGGGTCCGACCGACGCGTGGATCACGCTCGCCGGGCTGGCCGTCCAGACCGAGCGGATCAAGCTCGGCACGCTCGTCTCCCCGGTCACCTTCCGCTACCCGGGCCCGCTGGCGATCTCGGTGGCGCAGGTGGACCAGATGAGTGGCGGGCGGGTCGAACTCGGCCTTGGCGCCGGCTGGTTCGACGCCGAGCACGAGGCCTACGCGATCCCGTTCCCCGGCCTCGGCGACCGGTTCGGCCTGCTCGAAGAGCAGCTGGCCATTGTCACCGGGATGTGGAACACGCCGACGGGGGAGGAGTTCTCGTATACGGGCAGCCACTACCAGGTCTCCAAGTCACCGGCCCTGCCCAAGCCGGTCCAGCAGCCGAAGGTGCCGATCATCATCGGCGGGGGCGGGCAGAAGCGGACGCCCCGGCTCGCGGCGGCCTACGCCGATGAATACAACGCGACCTTCGACCGGGTGTCAGGCACGCTCGCGGCGTACGACCGGGTGCGGGCGGCCGTCGAGAAGGCCGGCCGGGCCGCCGACTCGATGATCTATTCCTCCGCTCAGACGGTCTGCTGCGGCCGCGACCAGGCCGAGATCGAGCGCCGCGCCGCCGCGATCGGCCGCAAGCTCGACGATGAAATGCGCGAGACCGGGCTGGTCGGAACGCCCGACGAGCTGGTCGCCAAGATCAAGCGGTTCGAGGAGATCGGCACCGAGCGGATCTACCTGCAGGTCCTGGACCTGTCCGACCTTGATCACCTGGAACTGATCGCACAAGAGGTGCTGTCCGTCGTTTAACAGCCGCCTTGCGGGCCAGGTGTGCCCGGGCCGGCCGTCGGCTCGTCGACCATGCCGACGGCCGGTCTTACTACTCCGCCGAAGTGGACGACGTACCAGACACCGCGCCAGGAGATCAGCGAGGCGATGCCGAACGAGCGGACCTGGCCGTGCAGCCGGTACACCACCCGCGAGTTCGCGATGTGCCAGTAGCCGACGCTGTTGTAGCAGGCACCAGGACCGATCCAGCTGTCGTCGGCGGCGGGCAGCACGAGCACTCGCAGCAGTTTCGCGGACTTCGCGTCTTCGCCCAGCAGCTTGCGCGCGGCGTGCACGTCGACCACGTAGTCATCCCAGAGCCGGGTGCGCCAGTCGGCGGCCGGATCGGCGATGGCCTTGACCTGCTTATAGGCGCCGACCGGGAAGAACGCCTGGCGACCAAGGTTCGCCTTGCCGGTCCGCACCGCCAGCCACAGGTCGGTGACCATCGCCTTGAAGGCCCGTCCTGAGGCCTTGGGCCTGGCCATGGTCTGATGCCGCGCCCCTCCGCCCGGATCGACCGGTACCGGGACGGGACCGCTGCGGCGTGGCGTCGGGTTCGGGGTCGGGGTCGGGGTTGCCGAGGGGGTCGGGCTGGGCGAGGGCGAGTGTTTGACGGTGGTGACGCTGTGGGTCGAGGTCGGCGGGCCGGCCTGCTCTGACCCGCCGGAGCAGCCGACGACCCCGAGCGAGGAAATCACAACGACGAAGCCGGTAATGTCCCGCCAGCGCGCTAGATGCGTCATTGCCCTTCCAGGTTGATCGGACGGCCTGAGCTTAGCGGCGCGGCGGGCCCGTGTCGGTGAGTAATAATCGACACGCAGGCGGGCCGACTCCCCGATTGCTGCGCAGAAACGCGGCCTGCCGCGAAGGGATGTGTCGTTGTGCGAGTCGCCGGAATCCTGACGTTGGCCGCTCTTATGACGGGCGTCCCAACTGGGGTGCCGGTCGCGGTCAGTCCCGCGCCCGCGGTTCACCACCCAGGGGCGCGTCCCGGCCATCCGAATCACGTTGCTCGCAGGCACGTTGCTCGCAGGCACGTTGCTCGCAAGCACGTTGCTCGCAGGCACGGGACCACGAAAGTACCTGCGCTGAACTATCTCGCCACCGTCGGCGCGCTGGCCGGGGTCACCGACGTCGGTCCAAGGAGCGCCTGGGCGGTTGGCTATACCTCCACGACCACTCTGATCCTGCACTGGAACGGTCACCGGTGGCGGGTCGAGAGCCGTAAGCCAGGCGCCTACGCGCGGCTGCTGAGCGTCTCGGCGAGTTCGGCTCACGGCGCCTGGGCGGTCGGTACCGGCCGCTTCGGCACCGCACCTCTGGCCGAGCGGCTGACCGGGTCAGGCTGGATACAGGTTTCCGCGCCTAACCCGCGTGGCGGCACCACGGTCGCCGGGGTGGCGGCGATCACCGTCCGCAATGTGTGGGCGGTCGGCGGCAACTCCCGGTGGACCGTGATCCTGCACTGGAACGGCCGGTCCTGGCAGCGCGTGCACAGCCCGAGTCCGTCGTCGTCCGGCAGCTATCTCCAGGCGGTGGCCGCGAAGTCGCCGACCAATGCCTGGGCGGTCGGAACGACCTCGGACCGCACGCTGATCGAGCACTGGACCGGCAGTGGCTGGCACCGGACGGCCAGCCCAAGCCCAGGCGGATCGCCGGTTCTGAACGGCGTGGCGGCCTCCTCGGCGGCCAATGCCTGGGCGGTCGGCGGCTTGTCAAACTCCGGCAAGACCCTGATCCTGCACTGGAACGGCCGGTCCTGGCGCCGGGTACCGAGCCCGAGTCCGCGCGGCTTCAGCGTGCTGTCGGCGGTGACCGCGACCTCGTTCACCAACGCCTGGGCGGTCGGCTATGCCAGCGGCAAGACGCTGATCCTGCACTGGGACGGCCGCAACTGGAAGCGGGTACCGAGCCCGAACCCGGCCGGCTATTGCACCCTGCTGAGCGTCTCAGCCGCATCGCCGACCAACGCCTGGGCCGTCGGCTCGGCGGGCAGCAAAACCCTGATCCTCCACTGGAACGGCCACCGCTGGAACTGAGTTCAGTGAGTCGTCTGAGGCGTCGACGTGCGAGTTGAGGCCATCAAAAGTCGGCGGACGGACCGAGTCGGACGGACCGAGTCGGACGCCGAGTGATCCGCCAATCTGAGCACCACTTATGAATGCCGCCTGGACGAGGCGGTCACAGGCGAACTGCTGTTCGGCAGTTTGGCTCGCCTAGCGCTGAGCCCGCCTGGCACGAGGATTTCAGGCGGCCTGGGAGTCGGGTTGGACGGTATAGGTGCGGCCCGTGGGAGTGGTCCAGAGGAAACTGCCCGGTGCGGGTTGTTCGAGGCGCCATAGTGGGTGTTGTTTCAGTTGATGGTGGTATCTGCACAATGGGCCTAGGTTGCAGCTGCAAGTTGGTCCGTCCTGGTCGAAGGGCCGCGTGTGGTCGGCGTCGCATTGCCAGGCGGGCTGGCGGCAGGTTGGGAACCGGCAGGTCAGGTCGCGCAGGTTGACGAACTCGCGGAGCCCGGCCGGGACCTGGTAGGCGGGGCTCGCCTGGGTGTGGGCGCAGCCGCTGGCGGCGGTGCCGGCTGCCGCTCGTGTGGCTGCCTGGTCGGCTGCTTTCCGGGCGGCC
>DATNFM010000285.1:0-24972 GCA_035606435.1 Streptosporangiaceae bacterium | reverse complement strand
CGCATGGAAGTCATGATCAACGGCGCGTCGCGCGAGGTGTCCGAGCAGATGTCGCTTGACCAGGCCGTATCGCTGTTCTCGACGTCCGCGACCGGCGTCGCGGTCGCGGTCAACGGCGACGTAGTGCGCCGGGCATCGTGGCCCGAGCACCTACTCGGGCCCGGAGATGAGATCGAAGTGCTCACCGCGGTGCAGGGAGGTTGACGATGAGCGATCCGCTGAGCAACGAACCGCTGGCCGACGATCCGTTGCTGATCGCCGGGGAGAAGTTCGGCTCGCGGCTGATCATGGGCACCGGCGGCGCCCCGAGCCTGGACGTGCTCGGTCGCGCGCTGGCCGCCTCGGGCACCGAGCTAACTACGGTGGCGATGCGGCGGGTTGACCCAGCCTCGACTGGTTCGGTGCTCGACGTGCTGGCCAGCCAGGGCATCAAGCTGCTGCCGAACACAGCCGGCTGCTTTACCGCCGCTGAGGCGGTGCGCACCGCCAAGCTGGCCGCCGAGGCCCTGGACACCCGCTGGATCAAGCTTGAGGTGATCGCCGACGAGGTGACGCTGCTGCCCGATCCGGTCGAGCTGCTTGAGGCGGCCGAGCAACTGGTCGCGGCCGGGTTCACCGTGCTGCCGTACACCAACGACGACCCAGTGCTCGCCCGGCGGCTCGAACAGGCCGGCTGCGCGGCGGTCATGCCGCTCGGGTCGCCGATCGGCTCTGGCCTTGGCATCAGGAACCCGCACAACATCGAGATGATGGTTCAAGCGGCCCGGGTGCCGGTAATCCTCGACGCGGGGATCGGCACGGCCAGCGACGCGGCGCTCGCGATGGAGCTCGGCTGCTCGGCGGTGCTGCTGGCCACGGCCGTCACCAGGGCTCGCGACCCAGAGCTGATGGCGGCCGCGATGCGCTCGGCGGTCATATCCGGACGACTCGCCTACCGAGCCGGACGCATACCTAAGCGGCATTACGCCAACCCCTCCTCGCCGCCTATCGAGAGCTAGTACCCTCCGCTTGACACAGGGTTGGCCATCGCGTAACCCGGTCGTGAGAGGCTGCCTAGCTCTACACTGTTGCCGATGGATACCGCCCTTTCGCCACCTGTGGGCCAGCTGCTCGGCGGCCGGTACCACGTCGGGTCACGGATTGCGCGCGGTGGCATGGCGACGGTGTACCTCGGCACCGATACCCGGCTCGACCGCGTGGTCGCGCTGAAGATCGCCCATCCTGACCTGTCCGATGACTTCGAGTTCGTGCGCCGCTTTATCGGCGAGGCCCGGTCGGCGGCCCGGCTGACCAGCCCGAACGTCGTCGCGGTCTACGACCAGGGCTCCGATAACCGGGTGCATTACATCGCGATGGAGTACGTCGCGGGCCGCACGCTGCGCCAACTGCTCGCCGAGCGCGGCCGCCTGGGCGCGCGTGAGGCGCTGGACATCATGACCGGCGTGCTGACCGGACTGGCCGCGGCCCATCAGGCCGGCCTCGCCCACCGCGACGTCAAGCCAGAGAACGTCCTGCTCACCAAGAACGGCGATGTAAAAGTCGCCGACTTCGGGCTGGCCCGGTCCGTCGCCGGGGCGGTCCAGACCAAGGGCGGCATGCTGATCGGCACGGCCGCCTACCTCGCGCCCGAGCAGGTCTCCGGTGGCGTTTCCGACGCCCGCACCGACGTCTACGCGGCCGGCGTCATGCTCTTCGAGCTGCTGACCGGCAGGCAGCCGCACACCGGCGAGAGCCCGCTCGCGGTGGCCTACAAGCACGTGAACGAGATCGTGCCGGCCCCCTCCAGCCTGCTGCCTGGCCTGGCTCCGGCCCTGGACGCGCTGGTCGCGATGACCACCAGCCGCGATCCCGAATTGCGGCCGATGCACGCCGGGCAGTTCCTGCGCGCGATCGACGAGGTACGCGACGGTCTTGGCGGGGGTTCAAGGGCGTCGTCCCCCTCCGGCCAGCACAGTGCAGCACCGCCGTACCAGGCGGGCCATCCGTACCCGAGGCGGCCCAATTCAGGCCAGTTCAGCGTGCCTTACGACCGGGACTCACTCGATTACGACATGCCTGGCTACGAGCCCAGAGCGGTCGGCGCGTCGGCGCTGCCGTCGCTGAGCCCTCATTCGGCCCCGCTCGATACTCCCCATCCGTCCGAGCCGGCGGGCGTGAACCACACGCTGGTGGTGCCGGCCGGCAGTGACTACAACGAGTACCTGCAGGGCTCGGTCAGCCGTTACCCGAACGCCTCTGGCAGCAACCAGCCAGCGGAAACTGGCTACCGGGGTCACCGCGCGAGCGGGCGCCGCGGCGGCCGGGGATCAGAGCCCTGGCTGCAGTCGTTGCTGTTCGGCCGACGCCTGGTCTACCTGATCGGCGGCATCGCGGTCATCGCCGCGGTCGGCGGGACCGCCTGGTGGCTCAGCTCGGGCCAGTACACGAACGTGCCCGTGACCAGGGGCATGTCACTCAGCGCGGCCAAGATCGCGCTGAGCAACGTCGGCCTGAAGATCAAGCTGACCAAGCCCGAGCACTTTTCGATGCCGAGGGGCGAGATCATCACGACCTCGCCGAAGGCGGGCGCACGAGTGACTGGCGGCACCGTGATCACGATCACGACCTCGCTCGGCCCGCTGATCCTTCAGGTACCTGACGTATCCGGCCAGCCGGAGGCCCAGGCCGAGGATGCGCTGCGGCACGCCAACCTGGTCCCCGGCGGCATCACCAAGGCCACCTCCAGCTCGGTGCCGGTGGGCGACGTGATCAGCACTCACCCGGCCGCCTACACCAAGTGGCCGCAGGACAAGCCGGTCGGCCTTATCATCAGCGAAGGTCCCGGGCTAGCCAATTTCGTCGGCCAGCCCGTCGACGCGGCGGTGTCGGCCGCGCAGTCCGGCGGCTTCACGATCAATCAGGTGGCGGCCAAGAGCAACCAGCCGGCCGGCACCGTGCTCACCCAGTCGCCGAAGGCCAACACGCCGATCACGCCCGGCGAAGTGGTCACGGTCCGGGTGTCGCAGGGGCCGCCGGCCATCGCGGTGCCGAACGTGGAAGGCATGCCGCTGCACGACGCTATCCAGGCACTGGAGCAGGCCGGATTCCAGGTCCAGATCAATCAGGGGCTTGGTGACAAGGTGCTCAGCTACTCGCCGACCACGCCGCAGCCGAAGGGCACGACGATCACGCTGAACGTGGGCCTCTTCTCAGGCGGCTAGGACCCGGGTCCCTCGCCTGGCTGTTCCTGATAGGAGTAGCGCTGCTCCTGCCAGGGATCGGCGTTGTTGTGGTACCCGCGCTCCTCCCAGAACCCGCGCCGGTCCTGCACCAGGTACTCGATTTCGCGCACCCACTTGACGCTCTTCCAGCCGTACCGAGACGGCACCACAAGCCGGATCGGGTGCCCTTGCTCGGGCTTCAACTCGCGGCCCTCCCGATGCGTGGCAAGCAGGGTGTCCGGTGCGCCGAAGGCCTCGAGCGGCAGGTTGGCGCCATAGCCGTAGTCCGCCCACACCATCACGTGAGTGGCTCGGCCAGCGGGCGGCATGGCCGCCAGCAGATCGGAGACCGCCACGCCAGCCCAGGTCACGCCGAGAATGGTGAACTTGGTGACGCAATGAAAGTCAGCGACAATCTCGCGATGCGGCAGCGCCGAGAACGCCTCCCAATCCAGGCATCGCGGCCGGCCCTCTTCGGTCGCACCGGACACCCGCAAACTCCAGGTCGAGGCGTTGAAGACCGGAACCGGTCCGTAATGCATAACCGGCATCGAGGCCTGAACGTGCTGGCCAGGCGGCAGCCGTCCCTCGCCGCTGGGTTGGGCGGTGGGTGGGGGGTCAAGCGGGTGGGAGGGTGCGGGCGCCCATCCGGCCGGTCCTGGCTTCGGACGGGATCCGCCGGAGGCATCAAGACCGCGCGCCACGGCGTCTGGCTGCCTCATGTCGTTCTCCGACCTGTCCTTTCCGCATCGAATCAAACGTAGAACCTGCGCGCCCGCACCGACAACGATGGCCGGTGCCGGGTTGCTGACCAGCAATCTTGTCACCATGACTTTGCATAACGATCGGCGGCCGGGCATCGATGAGATACCCGGGTGCGCTAAGCTACCCGGCGTGAGTCGTGCGTACTGGTTCTTTTATGGTTACTCACCCGGCCAGGGGGAGGTAGCCCGCTAGGCGCTGCGCACACGCACAAGCGGAATGAATCTCCAAGCCCTCGGCCGGCCGGCCGGGGGCTTTCGTCATTTAAGGAGCGGGAGACAGAGATGGTAATCGTGATGACACCGGAAGCGACCCAGGCTGATATCGATTCCGTGATTGATCTAGTAAGGACAGCCGGGGGCGAGGCGTTCGTAAGCCGCGGAGTTTCCAGAACGATCATTGGCCTCGTCGGCGACGTTGAGCAGTTCGGCTCGCTCAATCTGCGCAGTAACACCGGCGTGAGCGACGTCGTCCGGATTTCCGTCCCGTACAAGCTGGTCAGCCGCGAGCACCACCCTGAGCGCTCGGTCATCCGGGTAGCCGGGGTGCCGATCGGTCCCGGTACGGTCACCCTGATCGCCGGGCCTTGCAGCGTGGAAACCCCTGAGCAGACGCTCGCCTCGGCCCAGATGGCCAAGGATGCCGGAGCCTGCCTCCTGCGCGGCGGAGCGTTTAAGCCACGCACGTCGCCGTATGCGTTTCAGGGCCTGGGCGCGGTCGGGCTCGAAATATTGGCCCAGGTCAGGACGGAGGTGGGGTTGCCTATTGTCACCGAGGTGGTCGACCCGGCCGACGTCGACCTGGTGTGCGCCCATGCGGACATGCTGCAGGTCGGGACCCGCAACATGCAGAATTTCGCGTTGCTGCAGGCAGTCGGCTCGGCCGGGAAGCCGGTCATGCTCAAGCGCGGCATGAACTCCACCATCGAGGAATGGCTGATGGCTGCCGAGTACATCGCCCAGCGCGGCAACCTGGACATCGTGCTCTGCGAGCGCGGCATCAGGACGTTCGAGACGGCGACCCGCAACACGCTCGACATCAGCGCGGTCCCGGTGGCCCAGCGCCTGTCGCACCTTCCGGTCATCGTCGACCCGTCGCACTCAGGCGGCCGCCGGGACCTGGTACTGCCGCTCAGCCGGGCCGCGATCGCCGTCGGCGCCGACGGCGTCATCGTCGACGTCCACCCAGAGCCAGCCAAAGCCCTCTGCGACGGCGACCAGGCCCTAACTGGAGGTGACATCTCGGAGCTGGCCGAGGTCATGCGAATACTGCCGGCGTTGCTCGGCCGAACCGCAGCCGAAATCCCGCCCCAGCCAACCGAAATCCCGCCCCAGCCAACCGTGGCCGCAATCTAGCCCGCAACGGGGAAAGTTCGTTGTGGCCCAGGCAACGACGAACTTTCCCCGTTGTCTGCCAGCTGGAGGTCAGCTGGAGGTCAGCCTGGGCGGTACTCCTGGGCGGCGGCGGCCAGGTCGGCGGCTAGTTCGTCGATGTCCAGCCGGGCCTCGATCTTGTGCAGGTCGGCGACCCGGGCCTTGGTCTCCACCTGCTTCGGCAGCAGCAGCGAGCAGCAATCCTGGTCCGGCAGTTCGGACAGGGCCAGGGTCTTGATGCGCCGGGCCTCGGCCATGATCTCGGTCTTGTCCATGCCGATCAACGGCCGCAGGATCGGCAGGTCGACGGCCTCGTCGAGCGCGGTGATGTTCGCCAGCGTCTGGCTGCTCACCTGGCCGAGCGAGTCGCCCGTCACCAGTGCGGTCGCCCGCACTCGCGCGGCCATCGCCTGGGCGGTCTTCAGCATCAGCCGTCGCTGGGCCATGATCTGCAGCCGGCCTGAGCCGGACGAAGCAAGTCGCTGCTGGGCCTTGCCGAAGGGAACCACGAACAGCTTGGAGCCACGCTGGTACCGGTCAAGCTGGCGGACCAGGCCGTAAGCCTTGTAGACCGACTCGGGGCCGGTCAGCGGCATGCCGGAGAAGTGCAGGAAGCTGCAGTACAGCCCGCGCCGCATCATCCGGTAACCGGCCACCGGCGAGTCGATGCCCCCTGACATCAGCACCAAGCCGCGCCCGCTCATCCCGACCGGCAGGCCGCCCTGGCCGGCGCATCCGTCGGTGTAGATGAACACCTCGGACTGATCGACCTCGACGCAGATGCTGAAGTCCGGGGAGCGAAGGTTCACCGGGTTGCCGTAGCGCCGCTGCACCTGGCTGCCGATCGCGATCGCCAGTTCGGTCGAGTTGACACTGAAGCGCTTGTCGCGGCGCTTGGCCCGGACGGCGAACGACCCGGACTGTCCCCTGGCGAGGTCTGCCGCCGCGTCGATCGCGGCCTGGGGGTCCTTGCTGATCCGGCTGGCCCGGCAGACCCTGACCAGGCCCATCACGGTCAGCATGCGTTCGGCGATCTGATCCGCGGCCAGCTCGGCCGCCTCACTGGCGGCCGGATCGTCGAGGACCGGGCTCAGCACGATCACGCCGTCGCGCTGCCACAGGCGCAAGCCAAAGCGGGGGTTAGTAGGGGGTCGTCCCCCTTCACCGGCACTGCCGAGGTCGGCGACAGCGAGCCTGATGTTGTTCTGCAGCAGCTTCTCGAACTGCTGCCGGTTTCTGCCCTTCAGCACGATCTCGCCGAGCTTCAGCAGCACGCACGGCTCGCTCGTGCGGGACTGAGCCGGCTCGACGTGAGCCTGCTCGGTGCCTGGGGCAAGGGGCAAAGCAGTCATCCTTCAAGTCTGACAGGTCTGAGCACCAGGCTTGGCCAGTGCGATCAGGAGGCGGATCCTAGTCGGGCCCGCATCACCGGCAGCACGGTGGCGAGCGCGCCCGTGAGCGCCTGGACGTCGGCTTCTGGCAGGTCGCCGAGCAGCTCGGCGATCCGTTCGGCGTTGCGCTGCCGCCGGGCGAGCAGCGCCTGCTGGCCCGGGTCGGTCAGCTGCACGAGCGCGACCCGGCCATCGGCGGGGTCGGATTCCCGGCGGACCAGGCCGCGCTGCTCTAGTCGCTGCACAAGTTGGGTCATGGACGGCTGGGACACGCCCTCGGCCAGGGCCAGGGTGGTGATGCGCTGGGCACCGTTCCGGTCGAGCGAGGCGAGCGTAGCGACCGCGGTCAGGCTGAGATCGCGGTTGCCGGCGACACCGCGAATGACGAGCACGACCAGGTCGAGCAGGTCGTTCGCCGGTGCGCTGAGATCATCCATGTCCGCGATGGTAGGCGCTCTTGGCTGTTCTTGCGCACAGGCCGCCGGTTTCGTGATCTTTGCGAGGTCAGCCTTCAGCGGACAGCCTCGCCGGACAGTCCATCACCGGACACCTCACCGGACAGCACAGAGCAGCCGGTTCTCGCCGCGCTGCCACAGGGTGCCGACCTCGGCGAAGCCGGCCGCGCGCAGCGCGGCGACGTGAGTGCTCAAAAGCCCGGACGGCGAACCGTGATGATCGTCCTCCACCTGCTGCTTGCTGGCTCGTTCGGCGACCAGGGCGGCGAGCTGCGGATCCGTGGTGGCGGCGGCCCACCAGGCCGACCAGTCCTCGACCTCGCGGCCCGACCGGCGCCGGGCGTCCTCGCGCTCGATCAGCGCCCAGCCGAGTCTGGCCAGGACCGGGGCGGCTGTCTCGTCCTCGGCCAGGTGATCGCCGTTCAGCAGCAGGCCGCCAGGCCGGATGATAGCGGCGAGTTCGGCGTACATCGCGGCGAGTCGCGCCGGGGGCAGCCAGTGCAGGGCGGTGGTGCTGACGGCGGCATCGACGGGCTGGTCTAGCCCGAGGGCATCTGACCAGCCTGGTTCGCGCAGATCAAGCTCGACGAACCGCAGCCCGGGCCTGCTGGCGCCGGCCCGGCCGAGCCCCAGCAGCAGCGGGTCCGCGTCGACGGCGACCACGTTCGCATCCGGCAGTCGTTCGAGCAGCCGGGCCGACAGCGAGCCAGGGCCGCAGCCGAGGTCGATCACGAGCGGGTCCGGGCGGCCGGCGCCCTCGGCGACGGCGTCGATCAGCGCGGTGAAGCGATCTTCCCGGTCCGGCATGTACAGCTGCTGCTGCGCGTCCCAGCGCTCGATCCAGGCCGTCGCCACGGACCCGTCTATCGTCGTCGTCATCGCCGTGATCCTCCCGATCGACTCGCCCGTCACTGACTATCATGCAGATGGACAGTTACTAGCTAAACCGCAGTGCCAGCTAATCGACAGTGCTAGCTAATCGACAAAGGGCATCACTGGTCAAGTGAACTTCAGCAGTCACATGGACATCGTGGTCACGGTCGCGGTGCGCCTCGTCAACGCCCTGACCCCGGGTCACGCCCACGGCCGGAGCTTCGATCCGCCGTCTGAGCAGGAACTTCCGGCCGCCGTCACCGAAGCGATGCGGCCGTATCGGCCGGGGGCGCGGGACGTGACGTTGGACGAGGCGGTCGAGTTGGCCGAGGCGGCGCTCGCGCTGCGCGAGGTATTCGACGCCGTGGCCGCCGAGCGACTCGACGACGCGGCCGCCCTCGTCAACGCGTTGCTGCTGAGCACGGGAGCACGCCCGTGGCTCGACCGGCACGACGGCGAACCCTGGCATCTGCATTTCCACGGCGCCCAGGACACCCTGGCGGCGGGCTGGGCGGCGGGCTGCGCCACGGGGATGGCCGTGGTGCTCGGAAGCGACCTGGGCGGCCGGCTGGGCGTCTGCACGGCCGACCGCTGCGACCGGGTCTACGTCGACACCTCGAAGAACGGCACCCGCCGCTTCTGCTCGACCGCCTGCCAGAACCGGGTCAAGGCGGCCGCGTTCCGCGCCCGTCAGGCCGACGACCTCTCCGAACCGGAGGACGCCCGCGGGTCGCGCGACGTACGGCAGGAGCGGTCTCGGTAGCGACACTGGCCTCAGGCGCGCCGACCGGGTCACGCGAGGCCCTCGGGTTCCGCCCGGCCAGATTCAGCTCTGGCCGGGCGGAACAAAACCCCGGCAATGCCTTTCTTCTGAAAAGAACGGATTTAAAGAATTTCAGAAGTAACAGGCGAGTTGAGTTGAGTTAAGTTATCCGAAGAAGACCTCGGCCTCGGCGTAGCGCTCGAGCGGGACCCGCTTGAGCTCGCGGACCGCGTCGTCGATCGGGACCAGGACGATGTCGGTGCCGCGCAGCGCGACCATCACGCCGGACTCGCCCTGCGCCACGGCCCGGATCGCGTGGACCCCGAACCTGGTCGCCAGCACCCGGTCGAACGCCGTCGGCGTGCCGCCGCGCTGGATGTGGCCGAGCACCGCCGTGCGCGCCTCCTTGCCGGTCCGCCGCTCGATCTCGGCCGCGAGGAACTGGCCGATGCCGCCGTACCGCGCGTGCCCGAACGCGTCGAGTTGCTCACCCTCAGCGACGGCGGTCCCCGATTCCTTGTAGTGCGCGCCTTCGGCAACCACCACGATCGGCGCATATCTGGTCTCGAAGCGCTTCTCCACGTAATTGCAGACTTCTTCTATGTCGAAAGCTTGTTCGGGGATTAGGATCACGTTTGCCCCACCAGCCAATCCGGCGTGCAATGCGATCCAGCCCACGTTCCGGCCCATTACCTCGACGATCAGCGCCCGGTGGTGACTCTCCGCCGTCGTGTGCAGCCGGTCGATTGCCTCCATGGCGATGTTCACCGCCGTGTCGAACCCAAAGGTGTAGTCGGTCGCCCCCAGATCGTTATCGATCGTCTTGGGAACTCCGACGACTCGCACGCGACCGGCCTGCGACAGCTTGTTGGCCACGCCGAGCGTGTCCTCGCCTCCGATCGCGATCAGCGCGTCGACGCCCAGGCTGTCCAGGTTCTCGGCGATCCGCTCCAGCCCCGTCTTGCCGTCCTTGGTGGCTTCGTCGCCGAGCGGATTGGTCCGCGACGAGCCGAGGATCGTCCCGCCGCGCGGCAGGATCCCCCGCACGGCCTGGACATCAAGCGGCTGCGTATCCGCCTCCAGCGGCCCGCGCCAGCCGTCCCTGAAGCCGACAAACTCGCAGCCGTGATCGGCCACCCCGGTCCGCACTACCGCCCGGATTACCGCGTTCAGCCCTGGACAGTCTCCGCCCCCGGTCAGAACTCCTACTCGCATCCCAGGCTCTCCTTTCATCTTGCGCCCTCGATAGCGCCGCCATTATTCGCCCGTCACACTAGTCACATGAGCGTCCTTGCGATCGATGCCGGCACGACCGGGGTCACTGCTCTAATCGTCGCCGTTGACGGCAGTGTCAAAAGTCGCGGCTACTCGGAGTTCAGCCAGTACTTCCCTGAACCCGGATGGGTCGAGCAGCTGCCCGAGGAGATCTGGGACGCCACGCTGAACGCATGCCGCATTGCGCTCGCCGCAGACAATAGCGCAGAGCCGGTCTCCTGCGTCGGGCTGACCAATCAGCGCGAGACCGCCGTGCTGTGGGATCGGGCCACGTTGGCGGCCCCGCACAAGGCCATCGTCTGGCAGGACCGGCGTACGGCCAGGATCTGCGCCGAGCTGCGCGAAGCCGGGCACGAGGAGCGAGTCGGCGAGCTGACCGGGCTGCGGTTCGACCCGTACTTCACCGGGACCAAGCTGACCTGGCTGGCCAGGAACGCGCCGGACGTGTGGGCCGGGGTTCGCGGTGGTTCCGTGGCGGTGGGAACCGTGGATTCGTACCTGGTCGCGCGGCTGACGGGCGGGGCGCGACATGTGACCGACGCCTCGAACGCGTCCAGGACGCTGCTGTTCGACATCACGTCCGGGCGATGGTCGGCTGAGCTGTGCGAGCTGTTCGACGTGCCGGGTGCGGCGCTGCCCGAGGTTGTTCCGTCGACCGGGATCGTCGGCTCGACCGACCCGGAGGCGTTCTTGGGCTTGTCCGTGCCGATCGCGGGGCTGGCCGGTGATCAGCAGGCGGCGCTGTTCGGCCAGGCCTGCTACGCACCGGGCTCGTCGAAATGCACGTACGGAACGGGGTCGTTCGTCCTGACGAACACCGGCTCGGCGATCGTGCGCTCTGACCGGGGACTGCTTTCGACGGTCGCCTGGATGGACGCCGGCGGCTCGCTGACCTATGCCCTGGAGGGGGCCGTGTTCGTCACCGGGGCCGCGATCCAATGGCTGCGGGACGGGCTCGGCATCATCGACAGCGCGGTCGACAGCGAAGAACTCGCGCGATCGGTGGACGATTCGGCCGGCGTGGTGTTCGTGCCCGCATTGACCGGCCTTGGTGCACCGGACTGGGACCCGGACGCTCGGGGTGCGATCTTCGGGCTGACCCGAGGCGTGACCAGGGCTCACCTGACCCGGGCCACGCTGGAGGCGATCGCTTTCGAAGTACGAGACGTGGTCGAACTGATCGCGGCCGAATCAGGGCTGGGGACCGGACCGGGGTCGGGGTCCGGGTCGGGGTCTGGAGCTGGGTCGGGGTCGGGGTCGGGAGCTGGGTCTGGGTCTGGGTCCGGCGATGCGCCGCTGCGGGTGGATGGCGGGGCGTCGGCCAACAACCTGCTGATGCAGATCCAGGCCGACCAGCTCCAGTTGCCGGTCGAACGGCCGGTGGTGGCCGAGACGACCGGGCTGGGGGCCGCCTTCCTGGCCGGCCTCGCGACCGGCGTGTGGTCCTCAACCGACGAGCTCGCCGCGACCTGGCAGCTGGACCAGCGCTTCGACCCGGGCCGGCGCGACGAGTCCGCCCACCACCGCTGGCGCGAAGCCGTCCGCCGCTCCCGCCACTGGGCCCAGCCCGACGCCACCTAACCGACAGCCGCCCGACTCGGACCGCTAACCACCTCGGACCGCGAGCGGCCTCGGACCGCCCGCAGACTCGCGCCGTCAGCCACCTCGGACCACCCGCAGACTGCACCGCCAGCCACCTCGGACCACCCGCAGACTGCACCGCCAGCCACCTCGGGCCGCCCGCAGACTCGCGCCGCTAGCCGACCGGTGCCAGTGTCCGGATCGGCAAGCGCGGCTGACCGCTTCTGTTGATGAGCGTCTGGCGGATCGTCTGCAGCACCTGCTCCGGTTGTTCCCTGATCTGGCGCGGGGTGAAGTGCAGCACCAGGATTCCTAGCGCAGTCAACCTGGCGTGCCTGGCCATCGTCTGCTCCCAGTCCTCGGGCAGCAGATGCCACTCCTTGGAATCTGCCTCCACCACCACCCCGAATTCGGGCCACCAGACGTCCGCAATAGCGATCAACTCGTCACCGACGAGGAGCCTGGCGTTGAACATCGGCTCGGGCAAGCGTCCGCGCAGGATCAGCCGCCTCAGCTCAGCCTCGACGACTGACCGGATTCCGGCCACAACCTCAGCCAAGGCGGTCCGGAAGTGGGCCGAACCTTGCATCGACCCATCGCGTAATTCGACCGCCAACTGCTCGATCAGGCACAGCCTCTTCTGCACCGCAGACGCGACGACTGTGCGCACGGACCCCAGATCGTCAAGCCAACGAGCCGTGTCGGCGACCGCCCTGGCCGGCAGCACAAACTGGATCGGCCCCTCATAGCAGACCGGATCAGGCACTCGCCTGGTGTAGTGCAGCACGACGAAACCTGAGCTCAGCCGCCTTCGTCCGGCCGGAATTAGCACATCGACCTGGTCCGTCGCCGGGACACGAAGCCCGTACCGACGCAGTGCTGCCCAGCCGCTTATGGTGCTCGCAGGACCTGCATAGAGCAGGGCAGCAGTTTCGCGCTGATCCCGCGTCGGAGTTCCGGTGACAGCTAGGAAGACACCGGGCATCACCCGCTGCCAAGGGCCACCGGACCGAGTCCGGCTACTCAGCATGTCCTTGGTGAGCCCGCAAACTAACGCTTGCCTGCGAGTGATGACGTGATGCTGCTTTCGGAGAACTTCCGCGACGGCGGCCATCGCCGCAGACCGTCGGGCGGCCGGAGACTGATTGCCGGGCCCGCTGTTCGGTGCTTGGGGCAGCTGAGTAGCTGTTGAAGTTACTTTCACGGCCTCACCATGCCGCATGCCACTGACAATCCATCTAGGCCAACCCGGTGAATATGCAGATTCACCTGTAAAAAAGCCGGTGAATATGCAGATTCACCCGGAGCTAGTCAGCTGCCGTTCGCCAGAATTAGGCAGATTGCGGCTTTTGGTCGGCCTCGGGGGCCTGGCGCGGGGCCGCCTAGTCGGCGTCTACGGCCGCGGCGTCGGCGACCTTGGCCGAGCTGTCACCGTCCGCACCTTCGGCAGCACCATCCGTGACTGCGGTGCCATTGGCGGTGGCCTTTGAACCTGGCTCGGCGGCGGGAGCGGCCGGAGCGGCGGACGCGGCCGGAGCGGCCGGAGCGGCGGACGCGGCCGGAGCGGCCGGAGCGGCCGGAGCGGCGGACGCGGCCGGAGCGGCCGGAGCGGCGGACGCGGCCGGAGCGGCGGGAGCGGCGGGAGCGGCGGGAGGGTCGGTGCGGGATTTGTGGCGCTGGGCGTACTCGTCGACGTATTCCTGGCCGGAGAGCTTCATGATCGCGTAGATGATCTCGTCGGTCACGGCGCGCAGGACTATGCGGTCGTTCTCCAGGCCGTAGTAGCGGGCGAAGTCGAGCGCGGGGCCGAACTTCACGCCGGGCCTGATCGCCAGCCTCGGGGTGATGCGGCCGGGGGGCTGGAACTCGAAGCCGCCGATCATCGCGCACGGGATCACCGGGACGCGGGCTTCGAGGGCTAGCCGGGCGACGCCGGTCTTGCCGCGGAACAGCCGGCCGTCGGGGGTGCGGGTGCCTTCTGGGTAGATGCCGAGCAGGTTGCCGTCGGCGAGCACGCGCAGGCCAGTGTTCAGTGCGCGCTCGCTGGCCTCGCCACCGGAGCGGTCGACCGGGATCTGGCCGACGCCGCTGAAGAAGGCGCGACTCATCAGGCCCTTGAGACCATGGCCGGTAAAGTACTCAGATTTCGCAAGAAAGACTACTTTGCGTGGCAACGGCAGTGGCGCGAAGAAGTGGTCGGAAAACGAGAGATGATTGCTCGCGATGATGGCGGGGCCGGTCCTCGGGACGTACTGCGTTCCTTCGGCCCACGGCCGGAAAACGAGGCGCAGTATCGGGGCCAGGATCGCCTTGACCACCCAGTAGTACATCGCTCCATGATTCCACGCTCGGCTGACGATGCGAACTGCCCGCGCTCGACAATCCGCCGTGCCGCCCGGTGAACCGGCGGCCAGCCCCGCCCGGTGACCAGTAAGGAGCCGGACTGCAGGCAACCGCGGCCTCGCGCTGGATCAGGTGCCTGCGGAATATGGACCAACATGCGACGATTCCGGGAACAGAGACGACAGGGTCGGCGGATTCGCGGGAAGGAACAGTCCATGTCTGTGTTGCCAGGCGCGGAAGCATATAGCCATGAGGGCGGCTCGACCGGCGTACTGCTCTGCCATGGATTCACCGGATCGCCTCAGTCGATCCGGCCGTGGGCGGAGTTCCTCGCGAACGCCGGGCTGACGGTCAGCCTGCCGAGACTGCCAGGTCACGGCACTACCTGGCAGGAGATGGCGCGGACCAGGTGGGAGGACTGGTACGCCGAAGTCGACCGGGCCTTCGACGAATTGCGGGCCGCGACCGACGAAATCTTCGTGATGGGCCTGTCGATGGGCGGCTGCCTGGCGCTGCGCCTGGCCGAGTTGCACGGCGAGGCGGTCAGCGGACTGGTGCTGGTAAATCCCTCAGTAACGGCCGAGACCAAGCTCTTTATGCTTGCACCCGTGCTTAAGCTGGTAGTGCCGTCCCTGAAGGGCATCGCTAGCGATATTAAGAAAGAAGGCGCCACCGAGCTTGGTTATGACCGCGTGCCGGTCAAGGCCGCGGCAACCCTGCCCGGGCTGTGGCAGGTGACCACGCGCCATCTGAAGGAGGTTAGCCAGCCAGTGCTCGTCTACCGCAGCACCAACGATCACGTAGTTGGCCCGGCCAACCTCGAGATCCTGCGGCGCGCCTTGCCGGCCAGCCAGCTTGAGGTCAGGGAGCTCGCGAACAGCTATCACGTCGCGACCCTTGACAACGATGCGGAAGAGATCTTCACCGGAAGCCTGGATTTCGTTCGTTCTCACAGCCATGCGGGAAAGGAATGACAGGATGGATGACGGTGGAGATACGCCGCAGCCAGGACTAAGCACGATCGGGCAACGATGCGGGGGGCACCGTGGGGCGCGACGTAGGTAGGGACGAAGGCCGAGATCAGGCCGCGTGGCGCGATCTGGTCGCCAGGCTTGAGCTGATGTCCCCGATCGACCCGGCCGACGCACCGTGGCCGGACCGGGAGAACCTGCCCGCCAAGCCCGCCTCTAACGCCACCAAGCAGTTCACCGCTGACGACCTGCTCGCCTCGAGCGAAGCCGCCGTAAGCGAAGCCGCCGTAAGCGAGGCCGCCGTAAGCGAAGCTACCGTAAGCGAAGCCGCCACCGGCCCGCTCGGCCAGGCCGACGAATCAGCCGAGGTCACGGACGGCGAGACCACCGCTCCCACCGCCGCGATCGAGCCATTCGACTCGCCCGTGAAGCAGGCCGAACCAGGCAGCGCACCGGACGCCCAAGCACCAGACGCCCAAGCACCAGACGCCCAAGCACCGGAAGCCGAATCGCCGGACGCCCGGGCGCCAGCCGCCTCCGCGCCGGACGACGACTCCCCCGGCACCGGATCGGGCACGGACACCAAACGCGACAACCGGCCGGACCGGCGCCCTCCGGTCACCCGCAGCCGGATCATCAGGCCGGCCAGCTACCCCAGATTCGGCCGCGCGATCCCCCGCCAGGCCGGCCCTTCCGCCCACGCCCACGATCAGGACGCCGCCCGTGCGGGCGGGCCTTTCGATCCGCTGGACGACTCCGGCGGTGCGGGCGGCCCGCGCGACTTCGAGCTCGCGGATGACTCCGTGTTCGACTTCGGCGACGACGACCGGTACATCCCGCCGTCGTTGCCGCCGTTGGGCGTCGTCGATCCGGTCGCGGCGTTCGGGTGGACGGCGCTGTTCGGCGGGCCCGCCTACCTGCTGATCTCGATGCTGGCGGACTGGCAGAACCCCAGGTGGATGGCGCTCGCCGCCGTCATCGGGTTCGTCGCCGGGTTCATCGTGCTGGTGTTCAGGCTGGGCGACGGCCCGTCCAAGCGCGACGGTCCCGATCAGGGCGCCGTCGTCTGACTCGCGGCCTGGCCGCGCGTCCTACCTTCGGCGCCCGGATTCACTGGGTCCAGCCGAGCTAACCGCTTTCTCGCCAGATCAGCCGCACCGATCAACCCGGCATCGGGCCCGAGTTCGGCCAGCACCACAGAGGCGTGCGGCCGGAACTGCCGCCCGGTCAGCCCGTGATCGAAAGCCTCACGTACCCGGTCGAGGAACAGGTCCCCGGCCTCAGACACGCCGCCGCCAAGAACGAAGCATCCAGGATCGAGGATCGCTGCCAGGTCGGCCAGTCCCTCGCCGAGCCACCGGCCGATGATCTCGAAACACCGCAGCGCCGCCGCATCGCCTTCCCTGGCCGCGACCGTCACCTCGTGCCCGGTGATCCCTTCCACCGTGCCGCCCGCGAGCTGCAGCAGCCTGACCGCCCCGCCGGGCGACCGGCGAGCGAAGTCGCGAGCCTCGGCCGCGAGCGCGCTGCCGCTGGCGTACTGTTCCCAGCAGCCGCGGTTGCCGCACCCGCAGAGCCTGCCATCGGGCACGACCCGGTAGTGCCCGGGCTCCCCGGCCATCCCCCACCGGCCGCGGTAGAGCTGGCCGTTGAGTACGACGCCGGCGCCGATGCCGGTGCCGATGGTGATCAGTATGACGTGGTCGTGGCCGCGACCGGCCCCCAGCTTGGTCTCGGCCCAGACCGCGGCGTTCGCGTCGTTTTCCACGAAGACCGTCTTGCCGGTCCGCTCCTCAACCTGGCGCGCCACGGGCTCCTCGCGCCAGGCCAGATTCGGCGCGAACATGACCGACGACCGGCTCTCCTCGATGAATCCGGCCGCGCCGATGCCGACCGCGTCGACGTCGTGCCTGGTCAGTAGTTCGCGGATCGCGTCGCTGATTGCTTCGATCGTGCCCGACGCGTTAGCGGCCGGAGTCGGCCGCTTGACCATCTCTACTATTGAGCCTTTCTCATCGACTACACCGGCGGCAATCTTGGTGCCGCCGACGTCAACCCCGATGGTCAGGCTCATGGGTATGTTCTCCCCCTTGGCTACTGGCGTCCGGCTGGCCCTCAGCGTCAGCCACCGTCTCGGCCGTCCCGTCATCCAGGGCCGAGTCCGGCTTAGGCGCGCTGAGATCGCCTGGCCGGTAGGACAGTATCGCGTCCAGGCCGGTCAGCGCATCGCGCGCCGCACCGACGATCACATCGGTCGCGCCGGCCAGCGTCGAGCTGACCCCCACGCCGGACCCAGTCCCGGATCCAGGCTTCACCGAAGATCCAGACTGGCCGGCGATCTGCGCCTGCGCCATCCGCCGGGCGGCCCGGCAGATCGGGCACCACGCGCACTCTGGCGGCTGGCTGGCCGCGTCGGGCGGCTCGGTGGTCGCCGTCTCCCATACGTCGGTGGGCTGACTAGGAGCAGGCCCGCGCAATGCTTTCTTCATCTGATCACTGAACTCATCGCGCATGTTGCGCGCGCTCTGCTTGATCAGCCAGCGCTGAACCTCGTTGGCCATATCAGCGGCACGCCGCTCCCAGTCGGTGGGCCCGCTCGACGGCTCGCTCATGTCAGATACCACCATTCTCGCCCGCTACCTGCGTGGCCCGACCGCGCAGCCCTTTCAGCGCCGTATCTATGATCGTTTTCTCCGCCCGCTTCTTGACGAAGCCCGGCATGAACCCGATAAGCCCGACCGCCAGTTCGTAGGTAACGCGGGTGCCGCCGGCCGGGTCGGACTCGAGCAGGTAGGCGCCGGTCAGGTCGGAGATCATGCTGCCCCGCTCGACCAGCGTCCAGCGGACCTCGTCCTGCCCGCTCCAGGAGTAGCCGAGCACGTACTTGTCCTTGATGATTCCGCCAGCGTCCAGGCTGAACCGCACCTGCGCCGGACGCCCGTCGGAATCGGTCTTCACGATCTCAGCCATCTTTACGCCCGAGGCCCACTGCGGGTAGGCGGGAAAGTCGGCGATTACTGCCATGATGACCGGCTTTGCAGCGTCGATCGTCAGGGTGGACCTTGTCTTGTCGGCCATGTCTCGGAGCGTACCGCCCCGTCAGGGCTGGCTCACCACTCCAGGACGTACGGCGTACCGCTGGCACGGAAATGACCCACGTTGACGCACTTGGTGCGCCCGATCTGGACGCTGGTGACCAGCGGCTGATGCACGTGGCCGAACAGCAGATACCGGGGCTGCGTCCGACGCACCGCATCCAGCAGCGCCTCACTGCCGCGCTCCATCCGCTCGGCTACGGTGTCGAACAGCAACTCGGGGATGTCCGGCGGTATGTGCGCGCAGAGCACGTCAACCGACCCGATCGCCTCGACCTTCGCGGCGAACACCTCGTCGTCGATCTCGTTCGGCGTCCGGTAGACCGTGCGCAGGCCACCGCCGACAAACCCGAACCTGAGGCCGCCGATCTCGGCGACCTCGCCATCCAGCACCCGGTGCCCGGTTCGCGCGTATTCGGCCCACAGCTTAGGAAGGTCGACGTTGCCGTAGGTGAGGTACGCGGGGCTGGGCATCGCCTCGAACAGCTCCGCGTACTGCGCGTGAACCGCCTTGCTGATCGCGTCGGCCGGGCTGAGGTCGATCGAGGCCCACATCCGGGCCGAGAACTCCCGTGCGGCGTCGAACTGCTGGGCCGTCCGCAGGTTGATGTACTCCGTCGTGGCCTCCTGGCCGAACAGGTCGGCGAAGATGCCCTTGGAATGGTCGGCGTAGTCCATGAACAGCAATAGGTCACCCAGGCAGATCAGCGCGTCCGCGCCTTCGCCCGCGCGCCTCAGCGCATCGCTTCGACCGTGTACGTCGCTGACCACGTGGATGCGCATGACCACCAGTATGCAGATTGCCCGACGTCATCCAGACCCGCCCTTGGCCGGGTAAGAAGCAGATAACAGCGGTAACGTCGCCTGAAAAGAAGGAGGCTAGGTTGCGCGAGTTCGGAATACCTGCCCTTGTGGAAATCGCTGATTCGGCCACGCTCACGGATGTCGTCTTCGGCTCGGCTGAGCCCAACCGGGTGATGCTGCGCAGGCAGGACGGCGACGGCCGCTGGTCCGACGTGACCGCGTCCCAGTTCGCCGACGAGGTCCGCGCGCTCGCCAAAGGCCTGATGGCGGCCGGCATCGGGGCGGGCGACCGGGTCGGGCTGATGTCGCGCACCAGCTACGCCTGGACGCTGGCCGACTACGCGATCTGGACGGTCGGAGCGGTCACGGTCCCGGTCTACGAGACTTCCTCGGCCGAGCAGGTCGAGTGGATCCTCTCCAACTCCGGCGCGGTCGCCGTGTTCGCCGAGACGGCCGCCCACGCTTCGACGATCGCCAGTGCCCGCTCCAGCCTGCCTGATCTAAAACATCTCTGGCCTATGGAAGAAAGCATTGCGGAGCTCTCCTCCTCGGCTTCGGCAGGCGAGTCTGACGAGCAGCTAGCCGAACGGATGAGCGCCCGGGCGGCCGACGACCTGGCCACGATCATCTACACCTCCGGCACAACCGGCCGTCCCAAGGGCTGTGAGCTCACCCACCGCAACCTGCTGTCCGGCGCGCGGAACGCCGTCGAGGGAGCCCTGGTCGACCTGTTCGATCTGTCGGGCAGCTCGACGCTGCTGTTCTTGCCGCTGGCGCACTCCTTTGCCCGGATCATCGAGGTCGGCTGCCTGGAGTCCGGCGCGATCCTGACTCACTGGCCGGACTCATCGACGCTCGCCCAGGGCCTGCCGCAGACCAGCCCGTCGTTCCTGCTGGCGGTGCCGCGGGTGTTCGAGAAGGTGTTCAATTCCGCGCAGCAGCAGGCCTGCACCAGCAACGCCAAGAAAAAGATCTTCGCGGCGGCGGCCGATACCGCGATCGCGTTCAGCCGGGCCAGTGCGGAAGACGACTCGCCCTCGGGGCCCGGCCCAGGGCTCCGCCTCCGGCACGCGCTCTTCGACCGGCTGGTGTACGGCAAGCTGCGGGCCGCGGTCGGCGGTAAGGTCCGCTTCGCCGTCTCGGGCGGCGCGCCGCTCGGCGACCGGCTCGGCCATTTCTTCCGTGGCGTCGGGATCACCGTGCTGGAAGGCTACGGACTGACCGAGACGTCAGCGGCCGCGACCGTGAACCGGCCGAGCCGCAACAAGATCGGCACGGTCGGCCAGCCGCTGCCCGGCGTGAAGGTCCGCATCGCCGACGACGGCGAGATCCTGATGGCCGGCCCGATCGTGTTCCGCGGCTACTGGCGCAACCCGGAAGCGACGGCCGAGATACTCGACGCCGACGGCTGGCTGCACACCGGCGACATAGGCGCGCTGGACGAGACCGGCTACCTGAGCGTGACCGGCCGCAAGAAGGAACTGATCGTCACCGCGGGCGGAAAGAACGTATCTCCGGCGGTGCTGGAAGACCGGTTGCGGGCCCATCCGCTGATCAGCCAGACGATGGTCGTCGGCGACAACCGGCCCTTCATCGCCTGCCTGATCACGCTCGACCCCGAGGCACTGGATCACTGGAAGTCTTCCCGCGGCAAGCCCGCCGAGGCGACCCCCGCCGATCTCGCGAAGGACACCGACCTGCTGGCCGAACTCCAGGCCGCGGTCGACGACGCGAACAAGGCGGTGTCCAGAGCCGAGTCGATCAGGAAGTTCACCGTGCTGCCGTCTGACTTCACCGAATCCAGCGGTCACCTGACGCCGTCGCTGAAGGTGAAGCGCGCGGTGGTGGCCAAGGACTACGCCGCGGAGATTGAAGCGCTCTACAGCTGACTCTTAGCTTCCCGACTCCCGCTGCCGACTCTCGCTGTGGGCCAGGATCTCGCCCAGGCGGCGCGAGACCAGGTCCCAGCGCCATTCCTGGTCGATCCAGGCCAGTCCCTTGTCGCCCATGGTCGCGGCCGCGTCAGGATCGCTGAGCAGCTGGATCAGCCGGCCGGCCAGCTCGGTTTCGTCGCCGCCTTTGACCACGTACCCGGTCTCGCCCGGCAGGATCGCGTCCGGTGCTCCCCCCGAGTCGCCGCCGATCACCGGTAGCCCGGTAGCCGACGCCTCCAGGTAGACGATCCCGAGTCCTTCGACATCCAGGCCGGCGTGCCTGGTGCGGCAGGGCATCGCGAACACGTTGCCAGCGTCGTAGTAGGCGGCGAGGTCCTCCCGGGGCACGGATCCGGCGAAGATCACCGAGTCGGCCACCTTGAGCCGCTGCGCCAGCTGCCTGAGCTTCTTCCCGTACTTGCCACCGCCGACGATGAGCAGCACCGGCTTGGCTGGACGCATCTCGTCGAGCACTCGCGGCCAGGCCCGGATCAGCGTGTCCTGCCCCTTGCGCGGCACGACTCTCGACACGCACACCACGACCGGCACGTCAGCGGCGATGCCGAGCTTCGCCCTGATCCTCGCGCCGCCCGCGCCCGGCCGGAAGACGGTGTTGTCCACTCCAGGCGCCAGCCTGGCCATCTTGGCGGCAGCCGCAGGCGACAGTGCCCGCGCGACCCTGATCCTGAAGTACTCCCCCAGGTACGTCACGACATCGACGTAGTCGCCGATCTTCCGCAGCAAGGTTCTCGCGCCTGGCAGTGCTGCCCAGCCGGCCTCGTGGCCGTGAGTCAGCGCGACGATCCGCCTCGCGCCCGCCTTGCGCAGGCTCGCGCCGAGCAGGCCAAGCGGCGCGGCCGCGCCGAACAGCACGGTGTCGCAGCCATGCTCGGCCAGTATCCGCCGGGCCCGCCGCGCTACCCCGGGCACCGGCAACATCAGCGAGGTCGGGTGCCGCACCACCGGGAACGGCTGCCTGGCGTCGAACTCGGCCGCACCTTCCCAGGCGGGCGCGTAGACGACAACGCCTTCCTCACCCATGCCGGTCGCGAGCGAGTGCACGAACGACTGGATGCCGCCGCTGCGCGGCGGGAAGTCATTCGTGACAATCAAGACCTTAGGCATGACCTTCGTTACCCTACCCACCAAGATTCCGCGGGCGCGTCAAGTCCGGGTAAGAGGCTCACCGCGTAAAGACGCGGGGCCAGGTCTTCCGACCTGGCCCCGCGTCTAAAGCGGCTGGATGATCCGGCTACGGCCGAACAGCGGCGTCCAGTTCCTGCGAGTACCAGCCGGACAGCGCGACCTTCTCCACGTTCTGCCCAGGCGTCGGCGCGTCTATCAGATAGCCGTTACCGACGTACATCCCGACGTGCGAGTTACCGGCAAATCCGAGGATGTCGCCCGGTTGTAGGTCATTCAGCGAAACCGGCGGCAGGCTGCCGATCTGGTCGTAGCTCACCCTCGGGATCGAGACCCCGGCACTCGCCCAAGCCGACATCATCAAGCCAGAGCAATCGAAACCGGAGCTGCACGGACCGGTTGCGCCGTAGACGTACGGGCAGCCGAGCTGGGCGTAGACGAAGTCCACTGCCTTTCCGGCCGCGCCGCTGACGGGCGGAGGCTTGCCGCCGGTCCCGCCGGTGCCACCGGTCCCGCCGGTGCCTCCGTTGCCACCACCACCGGGGGTGACGACCCGGCGCTGAACTGGAGTCAGTTCGGCGAGCAGCGTCTCTTCCTGACCTTGCAGGGTCTTCAGCTTGCCCAGGCGCTTGCCAAGCGAATGCTTGAGCGTCAAGATGCCCATCTTGGTGCGCTTGGCCTGCTCCTGCGCGGTCAGCAACTGCCGACTGGCATTGAGATACCGGGTGATCTGCGCGCTGTCGACCGCCGACAGCTCACCCAGGATCGAGGACTGGTTGAGCACCTCCTGAGGGGTGCTGGAGGTCAGCAAGCCGATCGGCGAGTCGACGCCGCCCTGCTCGTACGCGACGACGGCGATCCTGTCGACCTCGGCGCGCATCGCATCGAAGTTCGCCCGGTACCGCTTCGTTTCGCGGTTAAGCAGCGCCAGGCGCGAATTGGCGAGGCTCAAGTCCTGGATCACCTGGTCATACTGCTGACCGAGGACGCTCGCCTTGTGGTCCAGCACGGCGATCTGGTGCTCGACTTCACTGATGGTCGGCTGCGGGAAGGCAGCCGCGCTGCCACCCACGCTGATCACTGCTGCGGTCGTAGCCAGGCTGGCGGCGATCATCCAGCCGCGGGTGATGACTCTGCGTACTGACTGCGAGCTAGGCACGCGCCAGACAGCTCCTTCTCCCACGTTGCCTGCCGAGCGAGGATCACGGGACCGGGCACGGCAACGACCCGTCCGGCTGACTCACGTCAGCCGAAAGCACCAGCTGGGGTTCCCGATGTCACCGAAACGCATAGGTGGTCGCGACCCCTTTGGGGCTCCCTATTCACCTGATGACCCGCGGGCCGGGCCACGAACTCGGCAGTCGCCAATCACCGCCGCTATGATGCGGCTGCCAAAGCGATCGGCTCGACCCAAGACCTTAGTAAAGCTCTGGCTGCACATTCAACCACTTCGCGAACTCTCGCCTCATCCTTATGCGACCGGCAGCGGACGGTCACATGACGCTTGCGACCTGCGATCACGGTCGGCGGCTCCCGCCGCGGAGTCCGCATCGATGTCAGTACCCGCCCGTAGCGTGAGCCCGTGAGCATTCAACTGCGGTTGCGCCGCTCAGCCACCAGGCTCTGGTCACGCCGTCGGGCCGGCCAGGCTCCGTCCAGGCAGATTCAGCATCTTCCGTTCCGGCGCTCGGTTACTGAGCGTGCCTTCTCCGGCCGCTTGCTCCCGGCCGGATTCGTGCCTGGCCTGCTGCCGGCCCGCCTGCTGGCCACCGCCGATGTCGTCGTAGTCGACGTGGAGACGACCGGCTGGTTCGCCGACTCCGCTTGCATCACCGAGATCGGCGCGGTCCGGCTGACCGGCGGTCGCCCGGCGGTCGAGTTCTCCGCCCTGGTCAACCCGCAGATGCCAATCCCGGCCGAGATCACGACGCTGACCGGCATCACCGACGATATGGTCCGCGACCAGCCGGCGATTGGACAGGTACTCCCCCGCTTCCTCGAGTTCGCGAAGGGCAGCATGATCGCCGCGCACAATGCGCCGTTCGACCTCGGTTTCCTGACCGCCGCCTGCGCCGCCAATGACCTCACCTGGCCGCCGTGCGCGGTGATCGACACCGCCGTCCTGGCCCGCCTCGTCTTGACCCCGGGCGAAGTCGCCGATCACAAGCTGGCTACGCTCGCCGACCACTTCGGCACCGGCACCAGACCATCCCACCGCGCCCTGGCCGACGCCAAGGCGACCGCCGATGTCCTGGCCGGCCTGCTCTCCCGGGTGGAGCTGGCCTCCCGGCTGGAGCTGGCCTCCCGAGCCGAGCCCGCCAGTGAGCTGGCCAGCCAGCGCCGCCGCGCCGGGTTACGTTCGGCTCGCGGACGCGAAGCCGCTACGATTGCGCCGCAGCCGGGGCATAGGCTCCCGGCATCGGCTCCCGGAACCAGGAGGGGCGGCATGGTTACCGCGATCGTCCTCATCAAGTGCGACGTTGCACGAATCCCGGAGACGGCGGAGGCCATCGCCCAGATCACCGAAGTCAGCGAGGTCTACTCGGTGACCGGTGAATTCGACCTGGTCGCGATGGTCAGGGTGCGCCAGCACGAAGAACTGGGCAACGTCATCCCGGGCCAGGTCAACCGCGTGGCCGGCGTCACCCACACCGAAACCCACATCGCGTTCCGCGCCTACTCAAGGCACGACCTAGACGCCGCCTTCTCCCTCGGCTACCCCGAGCCCTCTTAACCCGACTGCCTCAAACGCGCCCGCCGGGCCGCAATCATAGGTAAGTGCGCGACCGCGGAAAGCCGAGGCGACGGGCGGAACCGCGGTCCGCGACGGGCGGGCTGAACCGGCATCGCATTGCGCGGGAGCTGCGATCGCCTGGCAGTGGACGGCCGAAGGCGACTCGGCGCTTCTGTACGAAGCCACCGGCAAGAAACTGTGCCCGCCGCACTTCAAGTTCTGCCTCGCCGCGGTCACATTCCCGAGTCAGTCGAGTTACACCGGTGGTGATCCCA
>DATNFM010000284.1:0-10850 GCA_035606435.1 Streptosporangiaceae bacterium | reverse complement strand
GTGTCAGGGCCGAGCTTGACGCCGATCGGGTTGCTGATCGACTTGGCGAACTCGATGTGCGCCCCGTCCAGTGACCTGGTGCGCTCGCCGATCCAGACGAAGTGCGCCGAGGTGTCGTAGACGCGCCCGGTGCGGGAGTCGACCCTGGTCAGCGCGTCGTCATAGTCGAGCAGCAGCGCCTCGTGACTGGAGTAGAACTCGACCGAGCGCAACTCGGTCGGGTAGGCGCCGCAGGCGCGCATGAAGCCCAGCGCCCGGTCGATCTCCCCGGCGAGCCGTTCGTAGCGCTGGCCGGCCGGGCTGTCGGCGACGAAGTCCTGGTTCCAGGCATGAACCTGGTGCAGGTCGGCGTAGCCGCCGGTAGTGAAGGCCCGGCAGAGATTCAGCGTGACGGCCGAGCAGTGGTAGGCACGCAGCAGCCGGCTCGGGTCGGGGGTTCGCACGCCCGCGGCGAAATCGAGGCCGTTGACGGCGTCGCCCCGGTAGGCGGGCAATTCGACGCCGTTCCTGATCTCGGTGGGCTTGGATCTCGGCTTGGCGAACTGGCCCGCCATTCGGCCGATCTTCACGATCGGCACGCTCGCGCCGTAGGTCAGCACGACCGCCATCTGCAGCAGCGTCCTGAGCTTGGCCCGGACGGCCGACGCGGTCGAGCCCGAGAACGTCTCGGCGCAGTCGCCGCCCTGGAGCACGAACGCCTCGCCCCTGGTCACGGCGGCGATCCGGTCGACCAGGAGGTCACATTCGCCGGCGAACACCAGCGGCGGCAGGCTGGCCAGCTCGGCGGTGACCAGAGCCAGCTGGGCGGGATCGGGCCAGTCCGGCTGCTGCGCGGCGGGCAGGCTGCGCCAGGCATCCCGCCATGGTTGCGGACGGGCGGCATCGAGCTCGGCGAACTCACCGGCCAGGTCGAAGCTGTCCTTCGGTGATGCTGGTGCGGTCATGGCAGCTCAGATGTCGGGGACAGGGTCGCGACGTCGGGTCGCGGATACGCTGAGGAGTCTAGCCGGGGCGTTTGTCTCGGCAGTCGGGGTGGCGGGGAGAATGGCTGCATGCGCGAAATAGTGCTGCTCGGATCGACCGGGTCGATCGGAACGCAGGCGGTCGACATCGTACGGCGCAACCCAGGCAAGTTCCGGCTGGTCGCGCTGGCCGCCGGGGGAGGCAACCCCGAGCTGATCGCGACGCAGGCGATCGAGTTCGGGGTCGAGGTGGTCGCGGTCGCCAGTCAGGCCGCGGCGCCGCAGGTGACGGCCGCCCTCGCCCAAACCGCCGAGGCGGCCGCCCAGACCGCCGAGGCGGCCGCTTCACCCGGCAACGCCAAGCCGCCGCTCCCCAAGGTGCTCGCCGGCCCGGAAGCGGTCGCCGAGCTGGCCGCCTGGCCCTGCGACGTCGTGCTGAACGCGGTGACCGGCGCGGTCGGGCTGGCCGCGACGCTGTCCGCGCTCGATGCGGGCCGGATGCTGGCGCTGGCCAACAAGGAGTCGCTGATCATGGGCGGCGAGCTGGTCACGAGCCGGGCCGCCCCTGGCCAGATCGTCCCGGTGGACTCCGAGCATTCAGCGATCGCTCAGTGCCTGCGCAGCGGAAGTTCAGCCGAGGTACGCAAACTGGTGCTGACCGCGAGCGGCGGCCCGTTCCTGCACGCCAAGCCCGACCAGCTGGTCGGCGTGACCCCGGCACAGGCATTGTCACACCCGACCTGGAACATGGGCCCGGTGATCACAATCAACAGCGCCACCCTGGTCAACAAGGGTCTTGAGCTGATCGAGGCGCACCTGCTGTTCGGCATAGGTTTCGACTCACTGGAGGTCGTGGTGCACCGGCAGTCGGTGATCCACTCGATGGTGGAGTTCACCGACGGCTCCACGATCGCCCAGGCCAGCCCGCCGGACATGCGCATCCCGATCGCGCTGAGCCTGGCCTGGCCCGACCGGGTGCCGGACGCCGCCGCCCCGGTCGACTGGACGAAGGCCCACACGTGGACGTTCGAGCCGCTCGACCACGAGGCGTTCCCGGCCGTGACGCTGGCCCGCGAGGCCGGAATGGCCGGCGGCACCGTACCGGCGGCCTACAACGCGGCGAATGAGGAGTGCGTCGACGCGTTCCTGGCCGGCGCCATTCCGTTCACCGGGATCGTGCAGACGGTAGCGCAGGTAATCTCGGAACATGGCGGCTCGGCCGGTTCAGGCCGGGCAACCGGTATCGACGAGATCCTGGCCGCCGATGCTTGGGCGCGGGCCAGAGCCCGCGAGCTGACGAAGACTGGCATGGCCGGCGCTGGCACGGCTGAGACTGGGACGGCTAGATGACCTATCTGCTTGGCGTGCTGATCTTCGTTGTCGCGCTGCTTATCTCGATCATGCTGCACGAGGCCGGCCACCTGTTCACGGCCAAGGCCTTCGACATGAAGGCCATCAAGTTCTTCATCGGCTTCGGAAACACGGTCTGGTCACGCAAGCGCGGCGAGACCGAGTACGGCGTCAAGGCGCTGCCGTTCGGCGGGTTCGTCGACATCATCGGGATGAGCAATCTCGACGAGGTCAGCCCGGCCGACGAGCCGCGTGCCTTCCGCGCCAAGCCGCCGTGGCAGCGCTGCGTGGTGCTGCTGGCGGGCTCGTTCATGCATTTCGTTATCGGGTTCGGCCTGATCTTCGGGGTGACGGCCGCGATCGGCGATCAGAACACCACCACGATCAGCATCGACCGGTGCGTGCCCGCCACTAAGACCCAGATCAACTGCCCGAAGTCGGCGACCCAGTCTCCGGCGGTGGTGAACGGGCTCCGCAACGGCGACCAGATCACGGCCGTCGACGGCCATCAGGTGTCCACCTGGAGCCAGCTCACCAGCCAGATCACCGCCCATACGGGCGGCAGCGCGGTCACCTTCACGCTGCTGCGCGACGGCAAGCAGCTCACCAAGACGATCACGCTGGCCAAGCTGAACTGGCGCAAGGGCGGCTTCCTCGGCATCGAAGAGGTCCCGTTCGTTTCGGTCAGCCCGCTGACCGCGCTGAACTCGAGCGCTCATCAGTTCGGCTCGGTCGTGGCCGGCTCGGTGCAGGGCCTGGGCAAGCTGCCGAGCGAGATTCCCAAGCTGTTCTCCGCGAACCGGGCCAAGAACGGCGGCGGCGTGTCGAGCGTGGTCGGCGTCAGCGAGGCCACGGGTCAGGTGGTCAGCGCCAGCGGCGTGAGCTGGCAGGCGAAGGTCGCGTTCGTGCTGCTGGTGGTCGCTTCGGTCAACATCTTCGTCGGACTGTTCAACCTGCTGCCGTTCCTTCCGCTCGATGGCGGGAAGCTGGCGGTTGTTATCTTCGAGTGGATCAGGTCGGCGTTCGCGCGGCTGTTCCGCCGGCCAGATCCCGGTCCGGTCGACTACCAGCGCCTGATCCCGCTTAGCGTTGGATTCCTGTTCGTGTTCGTCTGCCTCGGCGTGCTGCTGATCGCGGCGGACATCTTTAACCCGATTCAACTCAACTGACTAGGTTAGGCGATAGCTATGACGGTCAATCTGGGCATGCCGGCGACACCGCCCGCATCGCTCGCACCGCGTCGTCAGTCCAGGCAGATCATGGTGGGCAAGGGGGCGCACGCGGTTCCGGTCGGCGGCGGCGCTCCGGTGTCGGTGCAGTCGATGACGACGACCCTGACTGCCGACGTGAACGCCACGCTCCAGCAGATCGCCGAACTCACTGCTGCGGGCTGCCAGATCGTCAGGGTCGCCGTCCCCTCGCAGGACGACGCCGATGCCCTCCCCCAGATCGCTCGTAAATCCCAGATCCCGGTCATCGCGGACATTCACTTCCAACCGAAGTATGTTTTCGCGGCCATAGACGCCGGATGTGCTGCCGTCCGCGTCAATCCCGGAAACATTAAAGCTTTTGACGACAAAGTAGGAGAAATAGCTCGCGCGGCTGCTGACGCCGAAGTTCCTATAAGGATCGGCGTCAACGCCGGCTCCCTGGACAAGCGCCTGCTGGCCAAGTACGGCAAGGCAACGCCCGAGGCGCTGACCGAGTCGGCGCTGTGGGAGTGCTCGCTGTTCGAGGAGCACGGCTTCCGCGACATCAAGATCTCGGTGAAGCACCACGACCCGGTCGTGATGATTGCGGCCTACCGGCTGCTCGCCGAGCGCTGCGACTACCCGCTGCACCTCGGGGTGACCGAGGCCGGCCCGACGTTCCAGGGCACGATCAAGTCCGCGGTCGCGTTCGGCGCGCTGCTCGCCGAGGGCATCGGCGACACGATCCGGGTGTCGCTGTCGGCGCCGCCGGTCGAAGAGGTCAAGGTCGGCACCGCCATCCTCGAATCACTCGGCCTGCGCGAGCGCGGGCTTGAGATCGTCTCCTGCCCGTCCTGCGGCCGGGCCCAGGTCGACGTCTACAAGCTGGCCGACGAGGTCACCGCCGCGCTCGACGGGATGGACATCCCGCTTCGGGTCGCGGTCATGGGTTGCGTCGTCAACGGCCCTGGCGAGGCCAGGGAAGCCGACCTGGGTGTCGCCTCGGGCAACGGCAAAGGCCAGATCTTCGTGCGCGGCCAGGTGATCGCCACCGTGCCAGAGTCCCAGATCGTGGAACGGCTGATCGAGGAAGCGATGAAGCTGGCAGAGAACATGACGGACGCGGATGCCTAACCGCGGTGTTGGCCTCGGTGGCGGGCGGGGGGCGCAGCGGGTGGGACCCCCTTGGCGCCCCCGCAGGCAGTTGCTGGCCGCTGCGGCGGCCAGCGCGCTGGTCGTGGTGACCGGCTGCACGCACACGACGACCGCCGGCGGAGGCGACACGACTCCGCCAGGAACCTCGCCCGTGACGACTGGCCAGGTGCACTGGCGCTCGTGCAGCAGCGGCGCGTCGACGCGGTGCGGCACGATCGCCGTCCCGCTGGATTACAGCCACCCGTCCGGCCGCAAGATCACGCTCGCGCTGACCGAGGTCCCGGCGACCGCTCCGGCCAGCAAGCAGCAGGGCATCCTGCTGGTCAACCCAGGCGGGCCTGGCGGCAGCGGGACCGGCATGGCGAGCTTCGTCTCCCAGGGCCTCGACCCTTCGGTCGCGGCCGAGTACGACATCATCGGGTTCGACACCCGGGGTGTGGGCGCCTCGGTGCCCGCTCTGCACTGCGACCCCTCGTTCTTCGCCAAGGCCAGGCCGAACTACATCCCGGCGAACAAGGCCGCAGAGCAGGTGCTGATCAGCCGGGCCAAGGCGTACGCGGCGGGCTGCCAGAAGCGGTTCGGCTGGCTGCTGCCGTTCATGACCACGCAGAACATCGCCAGGGACATGGACCAGATCAGGGCTGCGATGGGCCAGTCGAAGCTGAGCTACCTCGGCTACTCCTACGGCACGTACATCGGCCAGGTGTACGCGACGCTGTTCCCGCAGCGAGTGCACCGGCTGGTGCTCGACAGCACGGTCAACCCGAAGGGCGTCTGGTACAACGACAACATCGCCCAGGACTACGCGTTCCAGGGCCGGGCGGTCGCCTTCTGGAAGTGGATGGCCGGGTACGACCGGCTGTATCACCTCGGCGCCACCGAAGCGGCGGTCCGCAAGTCCTGGTACCAAGCGCGGAACCGGCTGCTGGCGCATCCGGTCAAGGTCGGCGGGGTGCCGCTGATCGGTGGCGATGAGTTCGATGACACCATGCTGGTCGGCGGCTACGACAACGGCTACTGGCCGCAGATGGCCGCTGCCCTCGCGACCTACCTGCACGTCGGCGGCACCCAGCAGCTCACGAACGTCTATGAGCAGGTCGGCAAGCAGAGCGAGAACGAGTTCGCCGTCTACAACGCGGTCGAGTGCGCCGATGTCGCCTGGCCTCGGAACTGGGCCAAGTGGGACTCCGATGCGCGCCGGGTCTACGTCAAGGCGCCGGTCGAGACCTGGGACAACGTCTGGTTCAACGCCGCCTGCGATTTCTGGCCGACCCGCGGCCCGGCTACGCCGCTGAAGGTCGGCGCGTCCGGGCTGCCGGGAATCTTGATGCTGCAGGGCACCGGTGACGGTGCCACCCCGTACGCCGGGGCGCAGGTCGCGCACGCGCAGTTCCCGACCGCGAAGATGGTCGTCGTGCAGGGTGGCGGCAACCATGGCCAGTCGCTGGCCTTCCCGGCCAACGCGTGCATCAACGGCTACCTGAACCGGTATCTGGACACCGGCGCGCTGCCGTCGGGCTCGGGACCGGTCGACGCCACCTGCGCTACGCTTCCCGACCCGGTACCTAGCGGCTAAAAGGACGAAGGCGCCGGGGGGTGCGGGGGGTCGTCCCCCCGCAGGCAACACTTGGTACCGCTACGCTTAACACGTGTTGCGCACCAAGGCTGGGCGCTCGTCAGGATCGCTGCGTCTGCTCGTAGACCGTGATCGCGATGATGTGCTGGCGCTGTGCGACCGGGACCCGGTGACGAACGTGTTCGTGGCCGCGCGCGTGATGACGGGCGGCCTCGATCCGGTCGGCCTCGGCGCCCAGGTCTGGGGCTACTACGAGTCCGGCCGGCTGACCTCGGCCTGTTACGTCGGCGCGAACATGGTGCCGGTGGAAGCCGGACCGGCCGCGACGGCGGCTTTCGCCGACCGGGCCAGGATGCAGGGCCGACGATGCTCATCGATCGCCGGTCCGGCCGACGCGATCCGCGAGCTGTGGCGTCAGCTCGCGCCGTACTGGGACCGGCCCCGCGAGATCAGGCACAACCAGCCGCTGCTGGCGATCTCCAGCGCGCCGCTGGTCAGCCCCGATCCGCTGGTCAGGCAGGTGCGGATGGACGAGCTCAGCGTGCTGCTCCCGGCCAGCATCGCGATGTTCACCGAGGAGGTCGGCGTCTCGCCGATCGGCGCCGACGGGGGAGCGACCTACCGGGCCAGGGTGATGGAGCTGGTGTCCGGCGGCCGGTCGTTCGCGCGGATCGAGGACGGCCAGGTCATCTTCAAGGCCGAGGTCGGGGCCGTGACCAATGCGGCCTGCCAGGTGCAGGGTGTCTGGGTGCCGCCGGACCGGCGCAACCGCGGTCACGCCGCGCACGGCATGGCCGCCGTCGTCGAGTTCGCCCGGCGCTCGCTGGCGCCGGTGGTGAGCCTGTACGTGAACGACTTCAACACCCCGGCCCGAGCCGCCTACCAGCGAGTCGGCTTCCGCCAGGTCAATACCTTCACGTCTGTTCTGTTTTAACCCGCTCTGCTTCCCCAGACCGCGCTTTGCACCACGAACCGCGGATTTACCATCATGATCATTTCTGAAACCGGGTGAATCTGCATATTCACCGGCTTTTTTTAGGGTGAATCCGTAGATTCACCGGGTTTGCTTACCGGGCCGCTGGCGGTCGCGGAGCCTGCTCGGCTCCGACTCGTTCGGGCTCGGGCTGCTCGGGCTGCTCGGGCTGCTCGGGCTGCTCGGGCTGCTCGGACTGCTCGGGCTGCTCGGGCTGCTCGGGCGACTGGCGCGGGGCTGGTGGTACGAACGGGGCCTGCGCGTCGCCTGGCACTGGTTCTGGAGTCTCGCCTGGAATCGGCGTCACCTGGCGGCCACCCTCGCTGGCGGTGAAGGAACCGCCCATCACGTCGCCGCGCCGCTGCGGGACCTTGCTGTACCCGTGCGGGTGCCGGCCGGCGTTGAAGACCAGGCCGATCCAGACCGCCATCGCGATGGCGAACGCTGCGGCCATGATGCCCAGCCAGTAGTTCGGGAATGAATGCATGGCTATCGCCCCCGCCAAGATTCATTTCCGCTGGCCAGCGCGATATGCGTGAAAATGCTGCCGGCCTGGAAAATCGAGTGACAACCCCGGCCGGTCGTTGCTAGGCTCCCATGCCCTTGTGCCGACCCCGGAACCCGCCCTGAGGAGTACAGCCATGGTTCCCGCCACGGAGGACGATACCGACACCGATCTGTGCTGGCCTAGGGGGACGGCCCCCTCTGAACCCCCGCAAGATGTACTAGCCGTCGAGCGCGAGCATCTGACTGCTTCGCGAGAGTTTCTGCGGCTCATGCGGGAGGACGTGCTGTCCCTGCCCGCGCTAGCTGGCGATCCTGTCTCGGAGCAGTACCTCAAAGCCGACCTGTACCGGCGAGCCGAGGCGCTGCGCGACCTGCCAGACACGCCGTTGTTCTTCGGCCGCCTCAATTACGCGGGCGCGGAGGACCTTCACATCGGCCGCCGCCACGTGCACGACCCGGAGGGCACCCCGGCCGTCATCGACTGGCGGGCGCCGGTTTCGCGGCCGTTCTACCGGGCCAGTCAGTCCGACCCGATGGAACTGGCCCGGCGGCGGCGGTTCGGGTTCCAGGGCGGTGAGCTGACCGCCTACGAAGACGAGGTCTTTTCCGGGACGGCTGGACCGGCCTCTGGAACGGGGACCGAGCCGATCCTGAGCCGGATCATGATCGAGGAGATCGAGCGGCCCCGGTCGGGCGCCATGCGCGACATCGTCGCCACGATCCAGCCCGAGCAGGATGACATCGTGCGGGCCGACGCGACGCTGTCGGTGTGTGTCCAGGGTGCGCCGGGGACCGGCAAGACGGCGGTCGGGCTGCACCGGATCGCGTTCTTGATGTACGCCTACCGGGAGCGGATGAGCCGCGGCGGCGTGCTGGTGCTCGGACCCAACCGGGCCTTCCTCACCTACATCCGCAACGTGCTGCCCGCGCTCGGCGAATTCGACGCCACCCAGACCTCGGTGACCGAGATGCTCGCTACCGTGCCGATTCGCGGCGTCGACTCCGAGCAGGCCGCCGTCATCAAGGGCGACGCTCGGATGGCGACCGTGCTGCGGCGGGCGTTGTGGGAGCGGATCAGTCCGCCGGCCGAATCGATCATGCTGCCGCGTGGGTCGCGGCGGTGGCGGGTCTCCGCTGACCGGCTGACCGACCTCGTCGTCGAACTTCGGGACCGGGGAGTTCGCTACGGCACCGGGCGGGAGATGTTCTCGCATCGGATCGCGCACGTGATCTTGTCCATGATGGAGGCCGGCGGTGAGCCGTGCGATGACCGCACCCACGAGGCGGTCCGGCGGACCAGCGTGGTCAAGAATGCCGTCAACTCAATCTGGCCGAAGGCCGAGCCGGTCAAGGTAGCTTTCTCCCTGTTGTCGGACCGTGAGACCCTAGCCCGCTGCGCGGAAGGCGTGCTCAGCGAAGCCGAACAGGACGCCATTGCCTGGACCAAGCCGCCGCGCAGTGCAGGCTCGGTGCGGTGGTCAGCCGCCGACGTGGTGCTGATCGATGAGATCGCCGACCTGGTCGAGCGGACCTCCAGCCTTGCGCACATCGTCGTAGACGAGGCGCAGGACCTGTCCGCGATGGCCTGCCGGGCGATCGGGCGGCGGTGCACCACCGGGTCGGTGACCGTGCTCGGCGACATCGCGCAGGGCACGACCGCCTGGGCGGCGCGCAGCTGGGACCAGATGCTGCGCGACCTCGGCAAGCCCGAGGCCGAGCTGGAGGAGCTGGTCACCGGGTACCGGGTGCCGCGCCAGATCCTTGACTTCGCGAGCCGGCTGCTCGGCGAGATCGCGCCCGGGCTTGAGCCGGCCAGGTCGGTGCGGCAGGACCCGGGTGCGCTCGCGGTGACCGAGGTGACGGCCGGCGGCTTGGACGGGGCGCTGGCGAAGGTCTGTGCTCAGGGGCTGTCAGCGCCCGGGTCGATCGCCGTGATCACCACCGATCAGGGCGTGGCGGTGGCGTCCGCGGCCCTGGCGGCGGCCGGGCTGCCGCACGGCGTGCTGGACGGCGAGGCCGAGGCCAGCCAGCTCACCGTGGTGCCGGTGGGCCTGGTCAAGGGCCTTGAGTTCGACCACGTGATTGTCCTTGAGCCCGCCGCGATCGTGGCCGCCGAGGCGCGCGGGCTGCAGCGGCTGTACGTCGCGCTGACGCGGGCCGTGTCGAAGCTCACCGTGCTGCACACGCAGCCGTTGCCGCAAGCGCTTCGCTGAGTCTTCGCCCTCCTCTTCGCCCCCTGTCCGGTCGGGCGCCTTGTGTTGTATAACCGGGGGACACAAAGCAGGGAGGGAGCGGGCCGATGACGGTCTTGAGCCGGTTTTTAGGGAATGCGATGAAGCTGCCGGCCCCGCAGTCACGGGCCGTCAAGGTCGAGCGCGACCTGGCCATCCCGATGCCGGACGGAGCGGTGCTGCTCGCTGACCGGTTCATCCCGGCGAGCGGGAGCGGGTCGCTGGTCCTGGTGCGGTCGCCGTACGGGCGCAAGAACATGTTCGGCACGCTGTTCGGGACGTTGTTCGCCGAGCGCGGCCTCCAGGTGCTCGTGCAGAGCTGCCGCGGCACGTTCGGGTCGGGCGGGCAGTTCGATCCGTTCGCCGAGACGCAGGACGGGCTCGCGACCGTGGCCTGGCTGCGCGAGCAGGAGTGGTACCCGGGCTCGTTCGCGACGTGCGGCCCCAGCTATCTGGGCATGGTCCAGTGGGCGATCGCGGCGCAGGCCGGGCCGGACCTCAAGGCCATGGCGCTGCTGGTCACCACGTCCGACCCGCACGCGACGTTCTATGACGGCGGGTCGTTCACGCTGGAGACCAGCCTGGTCTGGCTCAACCTGGTCGCGCACCAGGAGCGTCGCTTCGCGCTCGTAAGGCAGGCCAGGGACAGCCGCCGGCTGACGCCGCTCTTTGACCGACTGCCACTAGGTGATCTTGACGCGGCCGCGATCGGGCGCCAGTCCCCTGACTGGCAGAACTGGGTGACGCACACTGGCGCCGATGACCCGTTCTGGGACTCGCGCCGGTGGTCTGCCGCACGTGATTCTGTGTCGGTGCCGGTCAGTTTCGTGGGCGGGTGGTACGACATCTTCCTGCCGGGGCAGTTGCGGGATTACGCGGCGTTGAGGGCTGCTGGGCAGGAACCTT
>DATNFM010000283.1:0-13413 GCA_035606435.1 Streptosporangiaceae bacterium | reverse complement strand
AAGAGCGATAAAGCCGATGCCGAGCCGGCCGGCCAGGGCAAGCCACTGCGACTCCATCGCCGCGTATCTGCGGCCTTCGAGTTCGACCGACGACACGTCGTTACCCCAGGAGTGCACGGGCATCGGCTGAAAGTCCACCTGCGGGCCGGATAGCCCGAAGCAGGCCAGGTCGACGATCAGATCGGCGACCGCGTCCTCATTTTCGCTGTCCACGTTGATCCTGATCCCGATGCCCAGTCCTGGCAGGGCCTTCTTCCGCACTACGTCCGCGAGCACCGCGATCGTCTTGTGGAAACTGCCGATCCCGTTGCGCTTGATCCGGCGCCGGTCGTGGAGTTCCTCGGGGCCGTCGATGGTGATCACGACCGAGTCAAGGCGGCAGTCCCGGTGCAGCATCGTCAGCGTGGCCTTGGTGAGCAGGCTGCCGTTGGTGGCCATGCGGGCCGTGTACGGCTTGCCGGCCGCGTCGGCCGCGGCCGTGAACTGGGCGCTCAGCTCGCGGACTACCCGGAGCGCGAGCAGGGGCTCGCCGCCGAACCAGGTGACCGTGACCCGGCTGGTTGCCGGGTCGGCGATGGTAGCGGTGACCCGGGCCGCGAGCCGTTCAAGCCGCCGCTGGTCGACCGCTGACTTGAAATGCTCCTGGCCGCAGTAGTCACAGGCCATGTTGCAGTAGGACGTGGGCATGATCGTGAATGCCCGGGCCCCGGGATCGGCTGAACCCGTCCGGTACGAGGCGATCACGGAATCGAGTTCGTCTTCCGCGGCGTCGACGATCGCTCGCAGGCCGCTCAGCCGTTCGAGTTCGGCGGGCGGTAGCGCGGCCAGGTCACCGTCGGCCAGCTTCGCCGCGATACCGGGATTGATCCCGAAAATCTTGGCCGCCCTGGTCGCATAGCCGATTCTGACCTGGGCTCCAGAGGCGTCGCGGTAAAGCCTTTTACCGATCAGCAGGTATCGGCTCGGTGTCAGCGCCATCGCCTGGTCCTTCCGTGGCCGCGGTCAGTTCGATCAGCAGGTCCGCCGATGCGGGCGAGTATCTGGTGGATGGGTCGACACTCAGCGTCAGCGTCACGCCGGGGTGGCAGTCGTTGACCGGGCCTTGGTCTGTGCTGAAGCCGGGGGTATGGGGGTTGACGCCGATCCGGGCCTGGCCGGCGACGGCGGCGCCGTGTACCTCGACCGCCCGCCGGAGGAAGTGCAGCAGGTTGGGATCGTCGCATTCAACCGTTGTCACCACCCCTTCTCGAACGGTGAGCCTCACTGGATTGGCCGCCAGTGTGGCGTCCCAGCGCAACGGCCGGTTTACGCCGATCGCGCCGTTGGCGACGAACGTGCCGTTCGCCCAGGCCACGTCGGCCAGGACCGCGCCGGCCGGGCTCACTCTCGCGTGGCCATCGGCTCGCAGGCCAACGTCGGCTCGCCATCCGGCGCTCGTCACGCCGAGTTCGAGAACTTCTGACCCGCCGGTTCGCAGCACCTGGCTGGCGGGCAGTTCGGCGGCGGCAGCGCGAGTCGCCGCTTCGATCGCGGTATCTGGCTGCCAGAGATCAAGCGGAGGAGCACCTGGCATCCCGGCTAGCTGCACGGCGCCAGCCGGGAGGTCGATGGTCATGTTGGCGAGGACGAAAGTGGTAACCCCGGCGGCAGCCGGCTGGCTTAGCCGCCGCTCGAAGGCGCTCGCCGGACCGGCGACGGGGACCAGTTCGGCTTCCAGCCCGGCCGCCCTGGCGAAGGCGCAGATCCAGGACGCGTGCCTGGCCCAGTGCCTGCTGTAAAGCAACCGCAGCGGACCGCCGCCGACCAGTGAGGGCTGGCGTCTGAGCAGGTCCCTGATGGCTTGCCGTTGACTGGTTGCTGGCTCGGTCGCCGTGGCGGTCATGAGGTGGCCGCGCTTGCCTGTTCCTGGGTCGGGGCCGGGGCCGGAGCCTTGGTGCTTTCGCGCAGCGGCCGGATCGACAAGAGGCCGGCCGCCGCCATCAGCAGGGCGCTGAAGCCGAATATGGTGTCGATCCGGCCGAAGGTCACTCCGGCCACCACTACATGCAGGTTGCGTAGCACCGAACTGGCTAGCACCCCGGCGGCCGCCATCGAGATGATCGAGGCCAGATAGACGAGCGGGTTCATGACCGTGGCGACCCGGCCGATCAGGTTGGTCGGGGTGACCCTGAGCATTATCGGGCCGATTACCACGCTGACCGCGGCCAGTGGTATCCCGGCCAGTGCGAATATCGCGATCGCCGGAGGCAGCGCACCGAGCCTGGAATAGACCAAGATGAGCAACCCCGTGGCGACCACGCCATAGGAGAAGACCCTGGCCTCGGTGAGCCAGCCGGCCAGCTTGGCGCCGATCAGCGCGCCGATGATGCTGCCGATGCCGAGCCCGGCATTGAGGGTGCCCAGCCAGTTCGCGCTGGTGTGCAGGTTGTTCTTTACGAAGAACACGTCGAGGGCGTTGATCGCGCCGACGCCGAGCGTATAGATGACGACCGTGCCGCACAGCACGACAAGCTGCTTATTGTGGCCAAAAAAGGACAATCCTTCCCAGAATTCTCGCCAGAATGGCTGCCGTTCCTTGGCGGGCCTGCGCTCGGTTGCGGGGAGCTTGATCGCCGTCATGCAGGCGTAGGAGACTAAGAACGACGCGACGTTGATCAGCAACGCCCATTCCACGCCGAGGCTGAACAGCAGCGGCGCGGCGAGCGGCGGTCCGATCACGGCGGCCGTGTTGGCCGTCGCCCCGGAGATGCCGAACGCACGGGGCCGATCTTCCTTCGCGATCGCCGCGGCGATGATCGCGAACCTGGACGGGTTGAAGAACTGCGAGGCGACGCTCGCGATCAGCACGCAGGCGTAGATCACCGTGAGCTGCGCCGTGATCGGCCAGTGCTTGCCCACCGTCGGGACCAGCAGCAGGAGCGCGATCACGGCCGCCCTGACCAGGTCGGCGATGCGCATTGTCCGCCGTCGGTCCCACCGGTCGACGAAGACCCCGGCGATCGGCGCGACGGCCAGAATCGGGATTGCCGCGGCGATCAGCACGCCGGATGCCGCCACCGGGGCCCACGGCCGGTGAGCTGCGATGACGGTGGCGACCCACAGCAGCACGGTGACGTCGAAGACGTAGTCACCAATCAGCGAGACACCCTGGGCGACCAGCAGCTTGTGCCAGTTTCTGTTGTTCCTCAATCCGCGAGGAGGCCCGCTGGTCACCGCATCGGTCGCCATAAACAGCCTCCTCGGCGCCCAGCAGCGGAAGCGCTACGGAGCGTTTATCGGCACTGGAGCGTGAGAAGCGTGAGAAGCCAGCCAATCACCGTTAGGTCGATGCTAAGCAGATGGCCTAACTCGAACAATCCCCCTGAACGACACAGTTGCCGTCATCTTCGCCGTTGCTGGGCTCTTCGCCGCGGTGCTCACTTCGTTGGGCGAAGCTGGCCTGACGGCACCTTGACAGCCCACAGCGGACGACTAATACTCGCAGCAAGGAGCGCTGCCGGCCGGCGAATGCCAATCCATTCCTGGTGCCGTCGGAGTAAGTCATGACTCCCCAGCTGACTTAGCCGCCGCCAGTGACGGAGACGCCGATGCCGAGCTATGCGGCCGTTACGGGAGCGGCGAATACCACCGGATCAGCCAATCTCACCGAGATGACGACCGCGCGCCTGGGCTTTCTTTCTCCTGAAGATCCGGTTGTCTGGCGCGAACCGGAAGATCTAGTCAATCGGCTCAGGCGGGGCTTTAGCGCGGGCCCGGACAATGCCGCCTACGTGGCGGCTAACCGGCTGGCGCTTGAGGCATTCCGAAGCGGCCAGCGGGAGCTGGCGGCGCAGGTATGCCGCCTGGAGATCGACTATGCCGCAGGCAGGCTGCGGAAACGCGCCGACGGGCAACTGGCCATGTTCGGCTTGCAGCCAGTCATCAACCTGATCAGGCTTGAGGGCTATATCGGTCATCTGGACTCGGCCAGAGGTGGCCTGTCCGATCTCGAGCGGATCGCCAGGGGCCATGCCATGTGCATTGCCGGCCTTCCGCTCGCCGGTCCGCTCTCGGCCCAGTTGCGCGGCCTGGCCAGGAACAACTGCCTGGTCGAGACCGCGAAGATCTTCTCGCGGCGCGGCCTGACCGCCGAACTGATCGAGAGCACCTCCCGGCTCGAGCGAATCTGGCCGCGCAGCCTGGTCGTCGGCCCGTTTCATGCGCACGAGGCCGCCTGGCGGGCCGGGCCGGAGGCCGCGCTGGCCGCCCGGGGCCTTCCTGAGTCGCCGGTGTTACGACGTATCTGCTCCCTGCATCTGCTAGCCAAGTTCGCGAAGGATCAGGTCGATTCGGCCGTTCGGCTAGCCGACGAGTTGTTCGCCACCCGGGCCGACGCCATGGCCAAGCCGCCGCCGGCCGCCGCGCGCGATCTCGCCAGTCTCGGCGGCTCGCTCATCATCATCGGGCGGACCGCCGACGCGGCGGAATGCCTGTCCCGGGCACATGAGCTCGCCCGTCCGGTCGATCCAGCGCTGGCTAACCTGATCCGGACTGGCTGGCTGGCGCTCGAGTCGGACCCGGCCGCTCTTCCTGGCGAGCTGAACTCGGCCCGATTGTCCGTCGAGCAGCTGAGGGCCGCCTTCGACCTGGCCGCAGCCAGGTTCGGGTCGGCCGGGTTCGGGTCGGCCGGGTTCGGGTCGTGACGGCCATCTCGGGCGCGGTCGCCGCGACCGGCATCCCCGGAGCCAGCGCGGGCAGCGCTGACAGTGCGGCGGATGGCGCGTCCCTGGCGATACGAACCCAGGCCGGGGCGCGCGCCTTTCTCATTCGCGACCCAGCCAGGCCGCTGGTCGCCACTAGCCTGCGATTCGCGGCCGGCTCTGCGCACGATCCGGTCGGCCTCAGCGGGCTGGCGCATGTGCTGGAGCACATGATGTTCTGCGGGACAAGGCGGTTCGGGCGCGGCGGGCACCTTCAGATGATCCAGTCGATCGGCGGCTTCGCGAACGCCACCACGTCGGCCGACTGGACCAGGCATTTCAACGTCGTCCCGGCCGACCTGATCACGATCCTGCTCGAGCTGGAAGCCGAACGACTCGTCCAGGCACCAGAGGCGATGACCGAGGCCGCGCTCGACATCGAGCGGGACGTCGTGCTCAGCGAGCGCCGCGAGCGAGTCGAAAGCGCGCCTTACGGCGCGGCCACGGCGGAATTGCTGGCCGCGCTCTATCCAGCCGAGTCACCGAACCGGTGGCTGCCGGTCGGCTCGGCCGAGCACGTGGGGCGCGTCGGGCTGGGCGACTGCCTGCGGTTCCACGCGGACCACTACGTCGCGCCGAACGTGAACCTGGCCGTCGTCGGTGATTTCGATCCCTGGCGGCTGGCCGAGCCGGTCACGGCCCTGCTTGACGCGCTTGGCGAAGGGCCACTGGCGAGCGGCCAGGCTGGCCAGAGGCCTTTCCAGGCGACCGGGGCGGTCCGAGACCAGCTTGTGACCAGCCGGAGCCGGATCGAGATCACTTCCGCGCTTCCCCCGAAGGTGTTCATCGGCTGCTTGCTGCCGGTCAGCACTTCATGGGACTTCGAACTGGCCCGATTCGCCGGGCTGTGCCTTGGCCGCGGCGTGTCGGCGCGACTGTCGGACCGCCTGATCCGATCCGAGCGAGTCGCGTCCGCCGTTCAGGTGAAGACCATGGCGCGGGCAGGTTACGCATCGGCGGGGATCATCGAGATAACTCCGGTCGACGGAATGCCGGCCGGGCAGGTCATCGACCGGCTAGACGCCGCGCTCGCAGACTCGGTCGACCGCGGCCTGACCGAAGCCGACCTGCTCAGGACCAAGGCCATGTACCGGTCGAGTTGGCTCGCCGATGATGACACGTTCATCGGCCGCAGCGACTCGCTCAGCCTGGCGATGCAGCTCAACGGCTCAGCCGACGCCTATCTCAGCCACGACGCCAGGATCAGCCAGATCAATCTTGACCAGCTCCGGAGTGCGGTACTTGGCTGGCACCAGCCAGACCGCCGGGTCGAGTTGGTTTACCTTTCATGACCGCACTTCCCGAGCCTGGGCTGAGCGAGCGGCTGGCGAGCCTCGCGGAAATCAGTCCTGCGGCGGTGCCCGTCACCGACGCTCGCCTGCACGTGATCCGGGCCGCGGGAGCCAGCGTCTACGCTCAAGCCGGAATGCCGAGGCCGATCGTCGCGGTGCGGCTTTACTGGCCGGGTGGCTCGGCCATGGAAGACGCAGGACTGTCTGGCCTGCACGCCGTGACTATGCAGGCTCTGATCCGCTCGCCCGCGCCCGGCGGCAAGACGACGATGGCCGAGCACCTGGAATCGGCGGGCGTCGCCGTCGCTGCCGGGGCGACCGATCGCACCGCCTACCTGGAGCTGCGCGGACCGCGCGAGTACCTGAGCAACGCGCTCACGCTAGCGGCGACGGCAGTGGCAGCGGCGGAAGTCGATGAAGGCGCGTTCCAGGCGGCCAGGAAACAGGCGCTGCACGGCTCCCGCCGCCGTCAGCGCGACCTGGCCATGCTGGCCGGCGACGCGTTCCGTGCGGCCAGGGCAGCGCCGGGGAATTTCCTGGCTAGACGGCCAGGGGGCAGCGCGGTCAGCCTGGACGGCATTTCGGTCGCTGACTGCCGCGCGCTGGCGGCGGGGCTGTGGGGACGCCGGCTGCATCTCGTCATCGTCGGAGATCAGAGGGCTGACGACTATCTGGCCGCCGTCAGTGCGCTCACAAGCGGTGACGGCGAGCGCGGTGACGGCGTGGCCGAGCCACCCGCCCTATGCGCCGAGCCGCCCGGCGAACTCCGAGCGGCCAGTGGCAGCGCAGCGCACTCGTACCTGGGCTGGGGTACCGCCGCTGGCACTGCCGACATAGCCGACCACGTGGCGATCGAGCTAGCCGCGCACTTGCTCGGCGGCTGGTCGGGTTCGCGGTGGAACGCGCTATTCCGGGAGCGGCTCGGCCTGACCTACTCGGTCGCGTCGGCGCACACTTCGCTGTCAATAGGGTCGCTGTCGTCGGGAGACCCGGCCTGCTGCCTGGCCCAGGTCGGCTTCTCGGTCGCGACCAAGGACCTGGCAACAGCGCTTGACCTGCTGCGCCGCGACATCGAGGACTTCGTGAGCACCGGGCCGTCACCTGACGGAGTCAACGCCGCCGCCGTCCAGCTACTGCGCATGGAGGCGCATTTCCACGACTCGGCTCGCAAGATGGTCGCCCGGGTGGGCGGGCTCTTGCAGGCTGGCCTGGGCCCCGACTTCGCCGAGCGGCGGATCAGCGTTCTCCGAGCGATAAGGGCCGACGAAACCCGTGACCGGATGGCGGCCCTGTTGCGGCAATCCACGCTCATCGTGCTCAGTGACGCTCCGGAGTAGGCCCGTGCTTCCAGAAAAGGTCAGGACGGTCGATCCGCTAGTCCTTGAGCTGTCCAGTTCAAGACCAGGCAAGGTCGTGATCTCGAGCCCTCGGCTGCACCGGAGGCTGCGGGTTAGCCAGTCGGTCGTGTCGATCCTGTTCTCGGCCAGGACTGGAATCCGGTCCGACGAACATCCGGGCGATGTTATCGGCCAGCTTCTCGAGGCGGGCTTCCTTCTGGACGCGACAGCCGATCCGGATCCTGCCGGCCCGCCGTGGGATGCGTGGGGCACGACGGCGTGGAGCTTCTACACGCAAACAAAGGACACGTCGTTCGTCAGCACCGACCCGGTTCAGATCGAGGCCTACCGGGCCAACTTCGCCAGGAGCGAGCGCCCGTCCAGCGTCCGCCCGGCCGCCAGTGACCGGATCTTGCTGCTGCCACGGGTCAGATCGCGCCTGGACGTTCCGTACCGCGAGGTGCTCGAAGGCCGCCGCACGCACCGGGAGTTCGCGGATCACACGATGGATCTGGATTCATTCTCAGACCTGCTGCACTACACGTTCGCTCCGCTCAGGTTCGCTGACGCCGGCGAGGTCGGCGTGCTGCAACTGCGGGCGGCGGCTTCCGGCGGAGCGCGGCACGAATGCGAGGCTTTCATCTTCGTCTTTAACGTCGCCTCGGTACGGCCAGGCCTGTATCACTACGACAACATCAGGCACGGGCTGGAACCGGTGAGTGCCAAGGCGGGCCGCGCTGACCTTGAATACCTCACCTTCGGCCAGGGCTTCTTCACCCGCGCGTCGTTCGGCGTGCTGACCGCGGCCGTCGCCGAGCGGATGTCCTGGAAATACCCGCATCCGGTCGCCTACCGCATGTTGCTCCAGAACATCGGCCACATGGCCCAGGTTTTTTCGATGACGGCCACCGCGCTCGGCTTCGGCGCCTCGATCACCGGCGCGATCAGGGGGACCGAGGCGGACGCCATGCTCGGGCTGCGCCAGCCGGGAGAGTTCACCACGTTCGCGCTCGCCTGCGGGCGGCCGCTACTGCGGCCAGACGGCCTGCCGAAGTCCATTAGGCTGCCTGCCGATGCGCCTGAATACTACTGACGCAAATGTCGGATTAGGTCACCTGGGCAATACCTATCCTTTCGATCACGGCGCCGTTCCAGCCCGCCGTTCAAGCTCGTCTTGACAGGCTATTTAGCTCAACGGATACTCCAGAAAGCAGCGCTGCTAGCTCTGATCCATTCCGGTGCCGTCTGCTGAGTAATGCCTGCGCCGGATGAGTTAGCAAGGAGACATCTTGGATCGACCGTGAGCCGGCCGCTGAGGAATACCTCGACGCTAGCGAAGAAGCCGAGGTCGAAGGTCACAGCATCGAGGAAGAAGAAGGGGGCGAGGCTGCGATTCTCAGCCTGGACTTCGGCTGCCACGCGGAACAGTGATCGTTTTGGTCGCTCGCTGACCCGGCGCGGGTCGGTCGAACCTATATCGCTACCTATCCATCTGGTTATAGTGCCTGGCGGCCATCTTGACATCCCTTCTGACCGATCGGATACTCCATAAAGCAGCGCTGTCAGCTCTGATCCATTCCCAGTGCCGTCCTGGTTGTGAGTAAAGGCTGCGCCGGGTGAGTTAACAAGGAGACACATATGACCGACCGCGAGCCGGACGCCGAGGAACTCGCCAAGGCTAGTGAAGAAGCCGAAGTCGAAGGTCACAGCATCGAGGAAGACGAAGAGGGCGAGGCTGCGGTTCTCGACATCAACTTCGGTTGCCACGAGGCGCTGTAATAGTTCCTGTCGTCCGGTGACCCGATCCACAGGGTGAGTTCGCCGGGCGATTGCCAGGGGGTAAGGCCGGTGCCAGGTACTGCGGCCCGCTCAGGGCGGTCCGGTACTCGGTCGGCACCGGTCGTACCTATGTGAAGGCTCGATGTCGGGGTGCCGGCGTGAGGGCGCCGTGAAGGCCGCGCATGAACTGTGAAGGCCGCGCATGAACGCACATTCTGAGGATGTCCTGGCGTATCTGGTCAACGACGCCTGCGTGCTGGCCGCACATTGGGAACAGGCGCCTTTCTTCAGTACGGATCTGCCCGGTCTTGGCAGCGTGTTCTCGCTTGAGACCGTCGAGCAACTGATCTTCTCTGGTGCGCTTCCGCTACCGTGCGTCAGGCTATTCCGCGACGGCGCAGCGTTGCCTGTCGACCGGCTTGGCCGACCCGCGGAGCGTGCCGCATCGACCAGGGAGCGCCTGGTCGACGGCGCTGCCGTTCTCGCGGAACTAGCTCGCGGGGCCACGCTGGTGGTCGAGGAACTGCAGACCTACTGTCCGCCGCTGGCTGAGTTCACCGCGGCGCTGACCGCGCGCACCGGGTACCGCACCTATTGCGCTGCCTTTGTCACGCCCACGACTTCGCGCGGCGTTGACCCCCACTACGACACCGCCAGCGTATTTATCAGGCAACTCGACGGCAGCAAGCGATGGCGGGTGGCCAAGCCGCCGCAGCGCTGGCCGGCCCACGAATGGTCTTCGCGCACGGACGTGAACACCGAAGTCGTGCTTGAAGTCGAACTCCAGGCGGGGCAGTGCCTCTATATTCCGCGCGGGTTCATCCATTCCGGAGTGGCCACCGAACAGGCTTCTGTGCATCTGTCAATCGGGCTCGTGCCGCCGACGTGGGCAGCGCTGCTGCGGCGGCTGACCGAGACGGCGCTGTCCGACGAGCCGTTCCGGGAGGCGCTGCCGTACGGATTCGCCGCCATGGACGACGCCAAGCTGCACGTCCTGCTTGCCGAGCGGATAGCTATGCTCGGTGAGAGGCTTGAACACCTGGCCGACGGCGCCGCCGGAACAAGGGCACTGGCGCAAGTCAAGCCGAAGCCTTCTGACCGCGCCTTCGTGCCCGGATCACTGCGCTCAGCTCTGGCCGACCCGCTGGCTGAGTAAGCTAACTGGCTCCATGTCGAGAAGCTCTGGGTGGCTCCGCTCATCAGGTGAGGGGCCGCGACCGGCGCGGCCCACGACACCAGGAGGCCACCATGCCGAAGTACCTGCTACTCAAGCACTACCGCGGCGGCCCTGAGCCGCATCATCCGTTCCCTCCCATGGATCAGTGGGCTCCCGAGGACGTCGAGGCTCACATGGCCTTCCTCAAGCACGTGGGCGAGTTGCTTGAGGAGCACGGCGAGTTCGTCGACGCGCAGGCGCTCACGCCGGCGCGCACCTGGGTGCGCTACGGCGGTCCAGACGCCGCGCCAGTCACCACCGACGGCCCCCTGCCGGAGACCAGCGATCTCGTGGCGGGCTGGTACATGATCGATGTCGAATCGTACGAGCGGGCGGTAGAGCTTGCGGCCTACGTCTCCTCCGAGCCCGGCCCGGGCGGGACTCCGCTGTATGAGTGGATCGACGTCCGGGAGGTCATGTCCGGGGCGCACTCGGACGGCTGATCCGGGTGACCGAGGAGCCGAAGCCAGGCCTGGACGAGGGCGCGCTGCGCGCCCTCGTCCCTCGGGTCCTCGCCAGCCTGGTCCGGCGCGGCGAGGACTTTGACGCCGCCGAGGATGCGCTGCAAGAGGCCCTGCTCGAGGCGCTGCGGGTGTGGCCAGAGCACCCGCCGCGCGACCGGCGCGCGTGGCTGGCGACGGTCGCGACCCGGCGACTCGTCGATGCGCGTCGCAGCGAGGCGGCCCGTCACCGCCGGGAGGAGGCAACACACGCCGAGCCAGTGCCCGCCGCTACCGAGGATGGCGACGACACCCTTTTCCTGCTCTTCTGCTGCTGTCACCCTGATCTCGCGCCGACGTCCCAGGTGGCCCTGACCCTTCGCGCCGTCGGCGGCCTCACCACCCGGGAGATCGCCGACGCCTTCTACGTGCCGGAAGCGACGATGGCGCAGCGGATCAGCCGGGCCAAGCGCACCTTGCAGGGACGACGCCTGGACCAGCCCGGCGATCTCGCCGTCGTGCTGCGCGTGCTCTATCTCATCTACACGGCGGGCCATGTGAACCGGGTCGACCTGGCCGGCGAGGCGATTCGCCTGGCCCGGCAGCTCACCCTGGCCACCGAGGAGCCCGAAGCACGGGGGCTGCTCGCCCTGATGCTGCTCAACCACGCCCGCCTGCCGGCGCGGCTCGACTCCGAGCGTCGCATCGTCACGCTCGACCGGCAGGACCGCCGCCGGTGGGATACTCGCGAGATAGCCGAGGGCGTGCGCATCCTCCAGTCGGCGCTGGCCGCTCAGCACCCTGGCCGCTACCAGATCGAAGCCGCCATCGCCGCGCTGCACGATGACGCCGCCAGTGCCGAGGAGACCGACTGGCCGCAGATCCTGGCCTGGTACGACGATCTCGTCGCGCTCACCGGCGACCCGGCACGCCAGGACCCTGCGGCGGTGCTCGGGCGCGCGGTAGCGGTGGGTCACGTCCTCGGCGCCGCCGCCGGGTTGCGCGAGACCGACCGGCTCCGCGAGGTGATCGGTGACCGACACCGATGGCATGCTGTCCGCGGCTACCTGCACGAGCTCGATGGCGATCTGCCGGCGGCTGGCGCGGCGTATGCGGGTGCCGCCCGGCTGGCTACCGTGGTTGCCGAGCGCGAGCACCTGGTCCGCCAGGCCGCTCGCGTGCGGGCAGCGCAGGCTCGCGGGCGGGTCGCCGAGCCATCAAATCGCAGCTGAACATCAGGAGGCGGGGTGCGAGATGCCGAGGGCATCGTGGACGCCGAGTTCGAGGAGCTGGCGCGCGCCGCGCTGACCGCCTGACCCGGGCCGGGCCTGGTCGCTTCAGCGCCGTTTCAGGGCCGTTCAAGGCCGACCGGGCAAAGTCGGAGATGGCCGCGGCGGGTAGTTTCAGCGGACTTACCCGCCGCGGCGACCAACTTCCCCCGGAATATCAGGAGCGGCAACCGGCTGCCGACGTCGGCCAGTTTCGTCTTCTCGACGGCGGATGAATTCGGTCGAGGAGGCGACGACCCGCTCGATGGCCGGGCCGGCCACCAGCGCGTGGAAGCCGCTGGCGCGGTTGCTGCGGTCGCAGCGGGCGGGCTCACATAGGCTCTTGGGGTGGATCTTCCCCCGCATATGCAGCCATTTGTCCGCCAGGTCGAGACCAGAAAGGCGGAGCGGCACGGCCGGTCCGACCTTTACCTGCCCGACGACACGACGCGACCCGCTCCGGCGGTGGTGTTCGTGCACGGCGGACCGCTCCCGGCCGCGGTGCAGCCGAGACCCAGCGGCTGGCCTGTGTACCAGGCGTACGGGTCGCTGTGCGCGGGACGCGGCGTGGTCGGAGTCACGCTCGACCACCGGCTGCACGACGTCAACAGCTACCCGGCGGCCGCCGACGATGTCACCGAGGCCGTCGAGCTGGTGCGGGCTGACCCGCGCGTGGACGCCGACCGGATCGCGCTGTGGTTCTTCTCCGGCGGCGGTCCGCTGACCGCCGACTGGCTGCGCACGCCGCCGGCCTGGCTGCGCTGCCTGGCGGCTACCTACCCGGTGCTGGACGTATTGCCGGACACCGACGACCGGTTCCGCCCGGCCAAGGCCGTCGCGCAGGCCGGCGACCTGCCGATCGTGCTAACCCGGGTCGGCCTTGAGCGCCCGGTGATCGCGGCCACAGTCACCGCGTTCATCGAGGCCGCTCGCGCCAGCAATGTCCGCCTGGAGATCATCGACGTACCGAACGGCCAGCACGGCTTCGACACCCTCGACCACACCGATGAGTCGAGGCAAGCCGTCACCCGTGCCCTGGACTCAGTGCTCAGGTTCCTGGGCTGACGCTCGGCCGCCCCCGGGTTCAGTGACCCTTCGGTACTGAACAACTCGATCCTCGCGATGGCTGGGCTGCCCAGCGTGCATGGCATCAGCGGATATCAGTTCTTCGGCTGGCCGGACGCCGATGTGCCGACCGAGACCGCGCACCTGACCCGCGAGCCCGGCCTGTTCGGCCAGTGCTTCCGGCGTGACCGGTCCGGCTCCGGTCATCGCCCGGTACAGGCCGAGCCGGTCCTGACTTTTTATCACGATCCTGGAGTTCTATGGATCGCCTGCCGCT
>DATNFM010000282.1:0-9663 GCA_035606435.1 Streptosporangiaceae bacterium | reverse complement strand
GCTAGCCAGGTCGCGCCGCGCAGTCCCAGGCGCCGAGCCGGCACTGGCGTCGCCCGTTCGGGCGCGTGGCCGGTGCCCGAAATGGGCGGTCTGCCCGGTCCACCGGCGTTCCCGGGCCGCAGGTAACGGACGTCTTAGCCCGGGTTACGGACGTCTTAGCCCTGGTTAGCGCGAAATTTTGCCGGTTTTATCCCGGTTCCGGTGTCCGTAACCAGGGCTAAGGCCGCGTAACCCGGGCTAAGACGTCCCTAATCCGGGCTAAGACAGCGTCGCCAGGCCGCGATCACGAAGATTCCATGATCATGATCAAAGCCAGGTGCGGCCGTCCGGCCGGGTACCAGTTGCCCGGTGCGCGTTACGCGGCTGGCGACCGTCGTGGGATACGGGCACACCGAGGCCGGCAACCCGAGCAGCTGCGCGACCAGGTACGAGGTGCGCTATCTACTCACCGGAGCGCTGCCCGCCGCCGGGATGCCCTGTGCGCAGGACGTTGCGCCGTTTACAGGCCGATCGGGCTGATCGACTTGCGCCAGTCGATGGTGGGCGTCATCGCCTCGTGACGCACCCGGTGCGCGTAGCGCTTGGTGATCTCGAACAGCGACTCGATCAGCGTGTCCGACAGCAGGTGAGGGTCGAGCCCGAGGTCGACCAAGCCGGAGTGGACCACGTTGTAGTGGTGACCCTCCTCTTCGACCCTGGGGTTGGACAGGTACTCGATCGTCACCTTCTCCGGGCTGACCCGGGCGATCGTCTCGGCCATCGACGTGATCGACAGCGACTGCGTCATCTGGTTGAACACCCGGAACTCGCCCCGGTCGGCCGGGTTTTCGCAAGCCAGTTGCAGGCAGCGGACCGTGTCCCGGATCTCGATGATGCCGCGCACCTGGCTGCCGTTGCCGTAGACGGTCAGCGGCAGGCCCAGCACCGACTGGATCACGAACCGGTTCAGAACCGTGCCGAACACGGCGTCGTAGTCGTACCTGGTCGCGAGCCGGTCGTCTCTGGCCGTCTCTGGTGTCTGCTGGCCGTAGACAACGCCCTGGTTGAGATCGGTCGCCCTGATGCCCCAGATCCGGCAGGCGAACTCGATGTTGTGGCTGTCGTGCACCTTAGATAGGTGGTAGTACGAGCCGGGGCGCTTGGGGAACAGCACCCGGTCCTTGCGGCCCTTGTGCTCGATCTCCAGCCAGCCCTCCTCGATGTCGATATTCGGCGTGCCGTAGGCGCCCATCGTGCCGAGCTTGACCAGATGGATCTCCGGGTCGAGTTCGGCGATCGCGTACAGCACGTTGAGCGTGCCGACGACGTTGTTGACCTGGGTGTAGACGGCGTGCTTGCGGTCGACCATCGAGTAGGGGGCGGCGCGTTGCTCGGCGAAATGCACGATCGTGTCCGGCTGGGCCTCGCGCACCACGTGGTAGGTGAAGTCGGCGTCGGTGAGGTCGCCCACATAGCAGTCGATCGGCTTGCCGGTGAGTTCGCGCCAGACCCTGATCCTGGTCTGGAGGGACTCGATCGGCACGAGGCTCTCGACTCCCATTTCGAAGTCGTAGCCGCGCCGGGCGAAGTTGTCGACTACCGCGACGTCGTGCCCGACGGCCGACAGGTGCAGCGCGGTCGGCCAGCCCAGGTAGCCATCACCGCCCAAGACCAGGATCTTCATCGCTTCGCCCCCAGGGGTTGGCTTCGACTACTTCGCAGCGGGTACTACCCTGTCCCGGGACCTATTTGCCGTGGCATCGAGTGTTCTCGTCACGGCTTCGACCGGTTCCCGTACTGTATATGTGTCTGGTTTTCCAGCATGTCTTCGCGCAGCAAGGACATCAATGCCAAAGCTCATCGACAGGCTACCGGCTGTGGTCGCGGATCGGCTCCGCACTAGGACCGGCACTCAGGCCGTCAGGTTCGTGCTCGTAGCGGCTGTCTCGCTCGGTGCCAGCCAGATCGCGCTGTTCCTGTTCATCGGCCCGCTGCACATGACCGGCGGTATCTCGGGTGTCCTGGCCGCGATCGTCGGCGCGATAGTGAGCTACTTCCTGTCCCGCCGGGCCTGGGATCGTAAAGGACGCCCCAATGTCTGGCGCGAGACCATCCCGTTCTGGCTGGTCTCGGTCGGCGCCTGGCTGATTCTCGGGCTCGCGGCTCACCTTGGCACGGTGCTCGCGCATGACCTCAACCTGCATCATTTCGAGCGGCACGCTGTCGTCGGCGGGATCTACCTGCTGGCCAATTGCGTGACGTTCGTGATCAGGTTCCTGATCTTCCATTACGTCCTGTTCGCGGACCGGCATGACAAGAGCGCCGCTCCCGCCGGGCCCATCGAAGCCGAGTCGTTGTCGCCGGTCACCGTACCGGCCCGGTCGCAAGACGAGAACCGCCAGCGCTAGCTAGCGCCCGAGCCCACTCCCGGGCAGGCGGCATGCAGTGGACTTGCCTCTGGAGGGCTGGCTAAGGATCTGGTCGTTCGGCAAATCAGAGGCCAGCCCCGGATGGGACTGGCCTCTGGCTTTCGGGTCATAGACCCTGAGCGATGCTTTCTTCCTAAGACGACTTTGACTTTGCGGCATTGCGGCGACGGCGCTCGCGCCACCAGGTGCCGCCAATGACCCGGGCGAAGTACAGGCCGTACAGGGCGTTGTGGCCCTTTTTGCTCTGACCGACCTTGCGCTTGTGAATCGTCGCTGGCAGTTCGACGTACTTGTAGCCGTGGGTGATGACGCCGATGAGGAGTTCGGCCGACTGGTACTGCGGCTGCCGCAGGTTGACCGCGCCGGTGACCTCGGCGCGCATCGCGCGCAGCCCGAACGACGGGTCGGTCACCTTCTGGCCGGTCAGCAGGCTGATCGTCAGCGCGAACACGCGGACGCCGAGCTTGCGCACCGGGTCCTTGGTCTCCTCGCTGCCCATGGCGCGTGACCCGGAGGCGAAGTCGGCCTCGCCGGCGATGAGCGGCTTCAGCAGGTTCGGAATCTCGGCCGGGTTGTACTGGCCGTCGGCGTCGGTCGTGACGATATAGGTCGCGCCGCCCTCGCGGGCCAGCCGGTAGCCAAGCCGGAGCGCGGCGCCTTGGCCTCGGTTCACCGGCACGTCGCAGACCAGCGCACCGGCGGCGTCGGCTTCCTTGACCGTGCCGTCGGCCGAGCCGTCGGACACGACGATCTTGGCGACCTCAAGGCCGGAGATCTCGGGCGGGAGGGCCTCGAGCACCGGGCCGATCGAGCCCTGCTCGTTGAACGCGGCGATCACGATCGCGAGCTCGGGAAGCTTTGTCGCCCGGGCGCCGTACTGATTCGTGAACGCCTCGATCGCGGCAACGTCGATGGCCTCGTCCTCAGCGGGCGTCCGCATCGCGGTGTTGCCCTTCACGCCAGCCTTGCCCTGGCTAGCACTGCCCTGGCTAGCCCTGCCCTGGCTAGCCCTGCCCTGCCCTGATGTCACTTAGCCTTCTCCGAGAACTCTGGCCACACTGTGGCGATACCTGCCTTCAGGTCCATTCGCGGCTGATATCCCAGCTCCCTGGCGGCTGAGATGTCGATGACCACCGCGGGCATTTCGCCCGGCTTGGCGGAAACATACTCCGCCGGGATCTCGGCGCCGGTAACCGCCCGGGCCGCGTCCAAAATGTCGTTAACCGTCACCGATTCGCCGGAGCCGAGGATAAGCGGGCCATTGTGCCCGGCGTGCCAGGCAGCGAAGATGCCGGCCACGATGTCGTCGACGTGCACGAGGTCGCGCAGCTGGGTGCCGTCACCGTAGATCTGCACGCCCTTGCCGTCCCTGGCCGCGCGCATCAGCCTCGGCACGAAGCTGTCCTTGGCCTCCATTCCTGGGCCGTAGACATTGGCGAACCGGAGCGCCGCGCCCCGCATCCCGTAGCTGCCGACGTAAGCGGACAGCAGCATCTCGCCGGCCGCCTTGGTCGCGCCGTACGGGGTCAGCGGGCGGAGCGGGATCTTCTCGGAAATCGTCGCGTTGCCGACGTCGCCGGTGACGGCGTTCGTCGAGGCGAGCAGGAATGTCCGGACGCCGCGATTCTTCGCGGTCTCGAGCAAGTTGAAGGTGGCGTCGACGTTCAGCTTGTAGGTGCCGATCGGGTCCTCCATCGACCGCAGCACTGACGTGACGGCCGCGAGATGGATCACCACGTCGGTCGCCTGGCCCAGGCCGTCGCCGGCCACGGCCGGGTCGCACAGGTCGCCGACGACCGAGGTCACCCGCTCGCTGGGAAAGGGGTTACGGTCGACTACGGTCACGGTATGCCCGGCGTCGAGCAGCCCACGAACAACGCGCCGGCCGATGAAGCCAGCTCCGCCAGTCACGAGTACGCGGGATGGATTCCCATCCGACATGAGCGCTCCTACGCTGCGAACCTGTTAGCCGTAACCACTCTGCTCACAACCAACGCTCGTAACCGCGCTGGATTGCATCCGCACCGTGTTCATGACCACACCGTGCACGATTAACAGGAATATCGATTCTGTCACAAAGCTTCATGAACCGCCCGCAGAGTGACTTGATCGGCAGCCGGCAGTCGGCGCGCGCGGACAGGCGCATAGATGCCACGTCAGTGTATAGGGCGCCGGTCACGGCTTGGTCCGAAGTCAGGTCAGACGCTGATTTGACGCTGGTGTGAAGGTCCTGCGGGGCAACGGCCGCCAAACAGGCCGTGCCGGTTTCGCGCAATGTCGGCGGTACGCTGCGTTGCCGGCGCACAATTGCGCCATGGCCGCGACGATTGCGGCAGCTGCTGCCAGCTCGCGTGATCTCGACGTGACCTGGCAGTGGTGGGGTAGTGACCTGGTTGGATGGGTGCTTCGACCAGCAGTGTGTCTAGCGGAGGCCCGGAGGTATGAAAGAGGGAGTAACTCCTGCGTCGGTGCCTTGGGGAGGAGCCCACGACGCGGCGTCGGCCATGCCGGCTGACGGCCCGCAACAACAGGCCGAGCCGCATGTCAGGGTGGACGCCCGGAAGCTTGAGAATGCGCTGATCGACCTGCGGGACACGATCAGGCGGATATCGCTGGTGCTCGACAGCCCGGGGATCGAAGAGACCAGGGCCGAGCGGAAGCAGCTGCTTGCTCAGATCGACGACTACCTGATACCCAGGTTGCGCCACTCGGGCGCGCCGATCCTGATCGCACTGGTCGGCTCTACTGGCGCAGGCAAGTCGACGCTGCTGAACAGCATCGTGGGGAGCCAGGTCAGCGCGACCGGCATCAGGCGACCGACTACCAACAGCCCGGTGCTGGCCTGTCATCCGGAAGACGAGAAGTGGTTCGCGGAGAACGTCTTCCTGCCGTCGATGCCCAGAGTCCGCCAGCAGGGCCTGGCGATGCCGGGCCGGGACGGACTGCTCGTGCTGGCCACGAGCGAGGGCATGCCGCAGGGCGTGGCGGTGCTCGACACCCCGGACATCGACTCGGTCGTGGAGGCACACCGGCAGTTCGCCAAGCAGTTCCTTGACGCCTCCGACCTATGGCTGTTCGTCACCACGGCGCGCCGGTACGCCGACGCCGTGGTCTGGGAGATGCTCAAGGACGGCCGTGATCGCGGCGCCTCCCTCGGCCTCGTGCTGTCCAGGGTTCCGCCGGCCGCCGCGACGCAACTCACCGATCATTTCGACGCGATGGTCCAGGCGAACGGCCTAGGCGAGACTCAGCGCTTCGTGATCCCCGAGACGACGGTCATCGACGCCCGGCTTCCAGCCGCCGTGTCCGAGCCGGTCAGGGGCTGGCTGAAGGACACGGCCCGCCGCGACGAGCGGCGGGTGGCGATCTTGACCCAGACGATGGCGGGCGTGCTCGACACGTTCGAACGCCGGGTTCCTTCTATGGCGGCGCAGTTCGAGATGCAGCTTGCCCTGCGCCGGGAGCTGTCTTCCGGTGCCGACGCCGCGTACCAGGCCGGGCTGGCCGAGTTGGACGAGGCGATTCGCAGCGGCTCGTTGCTGCGCGGTGAGGTGCTGGCGCGGTGGCAGGACTTCGCCGGGACCGGCGACCTGATCAAGACGATCGAGGTGCGCAAGGGCCGGCCGGTGAGCAAGCGGTCTCGCAGGCACGCTCCGAATACCAGCCGGGCGCAGGCGCTGAAGAACGCGCTGCGGCACAGCCTTGAGGCGCTGGTCATCTCGCTGGCGGACCGGGCGGCCGAGGATGCCATGGAGCGCTGGCAGGCGAGTCCGGCTGGCGTCGGGTTGCTCGCGCAGGCACAGGATGCTTTTTCTAAGGATGGGAAAGATCTCCGGGCGCTGATCGGTGCGAAGCCTTCGTACTCCTCCCTGCGGCATTGGGAAGGCGATCACAAGTGGGGTTTCCCTGGCGCCCAGCTGGATCTGGCGGCGGCGTTGCCGGAAGGCGGAACCGACGCTTTGGGCCGGTCTTCGCCTGACCTGGCGGCCCGGGCGGCTAGGGCGGTGACCGGGTGGCAGGACTATCTGCTGAACCTGGTGCAGACCGAGAACCTCACCAGGAGATCGATATCGCGGGTCGGCTCGTTCGACCCTGAGTCGCTGGCGCTGGTGCTGACGATCGGCGTGCTCGGCTACGGCGAAGGCGACTTCGTGGTGGACGAGGACGCGGGTACGGGTGCGGTGCCGCAGCAACTGCTCACATCTTTGTTCGGGCCAGGCTCGATGCGTGACATCGGCGGGAAGGCCCGGCAAGATCTGCGCGAACGGATCGGCGTGCTCTATTCCGAGGAGGCGCTCAGGTACACGACGCTTGTCGACGCTCTGGGCCCGCTCGACGAGAGTGCGTCGGCCGATCTCTATCAGGCCAGTTATTCGTTGGAGTCCGCGCGATGAATGCACGACGCGGGGCGGCACCGGGCCCGGCGGCCGATGCTAGCCAGGCTGTGGTTGAGGCTGCCGGGGAGGTCCGGGCTGCCGGGGAGGTCCGGGCTGCCGGGGAGGTCCAGACTGCCGGGGAGGTCCGGGCTGAGGGCGACGGGGTTGGTGCTGGCGGGGGCGACGCGGGTGGCGGTAAGCGGCCGTTGCCGATCAGGATGCCGGCTAACCGGTTGCGGGGACTAGGTACGGCGGCGGCCGGGCAGATCGCGGGACGGCGGGTTCCGGCGCGCGGGCGGCCGGTCGGCGGGACTGGGCCGGTCGGGGACGGGCCGGTCGGGTCTGGGCCGGTCGGGTTTGAGGCTGGGGCCGAGCCTTCGGGTGCGGTGTCCGGCCGGTCGGTCTCGGGTTCTGAGGGATCTGCATTTGGGGGCTCGGGGTTTGGCGGATCTGGTACTGGTCCTGAGGGAGTTGGTTCTGGACTTGATCCTGGGCCGGGGTCTGGTCCTGGATCTGGGCTTGCCGGGCCGGGCGCGGCTGGCGCTGAGTCGCCCGCCGGCCCGCCTGTTCCTCCCTGGCCATCGGCCGGGCCGCGGATCCCAGCCCGGGTCCGGGCCAGCCTGGCATCTCCGGTGCGCAGGCGGATCCCGGTGAGCCAGACCGTCGCCAGTGCCAGTAACGGGTGGACGCCTAGCCCGGGGCCGGGGCCTGCCGCGATCGACGTCAACGACCTGTCGGCCCGGCTGACGGCACTGTCGGCGATGATCGAGCTCGGCTCGGTCCGCGGCGGTCGCGACGGGTTCAGCAAGAAAGTGCTCAGCCAGGCCGAAGAGGTGCTCGGCCGCGCGGGCGAGCGGATGCGGCTGTCGGCCGCGCACACGGTCGTGGTGCTCGCGGGCGGCACCGGCAGCGGCAAGTCGTCGCTGTTCAACTGCCTGGCCGGGGCCGATTTCTCGACGGTCGGCGTCACGCGCCCGGTGACGAGGGAGGCGCACGCCTGCCTCTGGGACGATGCCGGTTCGGCCGCGCTGGTCGAGTGGCTCGACGTTCCAATCAGGAACAGGTACTCCAGGGCCAGCGCCCTTGGCGGAGGGGAGTCTGGCCTGGCCGGGCTCGTACTGCTTGACCTGCCCGACCACGACTCGGTGATGGGCCAGTCCACCGGACAGGTCGACCGGCTGGTGTCGCTGGCCGACGTGATGATCTGGGTGGTCGACCCGCAGAAGTACGCCGACGCCTCGATCCACCGCAAGTTCCTGATCCCGCTAGCCGGTCACTCCGACGTCCAGGCGGTGGTGCTGAACCAGGCCGACCTGCTGACCGCGGCACAGATCGATGACTGCGTGGCGGACTTGCGACGGCTGCTCGACAGCGAGGACCTGCAGGACGTCCCGATCCTGGTCACGTCGGCGGTCACCGGCTCGGGCATCGATGATCTGCGTCGGTTGCTGGCCGAGGGCGTGGTCGCCAGGAAGGCGGCGGCCGCCAGGATCCTCGATGACCTCAGCACGGTCGTGTCCCGCTTCAGGCACTACACCGGCGACGTATCGGTGCTTCCGGTTCCGGCCGACAGCACGGGCAAGCTGGTCGACCAGTTCTACGCCGCCGCTGGAGCGGCGGCCATCGGCGACACGCTGCGGAGCGCGCGGGAACTGCGAGCGATCGACTTCGTCGGCTGGCCGGTCGCCTGGATCACCCAGCGCCTGACCGGGCGCAATCCGCTGCGCAAGGTCAGGGTCAGCATGCTGTGGAACGAACTCCGCGCCGTCTCGACCGGGCCGGCCGGCGCGCACCAGGCATCGATCGACAACGCGCTGACCGAGTTTGGCGACCGACTGGCGGAGCCGTTGCCCAAGCCGTGGTCGCAGACGATCAGGACGGTGGCCAGGTCCAGGGCGGACGAGATCCCGGCTGCGGTCGGCGAGGCGATCGGCGGGGCGCTGCCCGATGAGGACAGCGTCGAAGGCTGGTGGCGGCTGGCCGGGCTGGCCCAGGGAGTGCTGCTTGGTGCGGTCGCGATCGGACTCGGCTGGTGCGTGGCGGTGCTGGTGCTGGGCGTGTTCGGCGCTGGGAGCGGACTGCCTAGCCTGCTGAGCAGCCCGATCATGGTCCTCTGGGCGCTGCTGCTGGCCGGGGCGGCGCTCGGGCTGGGAGCTGGGACGGCCTTGGTCTGCCTGTCGCTGGTCAAGCAGCGGGCCCTGAACGAGACGGCCGCGCTGACCGTCACGATCAGGCAGCGGATCGAAGGCGTCACCGAGGAACTGGCTATTGTCCCCGCCGAGCAGGAACTGGCCGACTTCGCGCGGTTCCGCGAGGAGTTCGAGCTGGCCCTGAGCGGTCCGGCTGGAGCGACCGCGTCCGGCGAGTCCGGGTCTGGTGAGGGTGAACCTGGCGAAGCCGGGTCGGTTTAGGCCGAGGTCGCCGAGGTCGCCGGGTTCGGTGTCCGTCGGCCGCTTCATGGCAGTACCCGGCCAGGTTCATGGCAGTACCCGGCCGGGTTCATGGCAGTACTTGGCCGGCAGGACCCCTACACGCCTCACTTGCCACCTGTTTGGGCGCACTTCCCATTCGTTGCGCTGACTTGCCATCTGTTGCGTTGCAATTTTGTCGGATTCACGGCGGTTTGGGGCAGCGCAACGAATGGGAAGTCAGCGTAACGAATGGGAAGTCGCCGCAACGAGTGGGAAGTCGCCGCCTAGGGATACCACCAGGCCGCGCCAGCGCGCCAACCTCCTGTCGTCCACAGGCTGATCTGGGGTTCCTGCGGCTCGTGCTGCTGTCCACAGTCTGGAATTAGGCCGCGCGCCTGTGGCCGTGTCGTTGCGATCTTAGGAGTACAGCACCCGGCGGCGGAGGCCGCCGGAGCGGCGGGCTCCGTG
>DATNFM010000281.1:0-23186 GCA_035606435.1 Streptosporangiaceae bacterium | reverse complement strand
TGCGCCGTCCTCCTTCACACGAGGCCGGCCTGCCAGCGCGGCACTCCCTCAGGCTAACCGGTACCGGCCCAAACGGCCGGACTGGTCGCGAGGCGACGGCGGATTTGGCCAGAAGGCACGTGCCGGACGGCATCCGTCCAGAGCGCGCCGCGAGGCCAGGCATGCGCGGCCGAGATCCCCCGCTCAGTGCATTCCCGGCCTTCCTCCGGGACACCGGATTACTCGGGGACGGTCACGGAGTACCGAACGTGACGACGCTGCCGATCTCTCCAGACCAGCGGCCTCCCGCCTGGCACCGTTGAATGCATTATGCTTTCAACGGCGCTATGATCATTTCATGACCGCGCTTACCATCAGGGACGTCTCCGACGACGCCGTACGGACGATGAAGATCCGCGCGGCGCAGGCAGGCCAGTCCCTGCAGGCATATCTCCGTAGCCTGATCGAGAGGGAAGCCGCCAGGCCCACCGTAGCCGAGGCCGTCGAGCGGGCCAGGAGCGACGCAACCGCCAGCATCAGCACCGCCGACATTCTCTCCGCTATCGACGAGGGCCGGGCCCGACGTTGACGGTCGTGGATTGCTCGGCCATGGTCGAATTGCTCGCGGCAAAGACTCAGGCTGGAGAGTCCATCGCGGAGCGGCTGGCTCGATCACAGATCTTGTACGCGCCGTACATACTCGACGGGGAAGTCATTTCGGCCCTGCTCGGGCTCAGGCGGGGCAAGAAGATTACCGAACGGGAAGCTGACGCGGCAGCATCCAACTTCCGCGCTTTTCCCTTTGAGCGGCAAGATGTGTTGCCTTTGTGGCCCCGCATCAAAAGGCTCCATGCCAATCTGTCCGCCTACGACGCCCAGTACGTCGCATTGGCGGAAGTCCTTGGCGTGTCCTTGGTAACCGCCGACGCTCGTATCGGCCGCAGCGGCGCAGCCCATTGCGAGATCGAAGTCTTCGCCGCGCCGCCATCCTCCTGAGCCACTCACGGCGGCGACGCCGGCCAGGGCTACCGCTAACTGCGCGACACAATTCGTGACGCCGTCGCCTGAGGGCGACCTGCGGGCCCGAGCAAACTGTCACACGGTCGCCCTACGATGTTGCCATGCCTGACCTGGATGACATTGCGTGGCTCAGGGATAACAGCCCAGCTTGGCGACTGCTCCGCGCTGACAATGCGCCGCTGGTTCTGAGTTTCCTGTACCAGGTGTTCGTCGACGACAACATTAGGTCAATCTCGGCGACCGAACTGGCTAGCCGCCTCGACGATGAGCTCTACACGCTCAACCAGCGCGAAAACAAGAGGTATCCCAAGTCAGCGAGAGCGTATCTCGACGACTGGGCCGCGCCCGGGGTGGGCTGGTTGCGCAAGTATTATCCTGACGATACCGATGAGCCCCATTTTGACGCCACCCCCGCCGTCGAAAAGGCGCTGCAATGGGTCCAGAGCCTGCGCGAGCGGGAGTTCGTCGGCACCGAATCGCGACTGAACGTCATTTTTGAATTGCTGCGGCAAATAGTCTTTGGTACCGAGACCGATCCGAGTCAGCGGCTGGCCGAGCTGCGTCGGCAACGCCAGCAGATCGATGAGCAGATAGCCCGGGTTAAGTCCGGAGAGCTGCCGCTGCTCGACGAGACCGCCGTGCGTGACCGCTACCAGCAGTTCGCCGGCACCGCCAGGGAACTGCTGGCCGATTTCCGCGAGGTCGAAGAGAATTTTCGCAAGCTGGACCGGCAGCTGCGTGAGAAGATCGCGGGCTGGCACGGCGGCAAGGGCGAACTGCTCGATGACGTGCTCGGAAGCCGAGAGTCGATCGCCGACTCCGACCAGGGCAGATCCTTCCAGGCGTTTTATGGTTTCCTGCTTTCCCAGGCCCGCCAGGAGGAACTGTCCGACCTTCTAGATCGAGTTCACCAGCTGTCCGGGATCGCGGAACGCGACACAAGGCTTCGGCTCATCCACTATGACTGGCTCGATGCCGCCGAGCGCACCCAGGCCACTGTCCGCCAGTTGTCCGAGCAGCTCCGGCGGTTCCTGGATGACCAGGTGTGGTTCGAGAACAGGCGGGTGATCGACATCTTGCGCCAAATCGAATCCCGGGCCCTCGCCCTCAGGGAAACCTCGAACCTCGGTGTCGTTATGGAGATCGACGCACCGGCGCCAGCGATCCGTCTGCCAATGGAACGGCCACTTTACGTGCCCGTCAGGAAGACGCGCATCGTCAGCGACAACGTCGAGGATGCGGACGAGGAGACCGATCCGTCAGCCCTGTTCGAGCAGGTCTACGTAGATCCTGAGCCGCTGCGCGGCGGTATCCGCCAGGCTTTGCGCAGCCAGACCCGGGTCGGCCTGACCGAGGTGGTCGCCCGCTACCCGCTGCGGCAGGGGGTGGCCGAATTGGTGACCTACCTGTCGCTCCGCGATGAGGCGTTCGCGATCGTCTATGACGAAGATCATCGCGATCGGATCACCTGGTCGGAATCGGATGGCCAGGAGCGCACCGCGACGTTGCCAAGGGTCACCTACGCGAGGAGGAGCCAGTGACCGCTGAGCCCGATCTGTCGGTCGCCGTCACGCAACTCATGAAGGGCGTGGTCTACCGGGATGCCCACGATCGCGCCTGGCGCAGCCTGTCGGAGTTGCGGCCGCAGGCGCAGGACTACGTGGACGTGCTCGGCCTCGAGGTCATCATCGACGAGGCCGAAGGCTACGCGTTTCTCCGGCAGCAGCAAGTGGATCCAGATGATCAAGATTCTCTACCTAGGCTCATCCCGCGCCGGGCGCTTTCCTTTCACGTGAGCCTGCTGCTCGCCCTGCTGCGCAAGAAACTGGCCGAATTCGACGCCCAAGGTGGCGATACCCGGCTTATGCTAACGCGGGACCAGATTCTCGAAATGGTACGAGTCTTCCTGCCGTCCACGAGCAACGAGGCCCGGCTGACCGACCAGATCGACGCACATGTCAACAAGGCGGTCGAGTACGGCTTCCTGAGACCGGCGAAGAACGCCGATCGATTGTATGAAGTGCGACGCATACTGAAGGCATTTGTGGACGGTCAGTGGCTCGCTGATTTTGACGCCAAGCTTGCTGAATACGCCGCGCTGCTTGATGGACAGGAGCAGGAATGACTGGCTTCCGGCTAGCCCGCCTTGAGCTCTACAACTGGGGCACGTTCGGCGGCCGGGTCTGGTCGCTCGACCTAGACGGGCAGAACACGCTGGTCACCGGCGATATCGGATCGGGAAAGTCCACGCTCGTGGACGCTGTCACCACCTTGCTGCTGCCGTCTCAGCGGATCTCCTACAACAAGGCGGCCGGGGCCGACACCAGGGAACGGAGCCTGCGCTCGTACGTGCTCGGGTATTACAAGACCGAGCGCAACGAGGTCAATGGCGCCACCAAGCCGGTAGCCCTGCGAGATGGCTCTGATTACAGCGTGATACTCGGCGTCTTCACAAATGAGGGTTACGAGGCCACGGTCAGTCTCGCTCAGGTCTTTTACCTGCGCTCGGGCGAAGCGTCCGGCCAGCCGGAGCGCTTTTACGTCACGGCCGACCGGCCTCTGTCGGTAACCGGTGATTTCAAGAACTTCGGTTCAGAAATCTCGGGCCTGCGCAAGCGGCTGCGCGCTGGATCGGGTATCCGGCTGCACGATGCTTTCCCCGATTATGGCGCGGACTTCCGGCGCCGGATGGGGATCGAGTCGGAACAAGCGATGGAGCTATTTCACCAGACGGTCTCGATGAAGTCGGTGGGCAATCTCACAGATTTCGTCCGCGACCATATGCTTGAGCCATTCGACGCCGCCAAGGCGGTCGCCGACATCATCGAGCACTTCGAGGATCTCACCAAGGCACACGCGGCGGTGCGGCGGGCCGAGGCCCAGCTGACGGCCCTCGCTCCGCTGCTGGAGGACTGCGACAAGCACGACGGCGTGCGCTTGGAGATCGCCGAACTCGACGCCCAGCGGGCGGCGCTGCGATATTACTTCGCCAGTCTCAAGGCCGACCTGTCTCAGGCCGACCTCGCGGCGATTTCGTCCCGGCAGGCGCGGCTGGAGGCCGACCGCACCGGAATCGATGCTGAACTGACCAGCTTCCGGGAACGGCAGACCAGCCTGCAGGTCGAGCTGGCCGGTCACGGCGGCAGCCGGCTAGCCGAGATCAAGCGCCAGCTCGACGACTGCGACCAGGCGCACGCCGACCGGATGCGGAAAGCGGACCGGTTCGCCGCCCTGCTCGCCCGGGCCGCCCTGGAGCCGGTGGAGACCGCCGACCAGTTCGCGGCCCGGCGAACCCAGATCACCGCCGCCCGCGATATCGCCCGGCAGGATCAGCTCGACCACCAGAACGCGCTCACCGAGGCGGGCGTGGCCGCGAAGCAGTTGCGGGACGAGGCCGAAGAGGTGAACGCCGAGCTGCGCAGCCTGGCCGACCGCAAGACCAGCATCCCGAAGAAGCAACTAGAGCTGCGCGACTGGATCTGCCGCGAGCTGCGGATCGACGAAGCATCTCTGCCGTTTGCCGGCGAACTGATCGCGGTGCGGGACAGCGAAGTCGATTGGGAAGGGGCCGCGGAGCGGCTGCTGCACGGCTTCGCCCTGTCGGTGCTCGTGCCCGATCATCATTACGCTGCCGTTTCCGACTGGATCGACGGCCATCACCTGAAAGACCGCGTGGTGTACTACCGCGTACCCGAGCCAGCCCGGGCCAGGACCACCTCGGCTTACTGCGGCCCGAACACGCTGGCCGCCAAGCTGGAGGTCAAGGACTCGCCGTTCGCTGACTGGCTGGAAAACGAACTGGCCCGCCGCGCCGATCACGAGTGTGTGGAGGCGATGGCGGACTTCCGCCGGATGCCCAAGGCCATCACCAAGGCCGGGCAGATCAAGGGTGGCGGCCGCCACGAGAAGGACGACCGGTTCCGCATCGATGACCGCACCCGGTACGTGCTCGGCTGGTCCAACCAGCGCAAACTGGACACGCTGCTGACCAAGGCCGCCGCGCTGAACGATCGCATCAATGCGGTCGCAGCCGAACAAACGCTGCACGCGAAGGCGCATGACGCCGCGATCGAGCGCGGGCAGACCCTCGCCGGCCTCGACCAGACCCGCGAGTTCGCCGACATCGACTGGCAGTCCGTGGTCAACCGCGCCGAGCAGCTCCGGGCTGAACAACGCGAGCTAGAGGCGGTCTCGGCCGAGCTTGCCCGCCTGAACAAAGAACTGCGCACTGTTGAAGAAAGCATTGCGGGGGCCGAGTCTCGCCTCCGCGAGGTCGATGGGCTTATCGGCAGAATCTCCGAACGGCACCAAGGCGCCAGTGCCGTATTGCGCGACGCGCGCGAGATCCTCGCTGAGCCCGCCGCCGAGCAGGCCAAGCCCAGATTCAGCGCGATCGCCGAACTGCTGACGAGAGCCGGGCAACCCAAACCTGAGATGTCCGGTGCCTGCGACCGGGCCGAAACGGCGGCTGGCCACGAGATCACCGTGCTCACCGAGAAAAGGGGCGACCGACTGTCCCGACTCTCCAACAAGATCGTCGCCGCGATGGGAGAGTTCCGCCGCCAGTACACAAAGGAGGCGGAGGAACTCGACGACTCGGTGGAGTCCGCGCCAGGCTACCGGGAACTGCGCGACCGGCTCACCGCCGATGACCTGCCCAGGTTCAGGCACCAGTTCAAGACCTACCTGAACCAGAACACGATCAGGGACATCGCCGGCTTCCAGTCCCGGCTGGTCAAGCAGGCCGAGCTGATCAAGGAGCGGATCGCCACGATCAACGAATCCCTGGTCGATGTCGACTACAACCCAGGGCGCTACATAAGGCTGGAACCGCTGCCCTCCCCGGCCGTCGAGATCCGCGATTTCCGCTCCGACCTGCGGGCCTGTACCGATGACTCGGTATCCGGCGAGGAATCGGATCAGTACTCCGAGCAGAAGTTCCTACAGGTGAGCCGGATAATCGAGCGGTTCCGCGGCCGCCAGGGACTGACCGAAACGGACCGGAAATGGACCAAGTTCGTCACCGACGTGCGGAACTGGTACACCTTCGCCGCCTCCGAGCGCTACCGCGAGGACGACACCGAGTACGAGCACTACGCCGACTCGGGCGGCAAGTCCGGCGGGCAGAAAGAGAAACTCGCCTACACCGTCCTAGCCGCATCGCTGGCCTACCAGTTCAAGCTCGAATGGGGCGCGGCCAAGTCGCGGACCTTCAGGTTCGCCGTCATCGACGAGGCGTTCGGCCGAGGCTCCGATGAGTCGACCAGGTTCGCGCTTGAACTGTTTGGCCGCCTTGGCCTGCAGTTGCTCATTGTTACCCCGCTGCAGAAGATCAACGTCATCGAGCGCTACGTGTCGGCCGTCGGCTTCGTGGACAACCCGAAAAGCAACCACTCCCGGCTGCAGACGCTCACTATCGCTGAGTACCGATCCCGCCGCGAAACGCACCTGATCTCCCGGCAACTGCTGGCATCGCCGGAGTCACCAGAGGCTGATCTCGTCGCGACGACCGGTCGCTGACGTGCCCGGTGCATGGACCCGCCCGCCCGACGTCCACCTAGCGGTCAGGAAGAAATGGGACTCCGGCGCTCTGCTCACCCGATTCGCTGCCGGGCAGGACTGGGAACCGCTCAGCCTTCCAATCCGAGGCCCAAGTGCCAGCCAGATCGGCGAACGACTAGCAGACGTGCGCCAATGGGCAGCGGAGTGGACGCGCGCGGCCAACGGCCCGCTGCGGATCGAGTACAAGCAGGTCGGCGGCCGACAATTCGGCACCAACAGCCTGCCGTGCCGAGCCTGGCTCGACAGCTACGCCGACACCTGGGCTCTGCTCAAGGTCGGCCCCGAGGTCCGTCGCCTAGCCGAACTGATCGAAAAAGCCAGCGACACGCAGTTGGTCCCATGGCTGATCGCTCACCCGCAGCGTGCGCTCCGGCTGGCCCGCGACTGGCCCAAGCTGCTCGCCACAGTCCGCTGGATCGAGCAGCGCCATCAGCCCGGCACCATCTACCTGCGCCAGGTTGACGTGCCGGGTGTCGACACGAAGTTCATCGAACGGCACAAAGGCGTCCTGACCGAGCTTCTCGACGCGCAACTGGACCCCTCCCGCGTCCTGGCCGACGCCCCCGACTTCCCCGGCCGCTACGGCTTCCTGCGCAAGCCCGCCTACGTCCGCTTCCGGGTCGCCGGAGGATTCCGAGGCTTCTCTGAGATGTCGGTCCGCACGACCGAGTTCACGGCCGCCCCGGACGGAATCAACCGCGCGTACGTACTGGAAAACGAGATCACCTACCTCGCGTTCCCCGTCCCGCCAGCGGCGATGGCCGTACTTGGCGGCGGCTACGCAGTCTCGCTGCTCGAATCCTTCGGCTGGCTGGCCGGCCTGGACCTGGTGTACTGGGGCGACATCGATACCCATGGTTTCGCCATTCTTGACCGACTGCGCGGCAGTCATCCGCACGTTAGCTCGATGCTCATGGACCGGTCCACGTTGCTGGCCCACCGGGAACAATGGGGCACCGAACCCGTTCCGGTGACCTCTCCCCTTGACCACCTGGATCAAGCTGAGTCGGCGCTCTATGCCGACCTCATCTCGAACGCATACGGTCCGTCGGTCAGGCTGGAACAAGAGAAAATCAGATTCTCGGCGATCCAGACCGCGGTCGCCAACAGCTAGGCCGTGACCAGCTAACCCGAGGTCGGGTGAAGCGGGGTGTCCCCCTAGGCGAAAGTGGTGGCCTCTGCGGGATGACCAATCCGCTCGCGGGTCCGCGGATGCCTCCGCTTCGAGCCTTAGCCCGGGTTAGGACGTCTTAGCCCGGGTTAGCGCAGAATTTTGCCGGGTTTATTCCGGTTTCGGCGTCCGCAACCAGGGCTAAGGCAGCGTAACCAGGGCTAAGGCAGCGTAACCAGGGCTAAGGCAGCGGTAACTCGGGCCAGGTAGCGTCACCAGGGCCATGTGGCATCAGCGGGAACAGGCGCGTCCGTGACTGTTCCCGCAAGGACGGGCTTATCTCCCGGCTGGTGCGCACATCTTTCCTCATGCAAGAAGAAGCACGCAGGTCAGCGGGCCGCGATCACGGAGATTCCATGATCATGATCAAGGTCAGTTCGTACGTAGCGAGGAGACGAAGGATGACCGCTGATGTGGCCGGCGAGGCCGGCGGTGGGGCCGCCGGGCGGCCCGGGATGCCGTGCGGGCAGATGAATCCGCATATTCATCTGGATTATCAGGATGAATATGCGCATTCACCCGGCCGCCGAACCGGCCGGGCCCGCGCGGGAGCGCCTGCCGGCCGCCGCGGTCCGGCTCCGCCCCCTTCTAGCACGGCACACGCCGCCGAAAAGCCGAACCAACGACTTATTCCTCTACGCGCCCTTATCTCGAAGATCACGTTGCGAACTGGGCGTTTCCGGCATAACGCGGTTAATACCCGACTCCCCCGGGGGTTTTCCCTCCCGGGTCCCAGCCTCCTCCGGTCTGCGGGCCATGTTTCGCGGGGAGAGACGCGAGCAGGGTTAGGGCGGCATGGGGAAGCGGCCCCGTGGGAACAGGAGAAGCCGCATGAGCGTGTACCGGGTGACCGATCTTATCGGCACGAGCTCACAGTCATGGGAGGACGCCGCCACCGTTGCCGTCAAGACCGCGGGCCGGACGATCCGCGATCTGAGAGTTGCCGAGGTCGTGGCGCAGGACATCCAGATCGCAGAGGATGGTGCGCTGACCTACCGGACCAAGCTTCGTGTCTCTTTCAAGTACGAAACCGGGGAATAGGGCAACAGCCGGGTCGCCGTCGCGGTGGAAGTCGCCGTCGACTGAACTGACCGGTGCCAGGTATCAGGCACTTGATAACAGGAAGGCGCAAGCATGAGAAATCAGAAACTGATCTTAGGCTGGGCTAGCGGTGCGCTGCTCACGGCAGCGGCCCTCGCTGCCGCCGCGGCGCTCGGCCCCCTCGGCTTAGCGGCCGCCGCTACTCCGGCGAGGACCCCCGGCGGCGGAACGGTCTCGCAGACGAACCTGGTATCCGACCTGCCAGGCGCCGCCGGCGTCACGGACCCGAACCTGGTCAATGCGTGGGGCATTTCGGAAAGCAGCGGGAGCCCGTTCTGGATCTCCGACAATAACTCCGGTCTATCGACGCTTTATCAGGTGCCGGGCGCCGGCAATACGCCGGTCACGGTCAATCCGCTGGCCGTGAAGATCCCGACCCCGGTCGGCCTGACCGGCGGCACGCCGAGCGGGACGGTGTTCAACACCGGCGCGGCCGGCGGAGCGTTCCCTGTCACTGGCCCGAACAAGACCGGCCAGAAGACGACCGCGCCGGCAGCTTTCCTGTTCGCGACCGAGGACGGGACCATCGTCGGATGGAATCCCGGCATCGACCCGAGCCAGCAGTTCTCGGGCCCGGGAGGCGCGAGTGCCCAGGGCGTTCTGGCCGTCGACAACTCCGGGAACAACTTCACCAACCCTGACCCCTCCAGGCAGACTGGCGCTGTCTACAAGGGCCTCGCGATCGCCACGGCCAGCGCCCCGATCATTTCCGGCGATGCCGGCAGCACGGCCGTGCTGTACGCGGCGAACTTCCGCGCCGGGAGGGTCGAGGTCTACGACGCGAACCTCTCCCAGGTCAAGTCCTTGCCGGCCGGCGCCTTCACCGATCCCCGGCTGCCCGCCCACTATGCCCCGTTCAACGTCCAGGTACTGAACGGCAAGGTCTACGTGAGCTACGCCCTGCAGGACGCCACCCGCCACGACGACGTGGCAGGCCCCGGCCACGGATTTGTTGACGTCTTCAACCTGGACGGCACGCCCGGCCTCGCCGGGGGGAAGATCCGGCTGATCTCGCGCGGATCGCTCGACTCGCCGTGGGGCCTGGCGATCACACCGCCGAACTTCGCCGGCATCCATGCGCCAGGCAACGACCCGGTGCTGCTTGCAGGCAACTTCGGCAACGGATTCATCAACGCGTTCGACGCCACAAACGGGGCGCGCCTCGGCCCTATCAAGGACCCGGATGGCGAACCCATCCAGATCGACAAGCTATGGGCTCTGCAGGTCGGTAACGGCGGGGCCGGAGGCGCCACTGACACCGTGTACTTCACGGCGGGCATCTTCGACGAATCGCACGGCCTCTTCGGCGCGCTGTCAACGGCCACAGCCGGGACACCCGAGGGGCCGGCCGAAGGCCAGTGGGTCCAGGCCAACCTGGACGTCGTCCAGCTTGACGTTCAGCAACTGGCCAAGGACGCTAGCTCAGGCGCTCCGGAGGCAACGATCAGGCAAGACACCAGGACCCTCCGCGCCGACACCCGCAGTCTCGTGCTCGCCGAGCGGGACTTCGGCAAGGACGCCATCGAAGACGCCCACTAGAGCCGGGAAAGCCGCAGAAGCGCGGACCGGGAACGGCCAGCCCCGGTCCGCGCTTTGGGCGTCACCCCGGCCGCCCGGCGCCTCAGGCAAGCAGGCCTGACGCCGCGCAATATTTTCACCATAATTATTTAGAAAGATTTGCGCGGGCCGCGTCCACCCTTTCCCGAGGCCAGCCTCCGCGGCCGTCACACGAACTGCCATACGTCCCCGACGCGCTTGTCAAGCTCGGAGCAGAGACTGCCGAGCGGGCACAGCGCGGGCCGCCTTTCTTTATGGTAGGGGCTTGCCGGGAGGTAAACCGCTTGGCCGGTCCGGGCGTCATTGGTATTGGTTAGCTCACTATTACGGCAGTGCTATTTAGTGCGAACTGAGGGGTATCATTCATGAACAGCGCAATTTCAGTGCGTGGCCCCGGTCGGCGGGCCCCTCTTATCGGCCGGGCAGTAGGGGCGGGGGCGGGTATCGCGATGGCCGTGTCCTGCCTGGTCCCGGCTGGCGCCCTGGGCTCCGTCCAGGGTAGTGCCTGGGGCAGGGCGCAGCCGGTTCGCGGCCTGGCGGCCTTCGCCTCGTCTAGCATCACGTCGGTGTCGTGCGCCTCGCCGGGCAACTGCAGCGCCGGCGGGTTCCTGATCGGAAGTTCCTCCGGTGAGCAGGCTTTCGTCGTCAACCAGGAGAACGGCACCTGGGGCAAGGCAGAAGAGGTCCCCGGCACGGTGGCCCTCGACACTGGCCGGCAGGGCCTGGTCGACTCGGTGTCGTGTGCCTCGCCGGGCAACTGCAGCGCGGCCGGAGAATATGCCACCCCTGGGTCAAGGGAGTTTCCGGTTCACGCCTTCGTCGTCAGCGAGAGGAACGGCATCTGGGGCAAGGCAGAAAAGGTTCCCGGCATCGCGGCCCTCAGCAAGGGCAGCCAGGCCCAGATCAGCTCGGTGTCGTGTGCCTCACCGGGCAACTGCAGTGCCGGCGGGTCCAGTTCTTCCGACCATGCCTTCGTTGTCAGCCAGAAGAACGGCACCTGGGGCAAGGCGGAGAAAGTCCCCGGCCTGGCGGCCTTCACCACCAGGGGCAGCTTTGCCGATATCCGCTCGGTGTCGTGCGCCGCGGCGGGGAACTGCAGCGCCGCCGGGGCCTATCTGAGCAACGGTTTCCATGGATTTGTCGTCAGCCAGGAGCACGGCCGCTGGGGTAAGGCGCTGCCATTCCCCCGCACGAGCGAGATCGACTCGCTGTCGTGTGCCTCGCCGGGCAACTGCAGCGCCGGCGGCGGGCTCTTTGCCGTCACTGAGAAAAAAGGCATCTGGGGCAAGGCCGAGCAGTTCCCCGGCCTGGCGGCCCTCAGCAAGCGCGACAGTCCCGTCATCAGCTCGCTGTCGTGCAGTTCCGCGGGGAACTGCAGCGCCGGCGGGAACTATACCGACGGTTCCGGTCATGAGCAGGGGTTCGTGGTCAGCCAGCGGCACGGCCGGTGGGGCCGGGCGACCGAGGTGCCGGGCCTCGGGGCCCTGAACACGGCCGGGGAAGCCGAGGTCGACGCGGTGTCGTGCGGCGCGGCGGGCAACTGCGTCGCGGTCGGGTTTTACCATGGCCGCCACCGTGTCCAGGGGTTCGTCGTCAGCCAGCACGACGGCACCTGGGGCCAGGCGCAGAAAGTCCCCGGCCTGACGGCCCTCAACAAGGACGGAATCGCCCGGGTCACGTCAGTGTCATGCGCCTCGGCCGGCAGTTGCAGCGCCGGCGGGTCCTACGACGGCCGTTCCCGCCTCGACCAGGCCTTCGTCGTCAGCAAGGCAAGATAACCGCCAGCACGATAGCGCCGGCGACCTGCGCGAACGCCCTTGCACCATGATCCGGTAAAAGAAAACGCCATATAGCCCCGCAAAGTCTTCCGCTTGACCGCGGCCGGGTTACTTCTCGACTGCCACGAACCCCGGCGCGCGGCGCCGCAGCACCCGCCCAGGTCACAGCGGCCGATACGGCCAGGACCGCCGACGCAAGTCGTTTCATGGTCAGTGCCTCCCTGCAGCGCTGTCGTTACCGGTTCACAGCACCCTCGTTAATGGCATTTCGTCAGCAGTCGATCAGCACGCGCTGTGGCAAACTAAGGATGTGATCAGCCCGGGCGCGGCCATCTCTGGCGAATGCGCCCGCTCAGGTCCGGTGCCAGCGAAGATGGAGTTTCGCCTGCTTGGCCCCGTGGAGGTGCGGTGCGACGGAGTCGCGTTGCCCATCGCGGCAGGCAAGCAGCGGGCCGTTCTGGCAACGCTGCTTCTGAGCGCGGGACGGGTGGTGGGGCCAGAAGAACTCGCGGAAGCCTTGTGGGGGCACTGGCCCCCGTCATCGGCCAGAGTGACTGTCCAGAACTACATGGCGCGGCTGCGCAAGGCGCTCGGCGCGGCGGAACGAGGCCGGATCCGCACGGTGCCTGGCGGGTACGTGATCCGGGTCGCCGATCACGAGCTCGATGTATCCCGGTTCGAAGCGCTGCTGGACGCGGCGCAGAGCGCGGCCCGGCAGCAAGCCTGGCAGATCGTGGCCGCCCGGGCCGCCGAGGGCCTGGGTTTATGGCGCGGAGAGCCGCTGGCCGATGCGGGGTCGGAGCTGCTGACAGCGCGAGAAGCGCCGCGGCTCACCGAGATGCGGGTGCAGGCGACTGAGGCCTGGCTGGAAGCTGCGCTGCAGCTAGGCCGTGGTACCGCCGCTGTCGGCGAACTCCGTCGGCTCGCTTTGATGTATCCGCTGCGCGAGCGAGTGTACGGGCTGCTGATGCTGGCGTTGTGCCAAGATCACCGGCACGGTGAGGCGCTGACGGTATACCAGCAGGCTCGCCGCGTTCTCGTGACGGAACTGGGCGTCGAGCCTGGTGCCGACCTGCAGGAACTCCACCAGCGGATCCTGGCCGCCGACCCCGCGCTCCTCCGGCCACAGACCGGGCCAACGGATGCGGCCATTGCCACCGAGCTTGTGGTGTCCAGGCAACTGCCAGCTGCCGTGCAGCATTTCACCGGTCGGGCCGCAGAGCTGGCGGCGCTGATGGCCATGCTGGATCGCCCTGGTCAGCGGGAACTGCGATCAGTGGTCATCGCGGCGATCAGCGGAACCGCGGGAGTAGGCAAGACCGCGCTTGCCGTGAACTGGGCGCATCAGGTGACGGACCGGTTCCCTGACGGGCAGCTCTATGTGAACCTGCACGGCTACGACTCAGAACGGCCCGTAGCCCCTGGTGATGCGCTGGCCGGGTTCCTGCGTGCGCTGGGGGTGGCCGGGCATGATGTCCCCGCGGAGGCGGCGGAGCGAGCCGCCATTTACAGGAGCCTGCTGGCCGGGCGGCGAATGCTGGTGCTGCTGGACAACGCCGGGTCGGTAGACCAGGTACGGCCGCTGCTGCCGGGGACCGCCTCAGCCATGGTGGTGGTGACGAGCCGGGACGCGCTGTCGGGGCTCGTCGCCCGCGACGGGGCCCGGCGGCTGGATCTCGGCCTGATGCTTCCGCAGGAGGCAGCGGAACTGCTGCGCATGCTCATTGGCAGCCGGGCTGCCGTTGACCCGGCCGCCACCGCCGCGCTCGCCAGGCAGTGCTGCCAGTTGCCGCTAGCGCTGCGAGTGGCCGCCGAACTGGCCGCTGGCCACGCGGGCGTCCCGCTGGCCGATCTCGTGACAGAGCTGACGGACCGGCGGCTGCGACTTGACCTGCTGAACGCCGGCGGCGATGCCGATACCGCGGTGCGGGCGGTTTTCTCCTGGTCCTACCAGCACCTCAACTCCCAGGCGGCGCGGGCCTTCCGGCTGTCTGGCCTGCATCCTGGCGCTGACCTGGACCCTTATGCTGTCGCCGCGCTCTTCGACGCTGATGTTAGACAAGCAAGCGATCTGCTCGAGACGCTGACCCGGGCCCACTTGATACTGCGCGAGCAGCCCGGTCGCTACCAGATGCACGATCTGCTCCGCGCCTATGCCGCCGAACTGGCCTCGGCGCAGGACGGTGAGGAGCAGCAGCACGCGGCCTTGACGCGGCTTTTCGATCATTACCTGCACACCGCCGCCGCCGCGATGGATGTCCTTCGGCCATCCGAACGGCACCGTCGTCCCCGCATACCCGCGGCAGGCAGCCCCGTACCGCCGATGGCCGACGCCAGCGCGGCCAGAGCCTGGCTGGACGCGCAACGGCCGAACCTGGTGGCCGCTGCCGCTCACGCCAGCGCCCACGGCTGGCCCGACCAGGCCATCCTGCTGGCCGCGACCCTGCATCGCTACCTCGATACCGGCGGTCATTACCCGGAAGCCATAGCTATCCACGGTTACGCCCGCACCGCCGCTCACCGCCTCGACGACCCCGGCGCCGAGGCTAACGCGCTGACCAGCCTCGGCGTCATCGACAGCCGCCGGGGTCGCTACCAGCAGGCCGCCGAACTCCTGCAGCAGGCGCTGACCTTGTTCCGCCAGGCCGGCGACCGCACCGGCGAAGCCCGCGTGCTGGCTATCCTGGCTGGCATCGACCTGTGGCGCGGCCGCTACCAGGAGGCCGCCGAACTCCTGCGGCAGGCGCTGACCTTGTTCCGCCAGGCCGGCGACCGCACCGGCGAAGCCCGCGCGGTGGGGACGCTCGGCGGCATCGAGCTACGGCAGGGCCGTTATCAGCAGGCCGCCAGCCACCAGCGGCAGGCGCTCGACTTGTATCGTCAACTCGGGGATCGCGCCGGGGAAGCCCGCACGCTGAATAATCTCGGCGGTGCCGAGCGACGGCTGGGCCGCTACGAGCAAGCCGCCGGCCACCACGAGCAAGCCCTGGCCCTGTACCGTCAGGCCGGCGACCGGCCCGGTGAAGCCTACTCGCTGGGCAATCTGGGCGGCCTCTACCTGAGGCAGGGCCGGTATGAGCAGGCGGCCAGCCACCTGCAGCAGACTCTCGTCCTATGCCGCCAGACCGGCGACCGCCCCACCGAGGCTTACACGCTCACCTACTCAGGTGACGTCCATCTGCGGCAGGGCCGTCATGAGCAGGCCGCCAGCCACCATCGGCAGGCGCTGGACTTGTTCCGCGAGATCGGTGACCCGGCCGGTGAAGCTCTGGCGCTCAACGGCCTCGGCGAAGCCTTCCTCGCCATCAGCCGGCCAGACCTTGCGCGCATCGAGTTCACCCAGGCGCTTAGCCTGGCCCGCCGCATCGGCGACAAGGACGCACAGGCCCGCGCCAACGACGGACTGCGCCGCGCCCGCGGTCCTGCCTCAGGAGAACAGGCCTGACGCCGCGCAAATTTTTCACCCAATTTTTATTTATAAAGATTTGTGCGGGCTTGCATCGCCTTTTCCTCGAGGATGACCGCGGCGGCCGTGGACCGATCGGCCGCCGCGGCCGGTCTCAGCTAACAGAACACCGGGCCCTCTGCGCTGACGCAGACGGGCTCAACGTCGGCAGACGCGCTCAGTGTCGTATGCGTAGTGCCCGTACTGACGACCACGGTTGCCGTGAATGTCTTGGTTGCGCGGCCGGAGACCGTTATCAAGCACTCAGTACTCGTCGACGTGCAGCCACCGACGGCGGTGCCTGGGTGGGTCCACGAGTATGTGGCACCGCTCGGCGCGTTCTGCACGAGCCAGGTGAGTGTATAAGAAATGCTCGGAACGTTGTTCTCGCAGAAACCAGTGTGGAATACTCCGTTGCCGGGCGAGAAAGTGCAAGCCAGCGTCGGACCCGCGGCCATTGCGGGCGTGACAGAAAAGACTGAGGCAGCAAGTGCCGCCGCCGCCATGATTAAAAGGGTGATTGCCTTGCGCATAAGAACTCTCCTTTTCACGAAAATGCTCCTGCTGCGAACCTTTTACCAATGACCTCCTCTCCTATTTAGAAAGACTTGCGCCGTCGGCGAGCCCGAGGGCCGGAAGGCAGCCTGGCGGCCAGCGGCCAGGGTGTAGCAGGGCTATCGCCCCGGCCGTCCCGTCGAGCACGGCGGGCCCGGCGTCGGTGGTCGCGCACCAGGCCGGGATCCGTTCGGTGAGTGCCTGGTCGAGGTGGTCGGCGAGCGAGGCCGCCTCGGGTAGCGCCGCGTACTTGGCGAACAAGCGGGCCACCGCCATGGTGCCTGGCGCTCCGTGGCAGATCGTGAGCTGCGCGGTTCGCGAGCCGTCGCGCAGGTAGAAGTCGTCATCCCAGGCCAGGCAGAGCGACGACATCGCCTCGGCCGCGAACCCGGCCATGTCAATGTCACCGAGCAGCCGTCCGGCAGTGAAGAGCTGCCAGGCAACCCCGGGAGTGCCGTAGCACCAGGCCTGGCGTCGGATGGCCCGCTCGGCCGGCGCGTCTGCGCTGCTGTTCTCGCTGCCCGGCCACCAGGTGATGACGGACCTGTCGTCGGTGAACGCCTCGCCGATGAGGTAGTCGGCGAGCCTGCGCACGATCATCAGGTGGTCGCCCTGGTGCTGGCCGGCTACCAGTGGCGAGGCGGCTACCAAGGCGGCGAGAACACCAGGCACGCCATGGGCCAGCCCGTGATTGCGACGTCCGGCGTTCCATGCCAGCGGCTCGCGCCCGCCCGGCTCGCGCTCGCCCGGTTCGTGGCGGCCCGGTTCGTGCCTCAGCCCGCCCAGATCGCCATCCTGGCACAGGTCAAGCAGGTACCTGGTCGCCGAGCTGATCTCCGCGGCCTGGACCCGCGGCGCGGTGGCCAGGGCGATGACCGCTCCTGAGGCGCCAGTGATCAGGTCATAGGCGGCCGACCTCGTGGGAGGCAGGGAGCCGCAGCGACGCGCGGTCAAGGTGGCGAGCCGCCCGCGTACGGTGTCGGTGAGCGTGGCCAGCCGGGGCAGGAGACGCTCGGCCAGCGTCAGGCCGGCGAGCAAGCTGGCCATCCCGCCGCCGAACAGCGCGGCGGCAGGCACTCGGTGTCGTCGGGCGGCTATCCAGTCGAGCGTGGCCTGCTGAGCCGGTCCGCGCCAGCCGGGGTCGGCCGCGGCGGCCAGGCAGGCGAGCAGCGGAACTCCCCAGTCGCCGTCGACCGACGGCTGGCGCAGCGGGTCGCCAGCGATCGCGCGTTTGGCCAGCGCGCAGCCTTCCTCGGTGGTCAGCGGCATAAGCGCTCCTTCGCCTGGGTGCGGGTGCGGCGGAGCCCCGTGGCTCCGCCGCACTGATCGGCACCGCGTGGCCCTGGGCAGTGGGTGCGTCAGAACGTGTAGCAGCTGCCGATATGGCAACAGCTGTTGTTCGACGTCTCGTGAGTGCTCGGATCGAACTCCCTGAGCAGCTCGAAGCTGACCTCGAGATCGGCGATCTGGCGCTCGATGTCATCGAGGCTGAACTGCGTTTCCTTCATGACCCTCCTTCCGACTGATCGAAATGTCGCCCCGGCGACGGCCCCGTGGGTGCCGGCACCGTTATCCCGGCGATTGCCGGGAGCTCAGATAGCCGCTGGCGACGGCCGCGGCTTCGATCTCGGGACTGGCCGCGAAAGGCAACCTGAGCAGCAGCTCCGCCCAGTGCCCTTGGCTCGCGGGTTCGGCCAGGTCGCGCACTGGAAGCTCGTCTGGACCCGGGATCAGCTCGGCGAATGTCAGCGTCTCGTGTTTCGCTGGCACCCGGTCCACCGTCCGCAGCGTGCGAAGGCTGTCCAGGTCGGCAACGACGGGCTCGTCGTGGCTTTCCGCCCTGATGGTGACCCAGCGTGGCAGGGAGCGGGTGCGGCGGAGCGTCGCGAGCGCTCTCGCCCGGTCGACCAGTCGGTCCTGGGGGCTGCCCAGGTCACCGCGCCGCACGCGCCATTGGCTGGCGGTGAGAACGAGCTTGCCTCCGACCGTGATCCGCGGGATCTGGCCGTGGTCCGGCCAGGCTGGCAGCGAGTAGCTGAGCGATCGCCACGACTGGCGGTCCGACTGCGGCGAGGCCAGGCTGAGGAGGCTCCGCACGATCAGCCAAGGACCGCTGGCCACCCGAGCGGTATGGATCACCGGCCAGATCCGGCGGCCGTCATGTTCGGCGACCACGGCCTGGCCTTCGCGCCTGACCGTGATCGCGGCGAGCGGCAAGTACTCGCTGGGCCGGACCGCGTCGAAATAACAGCTCGGATCGGGATCACCGGTCCAGTAGCGGGTGTAGCACGGCCGCCGTACCGCATTCGCCGCGCGCGCTGACAGTGGCGGGATCAGCACCTCGACGAACGGCACCCCGGCCAGGCCGGAGAGCCGGTCAAGGAAAAGCTGGTAAGCGACAGCCTGCGGAAGCGGCTCGCCGATGCCGCCGAGGGCCGGCATGAACCTCGCGTCCAGCACCCCAGCAGGTGACAACGCCGAAAGCACCGCGATTGGTCCGGCCGCACCACCGGCTAGGGGCCGGACCAGGACGTCGGTCGGCCAGCTGGGGCACGCCTGGGGCACGTCCCAGGCGTCGAGCATGGCCGCGTCGATGTCGATTGCCTGGCCGCCGCCGTCGGCGGCACCTGGTAGCTGCGCGGTGAGCCAGGCGTGCATCCGCTGGTAGCCGGTGTCGCCGGTGACCGGAACCTGCCAGTCATGGCGGTGCACATGCGCGCCGATGTCTTCCTCGCCGTGCACGCAGTCGGCCGCCACCTCGAGCAGCGGACGCGGCTCCTCGGTGAGCGAGGCGGGCAGCTTCGCCGGCATCGGCTCGGCCCCGCGCTCGGCGCAGGCCATCACCCGCAGCGCCAGCGTCACGGCACCAGCCAGGTCGGCACCGTGAGCACGGGCGAGCGGCGCGCAAGCGGACCGGTAGACGTCACGATAGCCGTCGGCTGCCGCCAAGCCCGCGCCCGGTCGTCTTCTCGACAGCGAGGTCAAACCTGACCGGCCGGCCGTCGGCGGACGGGCGATCTGGCAGGCGCCGACAGAGGTGAGCTGAGCCAGAAACCGTGCTACGGCGACCGCCTTGGCCTCGTCCGGGCCGACAAGTTCGCGCACCAGATCCGTCATCGGTTCAGGACCACCGGCGAGCCGGTCCCAGATGGCATCTAGCAGCCCTGTTCGGCGCAGCCTGGTCAGCGTCAGGCTGGTTCGTTCCTCGCCCCGGAGCTGCCACGCGAGCAAGTAGTCATTTTCGATCCAGGCCAGCGGCGCCCTGGACACCGTGAGGTCATCGCGCGGCTGTCCGGTCGTGAGCCGGTCAGCCTCGGCCAAGATGTGGTCGATGTTCTGCGTGACCTCCACCGCGACCAGGTCCTCGATCAAGACCTGGGTGCCAGCCGTCCAGCCAGAGCTGGCGACGGTCAGTGCGACGGAATGAGCGAGCCAGCCGCGCGGGGTGGAGCGGGTCGAGCCCCTGGCGATCATCCGCCAGAGGTAGTCGTCGCGCTGCCGCATCCGCTTGGTCGTCCAGGGCTCGCCTTCGGCCAGCCTGGCCTCGACGTCGGCGGCGGCCGGGAGGTCGCCTTCTGTGAGCGCAAGCCTCCCGGCCGGGTACTCGTGCAGCAGCCGCCACGGCAGCCCGAGCAGTCTGTCCAGTTCGGCCGCTACTGCTTCGGTGGCGCTGTCGGCGGCCGAACGCAGCTCGTCGGCCCATTGCGCGAGCCCGCTCAGCCGCGCGGCTAGCTCCGCATCAGTGCCCTGGCCCGCTGCCAGTGCCGCGACCTGGCGAGCCTGGTCACCGTGAACGAGGTCGCCCCTGTGCAGCGCGCGGCGGAGAGCGAGCACGGTGCCGCGCTCGCCGGCGGATAATCCGGGGCGCGGTATGAGGACCTTGCCGAGGTCGGCGGCGGCGGCGCGGGCTGACGCCGCATAGCTCGTTGCCTGCGCGTCAAGGCGGAATAGCTGGTCGAACAGCTCTGGGGATCCCGCCTGTGCGTAACTGCGCAGCGGCAGCGCCGCGATCCGCAGCAGCGCGCCGCTGCCCATGGCCGGGCCGGTCACCACCGGGCCGGTCACGGCCTGGCCGACCTGTCGGCGAGGGCGCCGGTGATCAGCGCCTGGACCGCGGCGGGCAGGAGGCCGCGGTTCCAGTGAAAGATCGTCGCGAACGCCGCCGCCTCCCTCGGCCCGATCACGCTGTCGCCGATCGCGAAGCAGCCGGCGTCCCACTGGCGCGCCGCCTCGCGAATTTCCGGTCCGCGCGAGCCGGCCAGCTTGGCCGCGTGCGGTCCGAGCGCCTGGTGCAGCGGCTCCGGGTCGGCCCACAGGGCGCGCATCGCGGCAGTGACAGCAGCGACTTTGGGCTGGTCGAACCCGGCTGGGATACCACGATTGGCCTGCCGCTTGATCCGTTCCCAGACGTTCAGGTCCTCCCAGCCGGCGATGCTCAAGCCGTTCAGCATCTCGCGGACCATGGCCAGTGAGAAAACCCAGGCCGGGCATCGGTCAGGCAGGCACGAGTACGCCAGCCAGGCGAGCGAGTCGACGGTGAACAGCGAGTGCACATAGCGCATCGACGTCGGACCGCCGAACAGTTCCGCCTCGGGCTCGTACCGGCCGAGGGACGCCTGACGCAGGTGCACAGCCCAGGCCGCGAACTCGGCTTCGACCACTTCGGCCAGCGCGTCCCTGTGCTCCGGCGTCGTCTCGAACCTCACCCTGACTCCGGGCGGCTTGTGCATGAAGAAGAAATTGGTCGCCTCACCATCGCGAAGCAGGCGGCAGGCCAGCTCCAGCAGGCCAGCGTGAACGGCTGGCAGGTGCCCGGCGAGTGGAGCGAGCCCGAACTGCAGCCACCGGCGGTTGTGCTCGCCGTGGGCGAGCGCGGCCATCCCGGCCGCGACGAAGGGCTGGTAGTGGGGGCCCAGGACCTCCCTTAGACGGGCGGGGTCAATGCCGTCGGGCAGAGCCAGGCCAGCCTCCGACGCGCAGGATGATGTCATTGAGCGGCCCGCATCTCTGGTCCGCGTGTCCGTACTCCCCCGCTAACCCGGGCCAGGCCGAGCGGTGGGTCCAGCCGGACGTACAGGCCACCGATCGCATTCCGCGCGCTTGTCGGCTCAGCCCGCATCTCAGGTATGTACCTGAACGGACTCTCGCCAGGTGCGCGACCGCCGATCAGTTCATCGACGGCAAGGTCATAGGCGGCGCTCTTGGCGTCCTCCATGTCCTCGATACCTGACGCGATGCGCAGGAACGTTTCGTGCAACCGCAGGCTCTCCTTGTCCCTCGCCGATAGCCGCTGCGCGTGGTAGAAGTGGTAGTCCTTGCCGCGGTAGGTCTGATAGAAGGCCGATACCAGTAGCACCATCCGTTCGTAGGCACGGCGGTAGCTGCGCTCGTAGAAGCCGAACGCCTCCTCCTCTGCCATCTCGCCGCGCAGCACGGTCGCGATGGCGGCAGCGCCGACCATTCCGCTGTAGGTGGCCAGGTGCACACCGGTGGATAGCAGCGGATCGAGGAAGCAGGCGGCATCGCCGGCCAGCAGGCAGCCAGGAGCGGTGAACGCGTCGGCGGCGTAAGAGTAATCCTGCTCGATCCGCACTGGCGAGGTCGGCCTGGCTCCGGCGAGCAAGTCACGCACTCCCGGGCACTGGCTGACCGCCTCCTCGTACACTTCCTGGCTGCCGCCAAGCTCGTTGCGCCGCTCGCTGAACGCATCCCGTCCGGTGACCAGGCCGACGCTCAGCGTGCCGTCGTGCAGCGGGATCGTCCAGAACCAGCCGCCGGGTGTCGAGAACACTCCCGTCGATCCTTCTGGTGCGCCCGCCAAGGCGGGTGCGCCTGCCCAGTACTGCCAGACGGCCACGTTCTTGAACATGTCGTTGAACCGGCGGTTCTTGAGATATCTATTGGCCAGCACTCCGCTCCGGCCCGAGGCATCGACGAGGTAATCGAAGCTGATCTCGTTCGCGATCGAGTTCCGCGACTCGGACCACGTCGCGGCGACCGCGCGGCCTCGATCGAAGCGCAGGTCTTTGACCGTCACGCCCTGCCGCACGTCAGCGCCGAGCTCGGCAGCGTGGTCCAGCAGGATCTGGTCAAACTCCGAGCGCACGACCTGCCACGCATACGGGGTGTCATCGCCGAGCTCGTTGAATGACAATGACCAGTTGTCCGGGCCCCAGCGGAAGAGCACGCCGCGCTTGATCTGAAAGCCGTGTCCGCTGACCTTGTCCTTAGCTCCGAGCAGGTCAAGTATCGACAGCGACGACGGGAGGATTGACTCGCCGATGTGATAGCGCGGAAAGCGCTCTCGCTCGGCCAAGACAACGGTCATACCCTCCCTGGCCAGCAGTCCCGCAACCGTCGCACCCGCCGGGCCGCCTCCGATCACGAGAACCTGAGCAGACTCGGGCATTGCCTATCTCACCTTCTCCGCGAGGACAACGACGGCAAGATCTGCCTGCCTTCATCCGGGCCGCCGGGCCGTTCTTCTTCGGGTGGTCCGAGTCTCACCCGCGTCATCAGCGTCTCGCTAGCAATCGATCAGCACTGGCGATGGACAGACCGCTGGCGGACATGCTCAGCGAGAGCCTCTTCGGGCCGGTTCCTCACCGGAGGCCGTGTCAGCAGGGTTTCAGCGGCGCGTCACTATTCGTCGACAGAGGGTCAGTATTCAAGCTCCGCCGACAGGGTGGCGGTGGTCGGCCGAGCCAGAGTTTGGCCCTAAAACTCGCGCCCTCCGCAAGCTGATTCCGGCCTGCGACGAGCACTGGTTACGGACGTCTTAGCCCGGGTTACGCCGTCTTAGCCCTGGTTACGGACACCGGAACCGGGATAAAACCGGCAAAATTTCGCGCTAACCAGGGCTAAGACGTCCTAACCAGGGCTAAGACGTCCGTTACCTGCGGCCCGGGAACGCCGGTGGACCGGGCAGACCGCCCATTTCGGGCACCGGCCACGCGCCCGAACGGGCGACGCCAGTGCCGGCTCGGCGCCTGGGACTGCGCGGCGCGACCTGGCTAGC
>DATNFM010000280.1:0-17467 GCA_035606435.1 Streptosporangiaceae bacterium | reverse complement strand
GCTGCGAAGCGAGACTGACGCCCACCCACTTTCGCCCAGCCACCACGAGGGCGGCGGGGTGGGAGTTCGACTTATCCCTGGTTCGGGACATCTTTCCCGGGTTAAGACGGCTTAGGGCGCGCAGAAGAATAGGTCGTTGGTTCGGGTTTTCGGTTGCATGTGCCGTGCTAGAGGGGCGGAGCCGGACCGCGGCGGCCGGCGGGCGCTCCCGCGCGACTGGCCGGATCATCCAGTTGCGTGGCACGGCTGGCCGGCACCGGAAAGCGGCCGGACAGGCAAACTCGGGCTAATCAGGACACGGGCGGCCCAAGGCACCGGGGCCGGCGTCCCGCCGCGGCAGCCGGGCAGTGAACCAGTAAACCCTGAGATTTGCCCGGGGTCTTTAGCCTCGCGGGATCACTGGCCTGTGGTCGGCGGGTAAAGTGCCGCTGGCCGGCGCGGATCGTCCGCGCACGGGGCATCCCGCGACTCGGTTGCGTGACTGACGGGCCGGGCCCGGCCGACTCCGCAGCCAGGTGAATCCGCGTATCCTGATATGTAGGTATTCCGGGATTAAGTGAGTTGGGGGTGTGCCGCCGGGGTTCTCGCCCGATGGGGCCGGTCCCGGGGCATGACCTGGCTCAGGGCCCGGTACCGGGCACCGCTGCGCAGCACCCCCGCGCGGCACCGGACCGGGTCTCGGCGGCGGGCTTCATGATCGTGAAGACTTTCCGCCTGGGGGAGAGTTGACCGCGGAAAACCGCGGCAAACTCTTCCCGGCACGGAAACTCTTCCCCAGGAACCGGGCATACCGGACGGAATTTCATGATCAGGGAGAGTTCCCGCCGGCCGTGCGGCAAAGTCTTCACGATCCGGGCCGCAGCCACCCGTACCAGTACGACAAACCCGCCAGCCGGCCCGCCGCGAAATCACCTGATTCCGGAACGACTACCTTCCTGAATATGGCGGATTCAACTGCCCGCACAGCAACCCGGACCGCCCGGCAGCCTCACCGCCAGCCCCGGCAGCCTCACCGCCAGCCCCGCCGGCCACACCAAGCGCCACCCGCCCCACCCAGCGGTCCCGACCCCGCCCCGCCACCACGAACGACACGCCCACGAGTCAATAAACGGCAGGCCCTAAGCCGCTAGCCGGCTGAGTAGTTGGGCGGCTTCGGCCCGGACTTGGCCGCGCATATGGGGCAGTGCCAGGCGCCGGTACAGGTCAGCGAACGCGAACGCGCGTTGTTCGCGGGCGACGGCGGGCCAGGAGTCGTCGGGCAGCAAGAAGGTCTGTCCAAGCGCCGCACCGAAGCTCTCACAGCCCGGCGTATCGCCTGCCAGCCGCAGCAGCCTGGCCATGGCCGCACGAGCATCCTGGTCGCAGGACGCATCCTCGGAATTGGTCAGCGCGCTGGCCAGTGCCCTCTCGGTGGCCGTGGCCGCCGCATCCTCGGGGGCTCTGCCCGCGATAATCACCGCCAGGACGGCTAGCCGGGCCGGCCCTTCCGTTCTGGCGCCGGCGATCACTTCCCGGCCCTTCGCCACCGCGACGGCAAGATCTCCAGCGGTCGACTCAAGCAAGTCGGCCGGATCGGCAAAAACCGCCACCGCCCCGGCATCCAGCAGTTCATTAGCCGAGATCCCGCCGCTGCGCACGCCGATGCAACGGACGCCGACGCGCTGGCAGGCCTTCACATCCCAGACCGTGTCACCCACGAAGACGGCCTGACTGGGCCCGATGCCGATCCGGTCGAGGGCCGCCTGCACCACGTCTGGTGCGGGTTTGGCGGCTCCGGCATCCGATCCGGACACCACGTCATCGATGGCATCTTCGGCGTCTAGTACGTTGCGGAGCCTGGCCAGTTCTCCGGCCTCAGCTGAACTCGCCAGCACCACCCGCAGGCCTGCGGACTTGCACGCCCTCAGCAGGTCGGCGGCCTTGGCGAGTGGTCGCAGGCGGCAGCGGTAAGTCGCGACCAGCGCGCTGTGAGCCCCTTTGATGGCATCGTCGGCGCCGCGATCCCGGTCGGCCGGCAGCAGCGCATCGAGCAATTCGCCCGAGCCCATGCCCATGACGCTATGGATCGCGGCCATCGGCACGTCCCGGCCAGTCTGCGCCAGTGCCTCCGACCACGCGGTCACATGCAAGTAGTTGCTGTCGACGAGCGTGCCGTCAACATCGAACAGGGCGGCGGCGAAGGCGGTCATGCGAACAGTTCTACCCGCATCCTGCTGGTCATGCCGGACCCGGGCCCGCGCGGCACCCGCTCGACCGGCTTCATTGCCGGGATTCGACCAGGTCGGCGAGCAGTTGGGCGAGATGGATGCCTTTCCGGCCAAAGCGGCCGGCTTCGATCTGGGTCCGGCAGGAGAACCCGTCCGCGAGGATGGTCACGTCTGGACTGGCGTCCTTGACCGCTGGCCAAAGTCCTTGCTCGGCGCAGCCCACCGAGACGTCGTAGTGACCGCGCTCGAAGCCGAAGTTGCCGGCCAGGCCGCAGCAGCCAGAATCGAGCACGTCGGTGTGAACGCCCGCTGCCTTCAGAAGTTCCTGGTCGGGCCCGAAGCCCATGATGGCGTGCTGGTGGCAGTGCACCTGCGCGATCGCGGCCGGGCTGGGGTCCCCGTCGGCTGGCTCCGGCGGGCGCCAGCCCGCGTCGGTCAGTATCTCGGCCAGCGTCCTGGTCTGCTTGGCGAGCAGGCGGGCATCAGAGCTGCCGAGCAACTCGGCCGCATCTGACCGGAACACGGCCGCGCAGCTCGGCTCGAGGACGACGACCTGCTGACCGGCTCGCAGGGCCGGCCGGAGCACGCTGATTGCCTGCATGAGCTTCCGCTTCGCCCGCGAGAGCTGGCCGGTGGAGATCCAGGTAAGCCCGCAGCACACCGGTGCGGTCGGCACCTCGACCTCGAACCCGGCATCTTCGAGCACGGTGACGGCAGCCTGGCCGACCTCGGGATGGAAGTAGTTGGTGAACGTGTCGGGCCACAAGATCACGGCCTCGCCCCGTCGCGAGCCGCCCGAGCGAGATCCGCTCGTCCGTCCGGAGCACCACGAGGTAAATTTCTCCCTGGAAAATCTCGGCAGTTCGCGGCGCTGATCGATGCCGCCCGCCATTTTCAGCAGCCGGCCAAGGCCCGGCGCCGCACCGGCCGCGTTGACGAGGCCGGGCGTAGCCGACGCGAGCCGGGCCAGCTCGGGCAGCCAGCCCATCGAATAATGCGACAGCGGCCGCAGCCGACGGTGGTAGTGGTGCGCGAGGAATTCGGCCTTGTAAGTCGCCATGTCGACGTCGACCGGGCACTCCTTGCGGCAGCCTTTACAGGACAGGCACATGTCAAGCGCGTCCCGCACCTCGGTGGAACGCCAGCCGTCGGTGATTACCTCGCCCCTGACCATCTCCATCAGCATCCTGGCCCGGCCGCGGGTCACGTCCTCTTCTTCCCTGGTTACCCGGTAGCTGGGGCACATCACGCCGCCCTCGTCGCCCCGGCACTTGCCGACGCCGACGCACCGGGACGCGGCGGCCGAGAACGAGCCGCCGTCGCTGTCATAGCTGAAGAACGTCTTCGGCTCGCGCGGGAACCAGCCCCGCAGCGTGAGGTTTTCATCGAGCCGGTACGGGTCGACAACCTTGCCCGGATTCATCTTGTTGCCGGGATCAAAGGCCGCCTTGAACTCGCCGAACGCACGGATCAGGTCGGGCCCGAACATCTTCGGCAGCAGTTCGCCCCTGGACTGCCCGTCCCCGTGCTCGCCGGACAGCGAGCCCGTGTAGGAGACCACCAGGTCGGCGGCCTCCTCGACGAACGACCGGTAGGCGGCGATCCCCTCGGGCGTCCGGAGCTCAAACGGGATCCTGGTGTGCACGCAGCCCTGGCCGAAGTGCCCGTACAGCGAGGCCCCCCGGTAGTCGTGCTTGGCCAGCAGGTCGCGGAAGTCGCGCAGGTAGTCGCCGAGCCGGTCCGGCGGGACCGCGGCATCTTCCCAGCCTTCATGAGTCTCGTGCTTGCCCGGCGGGTAGGCGGTCGCGCCGAGGCCGGCCTCCCGCACCTTCCACAGGTTGTCCTCGACGGCCGGATCCTCCAGATACGCCGCATGAGGCCGGTCATGGCCGTGGCCGAGCTCATCCATGAGCCCCTTGGCCTTCTCCTCCACCTGCTCCTTGGTCTCGCCGCCGAACTGGACCATCAGCCAGCCCGACCCTTCTGGCAGCTTGTCGAGCGCGTCCTGCGACAGGTGCTTTTCGCGCTCCAGCGAGATCAGCGTGTCATCGAGCCCCTCGACCGCCAAGGGGTCGTGCCTGACCACGACCGGCACGGCGTCGGCCGCCTTGGTGATGTCGGGGTACCCGAGCACCACGAGCGAGCGGCACCGCGGGATCTCCACCAGGTCCAGTTCGGCGTGCAGCACGGTGACCAGCGTGCTCTCGCTGCCCACGACCGCCCGGGCGACGTGGAAGCCCTTTTCCGGAAGCAAATGGTCCAGGTTGTAACCGGAAACCCGGCGGGGGATATCGGGATACCCGATCCTTATCTGGCCGAGATACCGATCGCGAATGCCGGCCAGACGGTGGTACAGCTCGGCCTTGTCACCGCCGGCGGCGATGATCTGCTCGAATTCCTCGTCGCTGGTGCGCCCGACCCAGGTCCGCAGCCCGCCGTAGCAGAGGATTTCGAGCCGCTTGACCGAGTCGGCCATTTTCCCGTACGCCTGGGCGGTTGACCCGCACGAATTGTTGCCGATCATTCCGCCGATCGTGCAGCTGACGTGAGTGGAGGGCTTGGGGCCCACCATCAGCCCGTGCTCGGCCAGCGCGTCGTTGACCTTGTCCAGGGCCGCCCCCGGCTCCACGATCGCGGTCTTCGCATCGGGATCGACGCTGATCAGCCGGTGGCAGTATTTGGTCCAGTCGATCACCACGGCCTCGTTGCAGCATTGCCCGGCCAGGCTGGTCCCGCCGCCTCGCGAGAGCACGGGCGCCGAGTGCTCGCGGCACACCGCGACCGCCTCCGCCGCCGCGTCGGCGGTACGCGGCACGACGACGCCGATCGGCACCTGCCGGTAGTTGGAGGCGTCCTGCGCGTACACCGCGCGAGTACCGGCATCGAACCTGACCTCACCGTCGACCCGTTCGGCCAGCGCCGCTTGCAAAGCCGTCATCGCTCACCCCTCGCGCAGCCGGGGCAGCACGTCCCTGGCGTAGAAGTCGCTCCCGGATCAGTCGCTCCCCGGTCCAGGTACCGGCGCTACCCGGGCCGCGGCGGCTTACACACGTCGTCCCCAGAGCGGCCTCTTCCCCGCGCGGTGGGGCGGCGGCGATTGCACGGGCATTAGCGTTTTGACGGGACCGCAGCGGATAGATGCGGCGGGTGACCAGACCAGACCCGCCGCGAGTGCTGCGTGAGTATGCCTTCATCGCCGACGGCGAGCGAGGCGCCCTTGTCGGACCCGATGGTTCGCTGGCATGGCTATGCGTACCGCGATGGGACAGCCCTGCCGTGTTCGCGCAATTGCTGGGCGGCGGCGGCCGTTATCGCGTCAGCCCGGCCGATGCCTGGCACGTCTGGGGCGGTTACTACGAGAGCGGCAGCCTGATCTGGCGCAGCCGGTGGACGGGATCCAGCGTCACCGAATGCCGCGAAGCGCTCGCCTTGCCTTCCGACCCGCGCCGCGCCGTGATCCTGCGCCGGATCGAGGCCTTTGACGGCCCGGCCAAACTGGACGTGGAACTGGACATCAGGACCGGCTTCGGGCACGCCAAGATGAGCGAACTGTCCCGCTCAGGCGACTGCTGGACCGGCCGCAGCGGCGACCTCTGGTTCCGTTGGTCGGGCGGGGCCAAGGCACGCCAGGCCGATGACGGGGCCCTGGTCATGACGGTGAGCCTGGACGCCGGCGAGCACCACGATCTGGTGCTCGAACTGTCGGACCGGTCGATCGACCAGCCTCCGCCTGACCCGGCCGCCGCCTGGCAGGCGACCGAGGAAGGCTGGTCCGATGCGGTCCCTGCCTGCGCCGGCCTGATCGCGGTCCGCGACGCCAGGCACGCCTGCGCGGTCCTGTACGGGCTGACCTCGTCCAGCGGTGCGATGGCGGCCGCCGCCACGACCTCATTGCCCGAGCGACTGGAGGGCGGCCGGAACTACGACTACCGGTTCGCTTGGATCCGCGACCAGTGCTACGGCGGCCTGGCGATCGCCGCCCTAGGCGCCCATCCGCTGCTCGACGGCACGATCAGGTTCCTGACTGAACGAGTGCTCGCCGACGGTCCCGAGCTAGAGCCCGCGTATGCCGTCGACGGCCGGGCCATCCCGGGCGAAAGCAAGCTCAAGCTCCCCGGCTATCCGGGCGGGGCCGCCGTGACGGGCAACAAGGTCCGCAGCCAGTTCCAGCTCGACGGGCTCGGTGAAGTGCTCGAGGTCATGGCCGCAGCCGCCCGTCTGGACCTGCTGACCGCCGAGAACTGGCAGGCGGTCGAGGTCACGGTGGCCGCGATCGGCCAGCGCTGGAACGAGCCGGACGCGGGCCTATGGGAACTCGACGACCGGCACTGGACCCACTCCAAGCTCGCCTGCGCCGCCGGGCTCCGGTCCATCGCCGCGGCCGCCAAGGGAACGCCCACCGGGCACGGCTACCAGCAGGCAGCGGAGTGGAGCGCTCTGGCGGACAAGATCATGGCGGGCACGGCGGACTCGGTGCACTCGACGGGCCGCTGGCAGCGCTCACCGGACGATGAACGCGTCGACGCCGCGCTGCTGCTTCCCACGATCCGTGGCGCCGTAGCGGTCGATGACCCGCGAAGCCAGGCAACCCTGCGAGCTGTGGCCGACGAACTAGGCGAAGACGGCTACGTCTACCGCTTCAGGCACGACCCGCGGCCTTTGCATAAGGCTGAAGGCGCCTTCCTGCTGTGCGGATTCTGGATGGCGCAGGCCACGCTGCTGGCCGGCGACCCGGTGGAAGCAGCGCGCTGGTTCGAGCGCAACCGGGCCGCCTGTGGCCCGGCCGGCTTGTACACCGAGGAATACGACGTTCACCAGCGCCAGTCGCGGGGAAATCTCCCCCAGGCCTTCGTGCACGCGGCGATGCTCGAATGCGCCGTCCGGCTGTCCGCCGATCCAGCGGCGAACGAAACCCCCGGATAGCTTTCAAGCAAAGAAAAGATTTTCTTCTTTTGGCTTGAAAGCATTCCGGGGGTTCGCTCCCCGGCGATCAGGACTTGAACTGCTCGATCTTGTCCTTGAACAGCGTGGTCGCGATCGTCGCGCGGCGAGGCTGGCCGCGCAGGAACGCCTCGGCGAACTTCTTGGCCTGCTGGTACTCGATCTTGCCCGGCATCGGAGGTTCGTCGGGATTGACGTTCACGTCCACCAGGGCCGGACCCGGATGGCTAAGAGCCTCGGCAAGCGCCGGCTTCACGTTCTGCGGCTTGTCGACCTTGATCCCCAGGCCGCCGTTGGCCGCCGCGAAGGCCGCGAAGTTCACGAAGGGCTGCGGGTAGCGGACGCCGTGTTCCGGGTAACCCAGGACCATCTGCTCCCACAAAATTTGCCCCAGTGAATTGTTGTTGTTAATAATGATTTTGATTGGAAAATCATGCTGTATGGCGGTGAGAAACTCAGCCATCAGCATCGAGAAGCCGCCATCACCGACGTATCCGATGACCTGCCGGCCGGGGAAGGCCCGCTGGATGCCGATCGCGTAGGGCAGCCCAGGCGCCATGCTGGCCAGGTTGCCTGACAGGTAGAAGCCCCGGTCGCCCCTGATCGTCCAGTGCCGGGCCGCCCAGGTCGCGATGGTGCCGCTGTCGCAGGTCAGGATCGCGTCGTCGGCGGCGAGCTCGTCAAGGACGCCGACAACGTACTGCGGTGCTATCGGGTCGCGGCTGTCGTCTTGCGCGGCGGTCATCTGCTTGCGCCAGCTGTCCATGCCGGACTGGTACTTTTCGAGGAACGCGGTGTCCGTCGTCCGCTTGAGCATCGGCAGCAGGGCTTGCAGCGAGGCCTTCGCGTCTCCGACGACCGGTACCTCGGTCTGGACCCTGGCGCCCGCCCTGACCGGGTCAGCCTCGATCTGCGCGACCCGAACCTTGCCGGGGGCGGGCAGATGCTTGGTGTAGGGGAAGTTCGTGCCGACCATGAACAGCGTGTCGATGTCGTCCATCAACTCGGCCGTCGGCTTCGTGCCGAGCAGGCCGATGCCACCGGTGGCGTAAGGGGAGTCGTCGGGAATGACGGCCTTGCCGGACAGTGTCTTGACGACCGGGGCGCCGAGGATTTCGGCGAGCTGGAGCACTTCATCTCTGGCGTGCAGCGCCCCGGCCCCGGCCAGGATGGCGATCTTGCTGCCGTCGGCGAGCAGGCTCGCGATCCGGTGCAGGTCCTCTTCGGCCGGCAGGACCGGGGCCTGGAGCATGACCGGCGAGGTGTGCGGCGGCCTGGCCGGAGCGACGTGCTGCCAGGGGTCGGCGTCGGCGTCGGCGACCTGGATGTCGTTCGGCACGGTGATGTGCGCGACGCCCCGCCGTGCGTAGGCGGTTCGGATCGCGATGTCGATCACGGCGGGAAGCTGAGCCGGGTTGTAGATCATCTGGTCGTACTCGGCCACGTCGCTGTAGAGCTTGTCCAGGTTGACTTCCTGCTGGTAGCCGGTGCCGAGCACGGAAGTCTCCTGCATCCCGGTGATCGCCAGCACCGGCATGTGGTCGAGCTTCGCGTCGTACAAGCCGTTCAGCAGGTGGATGCCGCCCGGTCCCGAGGTCGCCAGGCAGACGCCGATCTTGCCGGTCGCCTTCGCGTAGGCGGTCGCCATGAACGCGGCCGCTTCCTCGTGATGCACCAGGACGAACTTGACCCTGTCCTGGTGGCGGCGCAGGCCCTCCATGATGCCGTTGATCCCGTCGCCGGGGATACCGAAGACCGTGTCCACGCCCCAGTCGGCGAGCCGCTCGATGATTGCTTCAGATGCGATGGCAGCCAAGGCGAGCCTCCATAGTTGTCGCTGCGCGTTCGTCTGCTTGGACTGCCCAGCGGAGCGGGCTCAAACATCGCCGGCGCTCTCGTTTACCGGCGGGGCTAGCCGTGGCCGACGCGCATCCCGCGGAGGCGTTAGCAGAGCAGTTGGCCTCGCTCCGCCGAACTCCGGCGGCGCCCCGCGAGAACGCCAGAAAACTAGTTGGTCGGGGCCGGCTGCTCGGGCCGCCTGCTGCCGGCGCCCGTCCCGCCTTCGGCGTCGGTGGCGGTCAGCGGCTGGGCGATGTCTTGCTCACTCGGAGTCCCGTATGGCCTGATCAGCCGGGTGGTGACGGTGAGCCACAGTCCGGCGAGCACGAGGCTGCCGAGCACATCCGTGGGGTGATGCTCGCCCCGGTACAGCCGGGAGGCGGCGACGAGGACCGGCATCGCGATGGCCGGGATCAGGAACAGCCAGCGCCACCAGCCGCGGGCGAAACCGATCACCAGGATCGCGATCGCGACGTACAGGCAGATGGTCGCGGCCGTGTGCCCGGACGGATAGGCCGAGGTCGGCGGTGCGTGCGCGTCGAGGTGGGGGACAAACGGCCGCGGCCGCTTGATCACGTACGCGGCGCCGATGAAGGCCGCGAGTTCGCCGGCCAGGACAACGACCAGGTAGATCACGGGCCGCCATCGCCTGGTCAGCGCCAGCGTAATGACGCAGGCCGCGACGGCGACGACGATGATGCCGGTGGTCGCGCCGATATCGGTGAAGATCGAGCTGACCTGAGTGGGACCAGGCGTGCGATGCGCGGCCAGCCAGTGCGGGATCGTCCGGTCGCCGAGCACATTGCCGCCGCGGTACCTGACCACCAGTTCGCCGAGGCCGATTACCACGCCGAGGATGAGCACCCAGGCCGCGACCAAGGCGGCCGCGACGGCACCCCAACGCCGGCTGCCGGCTGGCTCTGGCCGGGCGGGTCGCAGCTCCGGCCGTTCCTCCGGCGCGAGACCTTCCTGCGCCGGAGCCGTGACCGGCTGGCCAGCCGCCTTCCTGGCCAGTTCGAACGCGGCCGAGGTGATTCCGAGCCACGTGATCCCGATCGCCCAGCCACCGAGAACGTCCGACACGAAATGCACGCCAAGCAAGATCCGGCTGATCCCGATCAGGACGAGCAAGGAAACGATGACTATCTGGAAAGCTTTGCGCCGGTTGCCTCTCGTCGCCGGAAGGAAGACGAGCAGCACGGCTCCGTAGCAGACGATCGAGTTGAGCGCGTGCCCGCTGGGGAAGCTGCGCCCGAGGCCGTGCGCGATCGGGTGGGCAACGACCGGGCGGAGCCGGCCGACCAGGTCCTTCAGTACCGGGTCGAGCACGAACGACCCCGCGACCGAGGCCAGCAAGAAGCCCAGCAGCCGCCAGCGGCGGCGAATCGCCAGGAAGATCGCGGCCAGGGCGACGACGCCGGCCAGCACTGGAGTGCTGCCTAGGCTGGTCACCGCCTTGACCACCGCGATCAGTACCGGGTGACCGGACACGAACGAGTTCAGGCTGGCAGCGGCATCGTGGTCGGCGGACTCAAGTGGTGGCGACCGGAGTGCGATCAGGGCCAGCAGAACGGCGAAGACCAGGCTGGCTGCGGTGACTGAGATCACGGGCACGAGGCTGCGGCTCGGCCGGAGGCGCGACCTAAACGACATCTCCGCTAGCTGCCCCGCATGCGGCGACCAAACCCGGGCAGTTAACGGCGACTGTTAGCGCAGACCTGCCCGAAGGCTTTGGCCTTAGGCAAAGGAGGGGTGGAATGCCGATCGCGGTGGTGGCGCATTCGGGCAAGAGCCTCGGTGGCGGCCTGCCCGAACTGCGGAACGTGCTGGCCGGGGAAGGGTGTACCGAGCCGATCTGGTACGAGGTGCCGAAGAGCCGGAAGGCACCTAAACGGGTCCGCCACGCGATCAGCAGCGGAGCCGACCTGATCTTCGTGTGGGGCGGCGACGGAATGGTGCAGCGGTGCGTGGACGCGGCCGCCGGCTCGCCGGTCGCGCTCGCGATCATCCCTGCTGGCACCGCCAACCTGCTGGCGACGAGCCTGGAGATACCGGCCGACATCGCCGCCGCAGTCAAGATCGGCCTGCACGGACGCCGTCATCCGATGGACACCGGCTCGGTGAACGGCGAGCACTTCGCGGTCATGGCCGGAGCCGGCTTCGACGCGGAGATGATCAAGCAAGCCGACCGGGGACTGAAAGACAGGCTCGGCCGGGCCGCCTATCTTTACACCGGCGCCAGGAGCCTGGCCATCAGCCGGGTGAAAGCGAAGATCAAGGTCGACGGCGAGCGGTTTCACTCCGGAAGAGTCTCGTGCGTTCTGGCCGGCAACATCGGCAAGGTTCTGGGCGGGGTCGAGGTGTTTCCTGGCGCACGAACCGATGATGGCCAGCTTGAGCTAGGCGTGGTGACCGCCAGCACTCCGCTGGAATGGGCGCGGGTCTTCGGACGGCTCGCGGCCGGCAGCGGGGCCAGGTCGCCGTTCGTTCACCTGACCTGCGGAAAAGAATTCAGGCTCAAGTTCGACCGACCGTTCCGGTACGAACTTGACGGCGGCGCCCGGCAAGCCGCCACGAAGCTGAAGATCCGGGTGCATCCGTCGTCGGTAACGATCTGCGTGCCGCCCGGGCCATCGAGCTGACGCGGTTTGCCGGGAAGCTTGCCGGGTAGCCGAACTCGCCGTCGTGGATATTCGGGACAGCAGGAGGGACAAATCATCGTGGCTCGCACCGTAGTGATCACCGGGGCCAGTGGCGGAATCGGCCGCGCCACCGCCTGCCTGTTCGGCCAGCGGGGCGACCGGGTCGGGCTGATCGCGCGCGGCAGCACCGGCTTGAACGCCGCGGCCGACCAGGTGCGCGAGGCGGGCGGGACCGCCCTGGTGGCGGAAGCGGATGTCGCCGACTACGGGCAGGTGGAATCGGCCGCCAGGCAGATCGAAGCCTCACTAGGCCCGATCGATGTGTGGGTGAACTGCGGCTTCTCCTCCGTCTTCGCGCCGTTCTCCGAGATCAGCGCCGATGAGTTCCGCCGCGTCACCGAGGTCAGTTACCTCGGATACGTGAACGGCACCATGGTGGCTCTGAACCTGATGCGGCCCCGCGACGCGGGCGCGATCGTCCAGGTGGGGTCCGCGCTGGGCGAGCGGAGCATCCCGCTGCAATCGGCCTACTGCGGTGCCAAGCACGCGATCTGCGGGTTCACCTCGTCGCTGCGCTGCGAACTGCTGCACGAAGGCTCAGGTATCCAGGTCACGGTCGTCCAGATGCCGGCCGTGAATACACCTCAGTTCTCCTGGGTAAGGTCACGGCTGCCCAGGCAGCCGCAGCCAGTGCCGCCGATCTACGATCCGCAGGTCGCGGCGCGCGCCGTCGTGTACGCGGCGGACCACCCGGCCCGGCGGATGTACTGGGTCGGCGGGTCGACGGCGGCCACCTTGATCGGCAACCGGGTGGTGCCCGCGCTGCTCGACCGGTACCTGGCCAAAACCGGCTACGACTCTCAGCAGACCTCAGCGAAGGCGGACCCGCATCGCCAGGGCAACCTGGATAATCCGGCCGACGGCCCTGGCGGCCATGATTTCGGCGCTCAGGGAGAGTTCGGCGACCGCTCGCATAACCGGTCGCTGCAGCTGTGGGCATCGCAGCACGCCGGGCCGGTCACGGCGGCGGCGACGGCTGGGGCCGTGATCGTCGGCGGAGCGGTCGTCGGCAGGCTCGCGCGCCACCGGTCCTAGCGGCTGGACTCACCCGATACGAGATTCAGGCAGGTGACCAGATGAGATCGGCAAGCACGACGGTCAGCCAGATCAGGGGAGGCTTGACCCGCGCGGTGAAGGCCGAAGCTCAGGCTTACGCCCACGGCGAGGAGCGACCGCTCGGGTCCTACGCGGCGATCCTGGCGACCTACGGGACGCTGGTGTCCGCGCTGGCCGGCTACCTAGCCGTCAGCAAACGACGGCTGCCTGAGCGGATAGCCCCGTCCGACCTGGCGTTGCTGACGGTGGCGACGCACAAATTCGCGAGGCTTGTAGCCAAGGATCCGGTGACCAGTCCGCTCCGCGCTGCTTTCACCCGGTACTCAGGGACTAGCGGCGAAGCCGAGGTCGCGGAAGATGTACGCGGCCGCGGGCCGCGCAAGGCCGTCGGCGAGATGGTGACCTGCCCGTTCTGCCTGGGCCAGTGGACCGCCACGGTCGCGGTCTTCGGGCTGATCGTGGCCCCGCGCTCGACCAGGTTGACAGCCAGTGTCTTCGCCATGCTGGCCGGCTCCGACGTGCTGCAATTCCTGTACGACAAGCTGCAGCAGGAGGCCTGAAACCAGATCGGCCAGGCTCGCCGACAGGGGCGACTACCGGAAGGTGCGGAACGCGGCCCGCACCTCATCGACGAACGCGCCGGGCTGCTCGAACGCGGCGAAGTGACCGCCCTTGGCCGGCTCGTTCCAGTACCGCAGATCAGGGAAATGCCGCTCTGCCCAGCGCCGGGACGACCGGAAGATCTCCTTGGGGAAGATCGAGCAGCCGACCGGGACGTGAACCGGATCGAGCCGCGGACGGCCGAAGCTCTCCCAGTACATCCGCGCCGACGAGGCGCCGGTACCGGGCAGCCAGTACATCATCACGTTGTCGAGCATCTCGTCCCTGGTCAGGACATTGGCCGGGTCGCCGTCGCAGTCGGTCCATGACCAGTACTTCTCGACGATCCAAGCGCACAACCCGACCGGCGAGTCGACCAGGCTGTACCCGATGGTCTGCGGCCGGGTCGACTGCTGCTTGGAGTAGCCGGAGTCCTGCTTGCTGTAGTAGTCCAGGGCCGCCAGCGCTGACTGCTCGGTTTCGGTCAGGTTGTGCATGGTCGCGGGATCGGGGATCACGACCGGCATGTTGAGATGGATGCCGACCAGGTTCTCTGGGTGGCGCAGCGCCAGGCTCGTCGTCACCTGGGCGCCCCAGTCGCCGCCCTGGGCACCGTACCGCGAGTAGCCCAGGCGCGACATCAACTCGTCCCACGCATCGGCGGTGCGGTCGACTCCCCACCCGGCCCGGTCCGGCTTGCCGCTGAAGCCGTAGCCCGGCAGTGATGGGCACACCACGTCGAACGCGTCGCCAGCGGTCAGCGGCTCGATCACCTTCGCGAACTCGAGCACCGAGCCGGGCCAGCCGTGCGTGATCACCAACGGCACCGCGTCCGGCTGCGGCGACCTGACGTGGATGAAATGCACGGTGAGCCCGTCGATCTCGGTGCGGAACTGCGGAAAGCGATTGAGCCGCTCCAGCCCAGCCGCCCAGTCGTAGCCGTCCAGCCAGTATTCGCACAGCTCTCGCAGGTAGGGCAGCGGCACGCCCTGAGACCAGTCATCGACGGTGGCCGCCTCGGGCCAGCGGGTCCGCCGCAACCGGTGCCCCAGGTCCTCGATGTCGGCCTCGGGGATCTCTACCTGAAACGGCACGATCTCGGTGCTCATGCGTCCAGCATGCCGCCGTTCCGGCGTTCGCGCGGGCCGATTCTCGCCTGGACTCGGTTCGTCAGCTACGCGATTGGAAAGCAGATCGGGCAGGATATAGCGCACTACGCCGATGATCAGTGAAGTACGGCCAGCAAAACTGGCCTTTCTTGTTCACTTTACGAACATCTGAGGAAGACACATCTAGCTGCAGGGAGTTCGGCGCGATGAGCCAAACGGAGCCGGAGGCGGCTGACCAGGTCCTTCAATGGATCACGCTGCTGCAGGGCCATGTCGATGAGTACGGCGGGCAGCTGAGCCTGACTGACTTCGACAGCTTTCAGGCGCGGCTGCAGGAGATAGCCGGAGCGCTGCGCGACCACCCTGACCAGGCTGCGGAAGGCCAGACGAACCTCATCGAACTGGTCAGCCGGTATCCGTCGGTGGGGCAGTGGCTGGTCGGCGTTGATCCTGGTTACCGCGATCTGCCCGGGGTTAACGAGCCGCTCGCGGTCGAGCCTGAGGTTGATGCGGCCCAGTCGGAGGTCACGCCCGCTGGGCCTGTGGTTGCTGGGCCTGCGGCCGCTGAGCCCGCTGTGACGAGCCGGTCGACGCCGACGGTGGAGGCAGCGGCGGTTCCTGCTCCGGCTGCGGTAGGCGTCGCCATTCAGGAAGCGCCGGTGGTGGCGGAGACGCCCGACCGAGCTCAGGCTCAGGCCGGGGTCAGGGCACCGCGATCCTGGAGGCCCGACGTCGTCATGCAGGCCGGGAAAGAGGTCATAACGGCGATAATCGCTCTGGTCATCATCGGCTCCACCATCGCCCTGGTGGCCCGGAGCTTCGGCCTGATCGGGAACGCGTCGCACATCACCCAGGCCAAGGATCTGATCGGAATCATGCTCGGCTTGGTCGGCACGGTAATCGGCTACTACTTCGGCCGCGTCCCGGCCGAAGCGCAGGCCACGAGCGCCACGGCGCGGGCCGACCAAGCGACCGCAGAGAAAGAGCGGGTCAAGGCCAAGGCCAGGAGCCTCGCCGACGACCTAGACGGCATCATGACGCCGACATCGATGAACATGCTGACGGGCCCCGGCAACCTCGCCGCGCATCAGACCAAATTGCAGGCGGTTCGCGACAATCTGCGCGACCTCAGCTCCCCTTAGGAGCCGACGAACTGCCCTGATTACCTGCGGTGCAAGAAATCCATCAAGCCAGGTGCAAGCCGGGCGTCAGGTCTGGCAGCGCACTGTAGATCCTGCGATGTAACCCAAGACCGCCGGCAGGTGGTCATGATCGCGGAGGTCAGGGCAGTGACAGCGCTAGAAGCGGGAGCGGCCCGAGCTTTTCTGCCGACGCGCGAGCGGCAGCCAGAGGAGCAGTGCGAGCCAGGATTCGGACTCCAGCCGGGCTCAGAAGGCGAGCACTTCCTCCAGGATCGACTCGGCACCACGCAGCGAGCCCAGCAGTTCTACAAGAACCAAGTCGTCGACTACCTCACGCCGATCATGGCTGAATTTATCCAGCGCATGGAGATGGCGTTCATCGCCACCAGCGACCCAGACGGAGAATGCGACTGCAGCTTCCGGGCCGGAGCGCCCGGCTTCATCAGGGTCATTGACGAAAAGACCATCGCCTACCCGGAGCTGCGCGGCAACGGCGTCATGGCCAGCATGGGCAACATGCTGCAGAACCCGCACATCGGGCTCTTCTTCGTCGACTTCAGCCGGGATCTCATCGGGCTGCACGTCAATGGTGACGCCAGCATCGTTCCGCCCGCGCACATGCTGGAGTTCAACATCGAGATCGACGAGAGCGAGAACGCCGGCAAGAAGCCCGTCCAGTGGGTGCTGATCCACGTCACCGAGGCGTATATCCACTGCTCCAAGCACATCCCGCTGCTGGTCCCGCAGTCCCGTGTGCGGCATTGGGGCACGGACAACCCTCGCCACAAGGGCGGCGACTACTTCGGCGTAACCGCGATCAAGACCGAAGCCGGCCTCATCGAACCCCGCAAGCGCCCCGCCCACGCACGGGCCGACGGCTCGCCCCCGCACGCCGGCCCGGAAGCAGCAGCCCCGCTCCCGGTGGCTAATGGTTCGTCCCCGCTCCCGGTGGCCAACGGCTCGTCCCCGCTCCCGGTGGCCAACGGCTCGTCCCCTTTGCCGGTGGCTAACGGTTCAGGCGAGTTTCATGCCGTCAATGGCTCAGTTCCGCTTCCGGCGGCTAACGGCTCAGCCTCGGTCGCAGCCTCGAACGGTTCCGCCCCGCTTCCGGCGGCCAACGGCGCCGTTTCGTCGGCGGCGGCTGATCGTGCGGATTCACTACCGCATGTCAATGGATCGGATACCGGTCTGCGGGTCAACGGGTCGGCTTCACTGGCGACAGCTGACGGTTCGGCCACACTCGTCGCGCCTAGAGGTTCAGCGTTGCGACCGCAATGCAAAAGCTCGGCGTCTCGTCCAGCGTCTTGTCCGCACGCTAATGGCTCATCGTCGCCCCAGACTTCCAACGGCTCAGCCTCGCCTCAGCACTAACAGACGTGATCGCCGGTCCTGGCTTGCCCGCACCCCTCCTCGCCCTGAGCCGATCGGCGATCACCAGGCCGCAGGTGGCAAGTTGCCACCTGCGGCCTGCGGCGTCTACTGCCACTTACTCGACGCAATACCCCCGCAGCAACGACCACCCCAACCAAATGCAAGGCGGAGCAACGCCGTCTCCGTCGCTAAGACGTTTGGCCGAGTCTGCCCGTCCGGTTCGGTACTAAGAGCCTGCCGTTTATCACTCGTGGGCGTGTCGTTCGTGGTGGCGGGGCGGGGTCGGGACCGCTCGGTGGGGCGGGTGGCGCTGATGTGGCCGGCGGGGCGGCCCGGATCGGGAAGAGTTTGCCGCGCGGGTGGCGGAAACTCTCCCTGATCATGAAATTCCGTCCGGTATGCCCGGTTCCTGGGGGAGAGTTTCCGTGTCGGGGAGTGTTTGCCGCGCTTTTCCGCGGTCAACTCTCCGCCAGGCGGAAAGTCTTCCCGATCATGAAACC
>DATNFM010000279.1:0-26941 GCA_035606435.1 Streptosporangiaceae bacterium | reverse complement strand
CAGCCAATTCACCGCTTGTCGCGCTGGCCGAAGACCGTGCCGACGCCGCCGGTGATGCCGTAGGCGATGGCGCCGTGCCACAGCGAGGTAAAGATGTCGCCGAACAGGCCGCCGCTGCCGAGCACGACCGACAGCACGAACACGATGGCCGCCGTCGCGACGCCGGGCATCAGGGCGAACCGCCACGGGTTCCGGCGGGCCCAGCGCAGCGCGCGGCTGCTGCGGTTGCGCAACATCACGCCGCCGCCAGCCACGGCGAACAGCGCGACCGTGCCCGCCGATGCCGCAGTGCCTACTGTGCCCAAGCCGATGTGCCCGGTCGCTACGTGCAGTACGAGGTCAGCGCCGGCAACGACCGCTCCGACAGTGGCCGCTGGCACCCAGGGCACCTCGGACATCGCGGCGGCCGAGACGTTCATCTCTTCCTTGCGGGTCAGCCCGTCATTACGCGGTGGTGCCGACATCATGACTCCCATGCTTGGTGAGGTCCACGTACTCAAGATATATCGTATCTAGGATGTGCGCCAATTTTTCTCTGGGCGACCTAGGTGTACCCCACCCGCCCGGCCCCGCCGCGTTCACGCGCACGGGTGAGCAACTGGCAGGATTGATTGCATGCTTAACTATGCTAAATTTGCGCTATTTTATGACGAAATCATGGGGGACCGGACCGAGGACATCGATCAGGTCCGCGAGCGCATTACCAAGTATCTGCCGACGGCTACGTCCGTTCTTGAGTTCGGCTGCGGCACTGGCGCTCTGCTAGCCGGACTCGCCGGTGACCTGAACCTGACCGGCGTCGACCAGTCGCCGGAGATGCTGTCCTACGCCACCGCCAGGAATCTGCCGCACACGACGCTGGTCCAGTCCGACATGACCAAGTTCTCGCTCGACGAACGCTTCGACGTGGCGATCTGCATGTTCGACACGCTGAACCACTTGCCGCGGTTCGAGAGCTGGCTTGAACTGTTCGAGCGAGCGCACGAGCACCTGGTCGAGGGCGGCTTGTTCATCTTCGACGTGAACACGCTCGGCCGGTTGCGCGGGCTCGGGCACCAGCAGCCCTACGTGCAGGACTTCGGCGGGAACACGCTGATCATGAACATCACGCCCGGCGAGGGTGACGTCTCGATCTGGGACGTGCAGATCTTCGAGCGGCTGGGTGAGGACGACATGTTCCGGCTGCATCACGAGACGATCCTTGAGCTGGCGGTGGCCCTGGACAAGATCGCTGATGCGCTGTCGGTCCACTTCGACGTGCTGGAGACGGCCGACCTCGACGGCGGCCCGGTGAGCGACGAATCAAGTCGAGTCCTATTCGCCTGTAGGCATAGAGCCTGAGCGATGCTTTCAAGCTGAAAGAGAATTTTCTGATGGCGGTAACCCTGGCCTGGCGCGGCCCGTTCACCAATGAAGAGGTCAATGCGCTGCACGCCGAAGCGTTCCAGACCGGGCTGTACGACGAGTCGGAATGGAACTGGGTCGAGCTGACCGGGCGGCACAGCCTCGGCTGGGTGGTCGCGCGGGAGGGCGGGGAGGGCAGGAAACTCGTCGGGTTCGTGAACGTGCTGTGGGATGGCCTGGTGCACGCGTGGCTGCAGGACACGATGGTCGCGGCCAGCGCTCGCGGTCGGGGCGTCGGCACCGCGCTCGTCGATCGGGCCCGGGAGGGCGCGAGGGCCGCCGGATGCGGGTACCTGCACGTGGACTTCGACGAGGACCTGGGCGCGTTCTACTTCGGAGCGTGCGGCTTCCGGCCGACCACCGCCGGCTTGATCGAGCTTTAACTGCTCTTGGGGGGTTGATGAGCGACCAGGTTCTGCGCACCGCGACCGAGTTGGCGGACGAGGTTCTGCTGCCCGCTGCGATGGAGGTCGAGCGGACCGGGCACATTCCGGCTAGCCACCTGGACGCGCTCGCCGCGCACGGACTGTACGGGCTGTCGGGCCCGCCCGAGGCCGGCGGACTCGGCGCCGACCACGCGACCGCCAGCCGGGTGATCGAGATCCTGGCCAGCGGGTGCCTGTCGACCGCGTTCGTCTGGTTGCAGCATCACGGTGCGGTGCGCTCGGTCGCCGCCAGCGGCAACGCTGACCTGCGGGACAAGTGGCTCGGACCGCTGTGCCGGGGCGAGCGCCGGGCCGGCCTGGCGCTGGCCGGAGCAATCCCAGGGCCGCCGATGCTGCGAGCCCAGCCGGTCGAGGGCGGGTACGTGTACGAGGGGTTCTCGCCGTGGGTGACCGGCTGGGGGCTGATCGACACGCTGCACGCGGCCGGCCGCGACCCCGACGGGAACGTGGTCTGGGGGCTGATCGACGCGTCGGCTAGCTCGACGTTGTCGGTCGAGCCGCTGGACATGGTGGCGGCCATGGCCAGCCGGACGGTGCGAGCGGATTTCCGCGGCTGCTTCGTCCCGGCCGACCAGATCACGATCGCGATGCCGCTTGAGCAGTGGCAGGAAGTCGATGCCTCCAGCCTGCGATCGAACGGCTCGCTGTCGCTCGGGCTGATCGCTCGCTGCTGCGCCTTGATCGGGCCCAGTCCACTCGACGATCAGCTGGTCAAGGCCCGGGCCGATCTGGATGCCGGGACCGCTGAGACGATGCCTTTCGCTAGGGCCGCGACCGCCGAGCTAGCGGTCCGGGCCGCGGCGGCGCTCGTGGTCGCCGCCGGAAGCCGGTCCGTGCTGACCGACTCACCCGCGCAGCGACTGGCTCGGGAGGCCGTGTTCCTGCTGGTATTCGGGTCCCGTCCGTCGATCAAGGACAGCCTTTCGCGGCTGCTGTCCCGGTCAGCTGCCGAAACTGTCGTCTAGATCCGCCCAGAGCCTGGCCAGGGGATCTGCCTGTGCGGAGGGGCCGGCCACCAGGTTATCGCCACCGACGCATCGGCCGGGATGCTGGCGGTAGCCCGGGATTTCCTGGACGAGGCGGCGCCAGGCGGGCCGGGGCCGGAGTTGCACCTGCTCGCCCTGCCCGATGACCCGCTCCCGCAGGCCGACGCGATCGTCGCGATCGGGCATCCGCTCAATTACCTGCCGGACGCCGCGTCTATCGACCGAGCGCTGGCCGCGATAGCCGATGCGCTGCGGCCCGGCGGGATGGTGGCCCTTGATCTCTGCGACCTGGAGTGGGGCCTGGCCAGGCAGAACAACCCGAACTACTCCGATGTCGGCCAGGACTGGGCGATCATCACCCGGTTCTCGACGCCAAGGCCAGACCTGTTCGTCCGCGAGATCACGACCTTCGTTGCCAACCCGGACGGCTCCTGGCGGCGCGACGATGAGCACCACGAGAACGTGCTGATCGATACTTCGCTGGTGCCGGCGCTGATGCGAGACCACGGCGTCGAGGTCGAAGTCCGTTCCTCATTCGGCACCGAGACGATGCCAACTGGCTTGCGCGCCGTGGTCGGCCACCGCCCGCCACCAACCTGACCCGCCCGCACCATCAGCCGCTGGACCCGCCGCTCGAATCCGTTGGCAACGACCGCCGGCCCGCCTCGCCACCCGCGTCACACAGACCCCAAACAAACCATTAGTCACATTCCTGCCTTCACGCTCATTTTCTCGACCGGGTGAATCTGCAGATCCACCGGGTTTTTCAAGGGTGAATCTGCAGATTCACCGGGTGCGCCAAGGTAAATCACCCGGCGCGACCTCACCCAAGCGGGTAACGACGTCACCACAATTACCAATTGCACCATCGGCCGCAGCTCTGACCTTGCTGCGGCGCCGACAAACAGGACAGGCCGTCCGCGCTGGGGCTACCTCCAGCGCGAACGGCCTGCACGACCTGCACGACCTGCATGACCTGCATGACCTGCATGACCTGCATGACCTGCACTAACTGCTAAGAAGATCAGCCCCGGCCGAACTGCGGGACCGCGTGGGCAGGCACGGAGATGACCTGCGGCTGGCCGAAACCGCTGAACGCTATCGAGATCGTCGTGACGACAGAATGGTGAGTGATCTTGCTTGCCACCTTGGGGTCGATGCCGACCGTCACGTGGTAGTGCTTGCCCAGCCTCTTGGCCATGGCATTGGCCTCCGGCAGGAATTTCCTGCTGGGCACGACGACCTCAAGGCCGTACCCCGACCCTCGCTTGATCTTCTTGAGGTAAAGCGGCTCCGAACTGCTGGCGTGCTTCGTGGTGATCGACATCTGGTGCACGACCTGATGCCGGTCCACCCAGATGACCAGGGACTTCACCTGCGCACCAGGATCCACGTCCGGCAGCGTGCTGAGCAGCCGCGTCCGGGGCGGCGTCGTTGCCCGCAGCTCGGTCAGCCGCGCGCCGCTAACGACGTCGTGGCCGATGACCCTGAACCCAGCGGTCGGGCTCAGCAGGCCGAACAGCTTCCTCGGGTCAGAGAACTGCACGCTGGGGTGTCCGGCCGGGTTGGTGTCGTGGTACCACCGCACCTTGTTGTCCGGCCCCGCGATGTACAGGTAGAGCTGCCCGTTCACGACCCGGTTGATCGCGCCCTGGGTGTGAGCCGGCTGGCCGCCGCTGGCCGGGGCGGTCTCGGAGAAGGAGTCGTTCCAGTTCTTCCCGTCGAACGTGATGCGATCGGTGCCGGTGCCGTTCAGGACGCCGTTGTCGGTCATCCGGTAAGTGATCGTGGCGCGGCCCGAGTGAGCCAGCGCCAGCCGCGATTCGCTGGCGACCCGCTTCACCATCGCCGCCGTGAGCACCACCGGCTTGGTCGGCGAGGACTTGGCGGCCGGCGCCACGACATTGCCGCCACCCGACACGACCATGGCTACGGCGGCCGCAGCAGCCACCGTCGGCACAGCCACAAGGCTGATCCGCGTGGCCACTGTCCGGCGCGCGTGCCGGCGACGCAGGTCATCGACCAGGTCGGTGCGGGGCTCGACGGCCGCCAGTTCGTGGCGCAGCCGGCTTCGCAGCCGATCGGCGAGCTGATCCTCAGTGAGCATGAAATACCTCCGGTGCGTCGCAGCCAAAGACTGCGGGGGATTGCGTTGAGACCGCGGAATTGTCGTTGAGATTGATGCGAAGACTGGACAGCGCCCGGGAGGTATACGACTTCACCGTCCCGGTCGAAATCCCGAGCAGGTCTGCGGTCTCGGCTACCGAGAGATCTTCCAAGAACCGCAGCACCACCACCTGACGCTGACCGGCGGGCAGCCCCATCAGCGCTTGAACCACATACCTTTGCTCGTCTACCTGGGCAGCCGGCTGAGGCTGCCTGTCAGCCGGCTCGACTCCCTCCGTCAGTGCGCTTTCCGGTGGGCGCCGCCGCAGCCAGCGCACCCGATCCCGGCACAGGTTCACCAGCACCCGCCGGGCGTAGGCTTCGGGCGCGTCCCGAGCCGCGGTCCATCGCCGCGCTGTGCGCAACAGCGCCGTCTGCAGCAGGTCTTCGGCATGACCGTAATCGCCGACCAGCGCATAGGCGGTGCGCAGCAGGGCCGCGGACCGTTCGCGCACAAAGTCCTCGAACTCCTGGCCTGTCCTCATGACCATCAGAACGCCACCTTTGGTCAGGTCGGTTGCCATGGGTCACCGGGAATCTGCGCCCGCAGCGACGGCAGGAACGCGAACGCCACCGATCCGGCGAACATGACAACGGCCCCGGTCACCAGCACCAGGTGCGCCCCGGCGGCCGCTCCGATCGGCCCGGCCAGGGCGTACCCGACCGGCTGCCCTCCTTCCGATCCAAGCAGGTCAATAGCCGCGACTCGCGACAACATTGCAGGTTGAACGGCCGTCTGCATCGCGGTCGCAAAGAGCACCGTCTGGAACCCGAAGGCGGCCCCCGCCCCGACCGTAGCCAGCGCGACCACGGCTAGCGACGCGCCAAGCCCCAGCGCCAGCGCCTCCCCGGCAATCACCGGCACGAGGCACACGACGACGAGCGCCGGACGGCGAGGTGCCGTGATTCGTCCCGCGACGACCTGCCCGCCGATCGCACCGAACGCAAGGCAACTGTTGATGAGCCCCCACGACGCCGGGCCGCCCAGATCTCGCAGCGCGATAGCCGGACCAAGCACGGCCAAGGGCGAAAGAACTATTAGGGAGAAAGCTGTCCACTGGCTGGTCAGCAACCAGAGCCAGCGAATGCGGACGAACTCTTTCCAGCCCGCCCGCAGCTGGGCCAGCGGACCAGGTGACCTTGCCTCAGCAGGCCGTGGCCCGGCCGAAGGCCGGACCACGGCCAGACACCCAACCGCAGTCGCCAAGATCGCGGCCTGAACCACGAACGCCGCTCCAGTCCCTAGCCCCGCCACGACGACGCCAGCGGCACCGGGCGCCGCCACCCGCAGCGCCGATGTCGACCCGCCGACCAGCGCATTCGCCCGCGCAAGCTGATCGCGCGGAACCACCTCGGGCAGCATGGCCGTGCTCGCAGGGCCGTAGAAGCCATCCGCGCAGCCATAGATACCCGACATCACGATAAGCAGCGCGAAGGAGGCGCTGCCGGTCAGCAGCGTCGCCGCGAGCACGACCGCGACCGCCAGGCGCGCGCTCAGCGATGCGGTCAAGACCCGCTTACGGGCAAAACGATCGCCAGCGAGCCCGCCTGCCAGCGTAAGGAGCAGGCCCAGGATGCTCTGGGTGGCCAGGACCAGCCCGAGCCGACCGGTCGAGCCAGTGACCCGCAAGACAGCGAAGCTTAATGCGACCGGCAGAAACCCATCCGCGACTCCCGACGCGACCAGCGCCAGCAGCACGTGCCGAACCCGTCGATCCGCCAGCAGCCGCGTTCTCGCCGCTTCGCTGCTATTTCTCCCGCACGCCGAACATGATCCGCCAGACTCCCGCAGGGGTCAACCACGCCAACCCAAGCACAACCCCGTAGCCCCCTGGTGTCGTCGACCAAGCGACAGCAACACCGTTGCCTCCCTGGTGTTGTGATAGCAACCTCAGGGAGGCAACGGTGCTGTTGGAGCCGGAGGCCTTCCCGCACCGATGGCACTCTGGTGCTGCTGCGGGGGCTAGTAGGCGCGGGCGAAGATTAGTCGTTTGTTGTAGGCGGAGGGGGCTCCGCAGCGGATGCATGGACCGGCCTCTGGCTCGCCTTCGAGCGGGATGCAGCGGGCGGTCGCGCCGGTCGCGGCCTTGATCTCCTCCTCGCACTCGCGCGTGCCGCAGTGCAGTGCGCGAGCCCAGCCGGTCGTGACCGCCTTGGCGAAGTCGTCCCACTCGTCGGTGGTGGTCGTGTGACCGTCACGGAACGTGGTGGCCCGCTCGAACAGGAAGTCCTGGAAGGCCTCTAGTTCGTCGGCCAGCCTGGCCGGCGCCCCGTCGAGCGAGATCGGCTCCTTCACGCCGCCGAGCCGCAGGGCCATCATCGCGCTGCCGGCCGCGAGGTCGCGGGGGCCGAGTTCCAGGCGGATCGGGACACCGCGCAGTTCCCAGTCGTTGAACTTGAAGCCGGGCGAGAGCTGGGGCCGGCTGTCGACGTGGACCCGAACGCCCGCACCGGCCAGCCGCTGGGCCAGAGCCGTCGCGGCCTCGATGACCTCGGCGGCCTGGTCGCCGCGGCCGATTGGCACGATCACTACCTGGTACGGCGCGATCCTGGGCGGCAGGACCAGCCCCTTGTCGTCGCCGTGAGTCATGATCACTCCGCCGATCAAGCGGGTGCTCATCCCCCAGGACACGGTGTGGGCAAAAGCGAGTTGCCCGTCGTCACCCGTGTACTGAATGTTAAAAGCCTTCGCAAAATTTTCACCCATATAATGGGATGTACCGGCCTGAAGCGCCCGCCCGTCTCGCATCATGCCTTCGATCGTGAACGTACGGACGGCACCAGCGAAACGCTCGCCCGGCGTCTTCTCGCCCTCGATTACCGGCATCGCGGCCAGTTCGCGGGCGGTGCGCGCGTAGATCACCTGCAGCGCGAGCATGGTCTCGGCCATCGCGTCGGCTTCGTCGGCGTGCGCGGTGTGGCCTTCCTGCCAGAGGAACTCGGTCGTGCGCAGGAACATTCGCGGCCGCATCTCCCAGCGGACCACGTTCGCCCACTGGTTGAGCAGCATCGGCAGATCGCGGTGCGAGCTGATCCACTTGGCCATGAACTCGCCGATGACCGTCTCTGAGGTGGGCCGGACGATGAGCGGCTCTTCCAACTGCTTTCCGCCCGCGTGGGTCACGACGGCGAGTTCCGGGGCGAAGCCCTCGACGTGTTCGGCCTCCCGCTGCAGGTAGCTCTGCGGGATGAGCAGCGGGAAGTACGCGTTCTGGTGGCCGGTCTCCTTGATCCGCCGGTCCAGATCGGCCTGGAGCAACTCCCAGAGCCGATATCCGTACGGGCGGATGACCATGGTGCCCTTGGCCGGGCCGCGGTCGACAAGCTCCGCCTTGAAGACCAATTCGTTGTACCAGGCGGAGAAGTCTTCGCTCTGCGGCGTCACTCCGCGTTCGTCTCGAGCCACAAACCAGAGGTTAGACCAGTACTTGCGGGGCCACGACTCGTTAATGATCCATGCTGGTTCAGTGACCGACATCTTTAGTTATCGCCAGGCAACTATGGTGCTCGATGACTGCCTATCGTGGCTGCCCGGACGGGCTGATCGGTCGATCCACGCCGTCGTCACCGACCCGCCCTACGGCCTGGTCGAGTATTCGAGCAAGCAGAAGGCCAAGCTCAGGTCGGGCCGGGGTGGCGTATGGCGGATCCCGCCGTCCTACGACGGCCACCAGCGGTCCCCATTGCCGCGGTTTACGGTCCTGACGAAAGACGATCTTGAGTATCTTTCGGTCTTTTTCCTTAACTGGGCGCGGGCGCTGCGGCCGAAACTCGTTCCCGGCGCGCATGTGCTGGTCGCTTCCAACCCGCTCGTCTCGCCTTTCGTGTCACAGGCGCTCGGCGAAGCCGGCCTCGACCGGCGCGGTGAGATCGTACGGCTGGTCATGACGATGCGCGGCGGCGACCGGCCTAAGGGAGCGCACGAGGAATTCGATGATGTGAGCGTCATGCCGCGCGCTCAGTGGGAACCCTGGCTGCTTTACCGGGAGCCCATCGAGGCCAAGACCGTGGCCGACAACCTCAGGAAGTGGAAGACCGGCGGCCTGCGGCGGATCTCGCCTGACCAGCCTTTCGGCGACGTGATCAGGTCACATCCGACGGGGAAGATCGAGCGGAACATCGCGCCGCATCCCAGCCTGAAGCCGCAGAGCTTCCTGCGCGCCGTGGTGCGGGCGATGCTGCCGTTTGGCGAAGGCACGGTGCTTGACCCGTTCGCCGGAGCCGGATCAACTCTCGCGGCCGCCGACGCGGTGGGTTATGAGTCGATCGGAGTCGAAGTAGACCGTCTGTATTTCGAGCTCGCGACTCACGCCGTTCCGCTGCTGGCGGCGCTGCCCGTGCTGGCCGACCCCGGTTCCGACCGCGGCGGCCTTGAGCCGCTTGATCAGTCGGCGACGTAGTCGGCGAGGTGCTGGCCGGTGAGCGTGGAGCGGGCGGCTACGAGGTCGGCCGGAGTTCCCTCGAAGACGATCCGGCCGCCGTCGTGACCGGCCCCTGGACCGAGGTCGATGATCCAGTCGGCGTGCGCCATCACGGCCTGGTGATGCTCGATCACGATGACCGACTTACCGGAGTCGACGAGCCGGTCGAGCAGGCCGAGCAGGTGCTCGACGTCGGCTAGATGCAGGCCGGTGGTGGGCTCGTCCAGGATGTAGACACCACCCTTCTGGCCCATGTGGGTGGCCAGCTTGAGCCGCTGCCGCTCACCGCCGGACAGCGTGGTGAGCGGCTGGCCGAGGCTCAGGTAGCCGAGCCCGACGTCGGCGAGCCGGCCCAGGATGGCGTGCGCGGCTGGAGTGCGCGCCTCGCCGTCACCGTCGCTGCCGTCGCCGAAGAACTCCCTGGCCTCCTCGACGGACATCGCCAGGACCTCGCTGATGTCGCGGCCGCCCAGGTGGTACTCCAGCACCGACGCGTCGAACCGCTTTCCTTCGCATTCCTCGCAGGTGCTGGCGACGCTGGTCATGATCGCCAGATCGGTGTAGATGACCCCGGCTCCGTTGCAGTTCGGGCACGCGCCTTCCGAGTTGGCGCTGAACAGGGCCGGCTTGGTGCCGTTGGCCTTCGCGAACGCGGCGCGGATCGGGTCGAGCAGCCCGGTGTAGGTGGCCGGGTTGCTGCGCCGAGAGCCTCGGATGGAGGTCTGGTCAACGGTCACGACGCCCTCGCGCCTAGCGACCGAGCCGTCGATCAGGGAACTCTTGCCCGAGCCCGCGACGCCGGTGATGACGACGAGCACGCCCAGCGGGATGTCGACGTCGACGTCCCGCAGGTTGTGCAGGCCGGCGCCGCGTACCTCGAGCGCTGTCTTCGACTTGCGTACGTCGTCCTTCAGGCGGGCCCGGTCGTCCAGGTGCTTCCCTGTCCGGGTGCCGCTGGCCCGGAGGCCGTCGACGGTGCCCTCGAAGCAGATCGTGCCGCCCGCTATGCCGGCGCCGGGACCCAGGTCGACGACATGGTCACCGATCGCGATCATCTCTGGCTTGTGCTCGACGACCAGGACCGTGTTGCCCTTGTCGCGGAGCTGGAGCAGCAGCTCGTTCATCCGCTGGATGTCGTGCGGGTGCAGCCCGATCGTCGGCTCGTCGAAGACGTAGGTGACGTCGGTGAGCGAGGAGCCGAGGTGGCGGATCATCTTGGTGCGCTGGGCCTCGCCGCCCGAGAGCGTCCCTGACGGCCGGTCCAGGCTCAGATAGCCCAGGCCGATGTCGACGAACGAGTCCAGGGTGTTCTTAAGCGCCGTCAGTAGCGGGGCAACCGATGGCTCGTTCAGGCCGCGGATCCACTCGGCCAGGTCGCTGATCTGCATCTTGCAGGCGTCGGCGATGCTGACGCCGTTGATCTTGGAGCTTCTGGCTCCCTCGCTGAGCCGGGTGCCGTCGCAGTCCGGACAGGTGGTAAAGGTGACCGCCCGGTCCACGAACGCGCGGATGTGGGGCTGCATCGCCTCCTTGTCCTTGGACAGGTACGACTTCTGGATCCGAGGGATTAGCCCCTCGTAGGTCATGTTGATGCCCTCGATCTTCATCCGGACCGGCTCGTGGTGCAGGAAGTCGCTTAGCTCCCTCTTGGTATAGCTGCGGATCGGCTTGTCCGGGTTGACGAAGCCGGACGACGCGTAGAGCCGGTAGTTCCAGCCGCCCGCCGTGTAGCCGGGGATCGTCAGGGCGCCGTCGGACAGCGACTTGGAGTCGTCGAAGAGCTGGGTGAGGTCGATGTCGGTGACCGAGCCCCGGCCCTCGCAGCGAGGGCACATGCCGCCGGTCCGGCTGAAGGTCGCCTTGACGGCCTTGGTCTTGCCCGCACCGCGTTCTACCGTGATGGCACCGCTCGCCTTAACTGAAGGAACATTGAAGGAGAAAGCATTCGGGGAGCCTATGTGTGGTTTCCCGAGGCGGCTGAACAGGATCCGGAGCATCGCGTTCGCGTCGGTCGCGGTGCCGACGGTCGAGCGGGGATCGGCCCCCATCCGCTGCTGGTCCACGATGATCGCGGTCGTCAGCCCGTCGAGTACATCGACCTCAGGCCGGGCGAGCGTCTGCATGAAGCCTTGCAGGAAGGCGCTGTAGGTCTCGTTGATCAGGCGCTGCGACTCAGCGGCGATCGTGTCGAAGACCAGCGAGCTCTTGCCAGAGCCGGAGACACCGGTGAACACGGTCAGCCGCCGCTTCGGGATCTCGAGGCTGACGTCCTTGAGGTTGTTCACGCGGGCGCCGTGCACGCGGATCAAGTCGTGGATGTCGGCCGCGTGTATCCCGTGTTCCTTGGGCGACTGGGTGTCCGTGCTCATCGTGTCTCCGTCTGCTGGCTCTGTTCTTTTCCGGGCTTTTCCGGACTGGCTTAGTTCGCTGGGTCCTGAAGGACGCCGAGAACGTTGCCGTCTGGGTCGGTGAAGGTGGCGACTAGCCGGCCGTTGCCGACATCGCGCACCGGGTCCTTCACCGTGGCGCCCGCGGCGGTTACCTCGGCCAGCTTCGCCTCGATGTCGGCCACGTGCCAGTAGGCCACCGGCCCGGACATGTTCTGCCCGCCGCCCGGCACGAGACCGATCTGCTGTCCCTCAGCGTCGTAACCAACGTAGTAGGGCGCGTCGGCCTGCGGCTCCAGGCCGAGCAAAGCGGTGTACACCGCCTTGGCCTTCTCCAGGTCGGACACCGGGTGCAGGACGGTCTTGATTCCCTGAGTGGTGCTCATGGTTACTCCTTCGTCTGTTGGTTGCTCGTGCTTATTTGCTCTGAACAGGAGTATGCCGACGGTCGACGAGCGACTGCTTCTTGATTCCTGATCACTCTGATCCCGGCTAATCGTCTGCTCGCGATCCGGACGGATCAGGACGCTAAATGTCCGGAACCTCTCGTAGGCTGACCGCGGAGGTGAAACATGCCGATCCGCGTAGTTCAGGAACGGGGCCCGAAAGCGAAGAAGTTCGTCGCTTACGCGATCGACTGGCCGGGCTGGAGCCGGGGCGCGAAGACCGCCGACGACGCGTTCGAGACGTTCGCGGCCTACCGCGAGCGCTATCGGCCGATCGCCGTCCGAGCGGGCCTTGAGCATGAGTTCGACGACGCGGGTGACCTCGACGTCGTCGAAGACCGCGTAGGGACGGGATCGGTCGACTTCTGGGCGATTTCGTTCTCGCCAAGCTCCTTCGAGTCCGAACCCATGGATGCGGCCGAGCTTGAGCGCAAGCTCACGATCCTTCAGGCGTGCTGGGAGTACTTCGACGACGTGGCCGCGCGGGTCTCGCCTGAGATGCGCCGAGGCCCTCGGGGCGGCGGACGCGACCGGGACACGATCATCCGCCACACGGTCCGCGTCGAGAGCGAGGACTTCGCGAAGAAGGTCGGCCTGAAAATCCCGGAGCGCGGGGCGCTCGAACCGGGTGCCCTACAGCCTTACCGGTCCGACTACGTCGACGCGATGCGCGCCTACCAGCGCGCCTACCAGCGCGGCGAGGTCACGCGGCCGATGCGGTCCTGGACGCTGGCGTTCCTCGTTCGCCACTCCGCCTTCCACACGATGGATCACGCCTGGGAAATGGAAGACAAGGACCTGTCCGGCGAGGCCGGCTGACCAGTGCTAGCGGTGAGCTGCGGGTGAACGCCCGGCTTGCCTGCGGCGCGGGCGGCCAGCAGCGGTGGCGGGTCAACGCTGTCGCGGCTGCCCGGGACCTGGCAACAGCGCTGACCCGGCGGCGCTGCCAGGACAACCGCTGCGGGTCAGCGCTGTCGCATGTCCCCGGCCAGGTGCAGCGACTGCGAGGCCTAACTAGCCACGGCTAGCTGGAGAAGAAGCTTCGTGGCGTCGTCTGGTGGTCGTCGGTATAGGCGCTGAACGGCGACGATCACAGCGGTGGCCTGGCACCAGTACCGCAGCCGGTCGCCGTCCAGGCCTGGCATGTGCGCGCACAACTGCTGAATGCGGCTGGTAACTTCATTCACCGTCGCGGCCCGCCCTAGCGCCCAGTCGACCGCATCGAAGGTTCGGTCGCCGAAGCATGGCCGGGGGTCGATAACGACCAGTCCGCGATCTGACCCGGCTGTGAGCACGTTTGCCGGGTGCAGATCTCCGTGCACAAGTCCGGTATCTCCGCCGACGGCCAGCTTCTGGGCCAGGCGGTGCCCGCGGGCTGCCATGCCCGATGTGACCAGAGCGCTGACCCGCGGGTGGCCAAGCCGCCGTCCGATCAGCGTGAACAGGAAGTCCACTCGCTGAGCCAATGCGGGCAGCCGGTGCAGGCCCTTTGGGTCTGCGGCCCGCAAGCTGATCAGCAATTCGGCAAGGTCTGCCAATGACGGGAGCCCGGCTTGGTCGCTGAGCTTGATTCCGGGCTCTAGCTTCTCCAGAAGCAGCGCTCCCGTCTCGGCGTGGGCGTCGAGCAGGTCAGCACAGTGCGGGTTGGCGGCCCATGCGCGCAGGGCAGCGGCCTCGGTGTCGGCCACTGACAGGTCCGGCGTCAGTTTCAGTACCACTGCGCGGCTCTGGTGCTGACGCCCGAGGAAGACACGAGATGTACCGCCGGACAGCGCCTCATCCAGCTCCAGGTCCCAGTACGAGCAACACTTGGCGACCAATTCCGGCAAGGTGTCGCACCATTGCTGCGTGCCTGGACCGAACCGATCCACGAGGCGCTCGCGTGCGGCGGCATCGAGCACAAGGTCAGGGTCAAGCACGTGCCCAGGGTGACCGACCGCCGCTTACCGCCGCAACCGAGATTGACCGGCCTTTGAGTCCGCGTCGTCTTCGCCGGACTCGGCTTCCTACCGGACTCGGCTTCCTAAGAGTGTCAGTGGCAGACGGCATACTTGCCGCGCGACCCGGTCTGGGTGCGCGCATCTAGTAACCAAGCTCTTTGATCTGTTGGGAGACCTCGTGGCTGTTCGCTATCAACTCGTGATCAACTGCATCGATCCGGAGCCGCAGGCTCGCTTCTGGGCCGCCGCCCTGGGCTATGTGCCCGCACCGCCTCCGAAGGGATTTGCCAGTTGGGAGGACTACCAGCGCGACCTGGGCGTGCCCGAGATGTATCGAAGCAAGGTGCTGGACCGAATCAGCGATCCTGAGGGCAACGGCCCCAACATCTGGTTCCAGGTCGTGCCGGACCGCAAGACGATCACGAACCGACTCCACTTCGACATCAACGCGGGCGGCGGCGACCGGTCGATCCCGTTCTTGCTCCGCAAGCAACAAGTAATCGCCGCAGCTGCACGGCTGGTTGAACTCGGCGCCACAATGGTCGACCCCTCCGCGGACGAGGACGACGAAGAAGACGATGGTCACTACGCAGTCGCAATGCGAGACCCAGAAGGCAACGAGTTCGACATCAACTAAGACCCGTGATCGGGCCGATCGGATTTGGCGGGGTCATGTAGGTACAGGTCACGCAGGACGCCGAGTTCAGCGCCGTGGTGGATCTGTTCGTCGAGTTGGTGGAGCACGAGAGCGGCCTTGGAACTTTCGGCGTATTCGTGAGCGATGGGACCCAGCGGTTCCCACCAGGAAGCTGCGGGCAGTTCCTGGAGCAGGTCCTGCCAGAAATGATGCGCTCGTGCCAAGACGGCAATGGCTTCCGCTGCCGTTGGCGGTGCTGGGTCATCCATCTCAAACCCGCCGGGCGCTCTCTCCACTCCCAGCCACTGCGGATTCCGTTTCCCTCCGTAGGTTTCGATCAGGTGCCACAGCCGCCAGGCGATAGTCGTGAAGGGCAGGGTGCCGGGCCGGTCCGCAACGTCAGCACGACAGTCACCAGACTCTGTTCGGCGGATCGTGCAGCAGCCGGGCACCGGCTCCCAGAAGTATTCGTCGTCGGTGAGCCCGGCGAGCCTGCTCCGGGTCCGCTGGTAGACGTAGTCAGACAGGTCAGTGATGTCAGCGCGGGCGTAACTCTCGTTTTCCATGGCAGTGACGCTAGAACGCATTGAGGACAATTTCCGTCCTCGATTGGGCAAGGTTGAAGGTGTGCCGATCCGCACTGTCAACCTTGGGATCTGTGAAGTCCGGCCTTAGCCGGGATTCTCCTGCGCACCACGGCCGAGCCGTCAGCCTGATCAGGCGAGTCTTCGGCAGACAAGCCAACGTCGTTTGCCACCGCTTCGTCCTGTCGTCGGCAGGACGCACTCGAATCCGTGTGCCTCGAACAGGCCGACCGTCCCGACATACGCGGCAACCTAGTCAACGCGATCGCCTTCCGCTCGCGCTCACACAGGCTGCGCATAGGCAATGAGCCGCGCTGACCAGTATCGGCCCGGGCTCGTGGCCAACGATGTGATCCCGACCTGCAAGGACGTGGCGCGCTCGGAGGGACTCGAACCCCCAACCTTCTGATCCGTAGTCAGATGCTCTATCCGTTGAGCTACGAGCGCACGGTCTCGGTTGCTGAGACTCACCGATGATACCGAAGAATTCGACCCCGTGATGACAAGGCCGAGCGTCACACGGCTCAGCCGCCCTGAGCGCCACCTTGACCACGACGGCTACATGCGGGCCATGTCGACGAAACGGCTGTAGTGACCCTGGAACGCGACCGTCACCGTCGTCGTCGGCCCGTTCCTGTGCTTGGCGACGATGAAGTCCGCCTCACCAGCGCGCGGGGACTCGCGCTCGTAGGCGTCTTCCCGGTGCAGCAGGATCACGACGTCCGCGTCCTGCTCGATTGACCCGCTCTCGCGAAGATCGGACAGCATCGGCCGCTTATCGGTTCGCTGCTCGGGTCCCCGGTTGAGCTGAGCAACCGCGATGACCGGGACGTTCAGCTCCTTGGCGAGCAGCTTCAGCGACCGCGAGAGCTCGGAGACTTCCTGCTGGCGGTTCTCGACGCGCTTAGGCGAGCTCATTAGCTGGAGGTAGTCGATGATGACCAGCCGCAGGTCATGCTGCTGTTTCAGCCGGCGGCACTTCGCCCTGATCTCCATCATCGACATGTTCGGCGAGTCATCGATGAACATCGGGGCGTTCGCGACCTCACCCATGCGGCGAGCCAGGCGGGTCCAGTCATCCTCGTTCATCTGGCCGGTTCGCATCGAGTGCAGCGCTACCCGAGCCTCGGCGGAGAGCAGCCGCATGGTGATCTCGTTGCGGCTCATCTCAAGGCTGAAGATGACCGAGGCCAGGCCGCTCTTGATCGAGGCGGCCCGGGCGAAGTCGAGCGCGAGGGTGCTCTTGCCGATGGCGGGCCGCGCGGCGACGACGATCATTTGCCCCGCGTGCAATCCGTTGGTCAGAGAGTCCAGGTCGGCAAAACCGGTCGGCACGCCGGTCATCCCGCCGTCCCGGTTGCTGAGCGCTTCGATCTCCTCCAGTGCCCCGTGCATGATGTCCGACAGCGGGAGGTAGTCATCGGCGGCCCGGCGTTCGGTGACGCCATAAACCTCGGCTTGGGCCCGGTCTACGAGTTCATCGGCGTCGGCGTCTCCGGCGTAGCCGAGCTGCACGATCCTCGTCCCGACCTCGACCAGCCGGCGCAAGATCGCCCGCTCCCTGACGATCCGGGCGTAGTAGCCGGCGTTCGCGGCCGTGGGCACGGACGCGATGAGCGTGTGAAGATAAGGCGCGCCGCCCACCTTGGCGATGTCCCCGCGCTTGGTGAGCTCGGCGGCAACGGTGATCGCGTCGGCCGGCTCGCCCCGGCCGTACAGATCCAGGATCACCTCGTGCACGAGCTGATGGGCGGGCCGGTAGTGATCGCTGGCGCTGATGACCTCAAGAACGTCCGAGATCGCGTCCTTGGACAGCATCATTCCGCCGAGGACACACTGCTCGGCGGGGATGTCGTGCGGCGGGGTCCGCTCGAAGTCCTCGCGCGGTGCAATCTCGGCGACACTCACAAGGCCCTACCCCCTTTTGATGTTCGAGCCAGAACAGTTCTATCGAACGGCTACGACAATTCGCTCTGACAGTGTTCAGCCACAGCCGGCCGACGTCGAATCGTGCTGTGCACATCCCTGTGGATAGCTTGTGCAGACACGCCGTGCAGGCTGTGCGCGACCTGGGGATCACCCTGTGGATTCTGGCCGATTTGTGCGACGCAATGGGCATCCACCTGCGGTAATGCTGTCCACCAGGTGTGGGTGAAAGAAACTCAGCCAGTTGGAAAACCGCCACCGCTAGGTCAAGTTATCCACACGTCAGAAGTGACCTACGGCGTCCCAGGCCCGGGCCGACACGATCGCCGTGCCGCCGTTTTGATACATCGGATTGGCCACCAGAACGCTCGCCGGAATCGGGGCGATTAGCCTGCGGACTGTCGGCACCGATCGGTAGGATTCGATCATGTGTTCGATAGAGCAGCGCATCGCGGAGATCGGTCGGGCCATCGACGAGCTCGCCCTGAAGGCCGGCATGCCCGCAGATGGCGCGGCTCCCGAACGCGCGCAGCCCGTAGGTAGTGCTCGTAACGGTGCGGCCAGTAGAGGTGCGGCCAAATTTGGTGCGGCCAGTAGAGGTGCGGCCAGTAGAGGTGCGGCACATGCCCAAGGCTCAGCGTCCGAAGGCACACTCGAAGGCGTGCAGCCCGCAGGTCGTGCGGCGCCTGCGGCCCCGGCAGACGGCGCGGCCCCAGCAGACGGCGCGGCCCTGGCGGACAATGAAGCTTCGGCAGATGGTGCGGCTTCAGCAGACGGCGCGGCTCCGGCGGACAGTGAGGCAGCAGATGCTGAGAAGGCGGCTGTCGTGATCGAACCTGATGACTCCAGCCGCATAGTCGCGCGGTTGGCTGAGCTATGGGGGTTGCTGGCCGAACTCGACCCCGAGGTAGCTAGGCGCCTGGCGGGTTACCAAGCGCTGTTATCGCCCACCGAGGCTCCGCGAGCAGCCTGACCGGACACGCCAGCCAAATCGGCCTCGCCTGCCCGCCCCATCCTGCCCGCCCTCGCCCGGCCCGGCTCGGCACTCCCTTATGGCGGAACTCCAGCGAATTACCGTTGCTGTAGTTCCGCCTTCGGAAGCGACTATGGCGAGGAGCCCTCGCTGCGGCCCCCAGCTACAGTGGAGTACTCCTGCTGTAGTTCCGTCCTGGGAAGCAACTACAGTAACTGGCCCTTACAGTCGCCAGAACTGCACCGAAGTCCCGCTACTGTAGTTCCTTCCCGGGACAGAACGACAGCTACGGGACTCTGCTGCTGCAAGCGGAACGGGCTTTGGGCCGGATCGTCATGTTGGAGTCCGCGAGACCAGGCTTCGCAGCACCGGTGCCCCACCGGTGCGGTTCCTTCCCGGGAAGCAACAGCACCGGTGCCTATCTGGTGTCGTGATAGCAGCCTCGGTGCCTACCCGGTGTCGTTCCTTCCCGGGAAGCTACGACACCGATGGGGCACCGATGTTGTTCGGTCTAGCGGAGCCGACCGGACCGGATCGAGCCGGACCGACGGACGCCAGGAACGAGTTAGGGGCATCTGACCGTAGTCAGATGCCCCTAACTGCTTGAAGCTCGACGGATTAACCGCCGCGACCGGCTAAGCGCCGATGATCTCGACGTCCAGCGTCGCGCTGACCTCTGGGTGCAGCTTGACCGCGACCTGGTGCGACCCCACGGTCTTGATCGGGTTACCGATCTCGATCTTGCGGCGGTCGAGCTCGGGACCGCCCGCGTTCTTGACCGCGGCCGCAATGTCCGACGTCGACACCGAGCCGAACAGCCGTCCGCCACTGCCGGCCCGCGTGTGGAGCCGAACCTTCATCCCGCGCAACCGCTCGGCGGCCGCCTTCGCGTCGTCGGCGCTGCGGATCTCCCTGGCCGCCCGAGCGCGCTTGATCAGCTCGATCTGCTTCTCCGCGCCCCGGGTCCAGCGCATTGCGAACCCGCGAGGCACCAGGTAGTTCCTCCCGTACCCGCCAGCGACCTCGACCACGTCACCGGGGGAACCCAGGCCTGTTACCTCCTGGGTCAGGATGAGCTTCATCGGTGAACCGCTCATCGTGTCCCTTCCTCCCTCGGCCTCAGCGAGCCGTGCTGGTGTACGGCAGCAGGGCCATCTCGCGGGCGTTCTTGATCGCCGTCGCGACGTCGCGCTGGTGCCTCGTACAGTTGCCGGATACCCGACGCGCCCGGATCTTGCCGCGGTCGGAGATGAACTTGCGGAGCGTCGCGGTGTCCTTATAGTCGACCCGCGCGACCTTCTCCTGACAGAACAGGCAAACCTTCTTCTTAGGCTTGCGGATTGGTGGCTTCGCCATCGTGGTGCTCCTTAGCAGAGCCCCGCCTGCGCGGGGATGGTGGTACCCCGCCTGCGCGGGGCTAGTGTTACCCCGCCTGCGGGCGGGGCCAGCGTTGCCTCGCCGAGGCGAGGCTGGGTGTCAGCCGAACCGGAGTCCGGCCGCTAGGTAGAAAACGGGTACGGGGCAACTCGCTCGGGCTAGAACGGCGGCTCGTCGCTGAACCCGCTATCCGCCGGCTCTGAGCTCCAAGGGTCATCGTTGGCCCGGCCACCGCCGCCGCCTCCGCCGCCCGAGCTGCCGTAGCCGCCCGACCCACCGGAACCGCCGGAGCCGCCGCCGAACCCACCGCCGCCGCCACCGCCACCCTGGCCGCCCGTGGCCCGGCTGGACCTGACGACCTTGGCCGACGCGTTGCGCAGCGATGGACCGACCTCGTCTACCTCAACCTCGTAGACGGTCCGCTTCTCGCCTTCCTTGGTCTCGTAAGACCGCTGGCGCAGCCGCCCGGAGACGATGACCCGCATTCCTCGCTGCAGGCTCTCGGCTACGTTCTCGGCAGCCTGCCGCCATACGTTGCAGGAGAGGAAGAGCGAGTCGCCGTCCTTCCACTCGTTGGTCTGCCGGTCCATGAACCTGGGCGTCGAGGCGACCCGGAAGTTGGCAACCGCCTGCCCGGTTGGGGTGTAGCGGAGCTGTGGATCGTCGACGAGGTTGCCTATCACGGTGATCTGGGTGTCGCCTGCTGCCATCGGGTACCCCCGGTCAATCGGGTTCTAGTAAGAGTTCGGACACGGTATGACGTTAGCGCTCGCCTCAGACACTCGAAGGGCATCCGCGATGCCAGCGGCCGCAACTACGCGCGGCAGGCGTCAGTGCTGCCTTGGACGCGGTACGACGTCAGTGCTGGTCCGGACGCATGATCTTGGTCCGCATCACTGCTTCGTTGAGGTTGAGCTGGCGGTCAAGCTCCTTGACCGTGTCAGGCTCGGCGACCAGGTCTACGACGGTGTAGATCCCCTCGGACTTCTTGTCGATGTCGTAGGCGAGCCGACGACGGCCCCAGACATCAACCTTGTCGACACTGCCTCCGGCCGTGGTCACGACCGTAAGGAATTGATCGAGTGAGGGTTGCACAGTTCGCTCTTCGAGCGCTGGATCGAGAATGATCATCATCTCGTAACGGCGCATGCCGAACATGCCTCCTTCGGACTCAGCGGTCACGGTCTTTCCGTGACAGGAGGACCTGCGCGCTCGCGCAGACGAGTAAGCGTACCAGCCCAGCGGGGCAGCCCGGCCCGAGATGCGGTCTATGCGTGAGGTGCTTACAACCCCGCCCAGCGGGAAAACACAGAGCAAAAATGCATCCCGGCAGTGGGCTAGACACGGGTAACAGCAGTATTTTCATGGAGAAAGATTTGCGCCCGTCGAATGTCAGCCCGCCAGGCCGGTGCGCCCGCACCGACTGGTGTCCGCCCGGCCAGTTCGCGTCTGTTGGAGGTGACGGCCTTGTCGCAGGCCGAGACTGAGTCCCGCCCGACCCAACGTTTCACTTTGAACACGGACGGCCAGCGTCATCCCGCGATCAACCTGGCGGCCGGCTATTCGGTGGTCGCAGGTGTTACCTCGACCGTGCTCGGCTTGCTGAGCGCGGCCCACATCGTGGGCAGCGTGCTCGGAGTTTCCGCTTTCCTCATCGGACTGGGGGCGCAGATGGCCTCGGTGACCACTTACCAGCGCTGCGTCATCGTCACCGGCATCACCGCGGCGTTTGTCGGCATGGGCCTGGGCATCGCCCACGGCGGCTTCATGTAACTGTGCTAGCCCGGGGGGACGACCCCCCGGAACCCCCGAAGGTAGGGGCACCTTAGGCACCGCCTTCCCTCCTCCCTCCTCGGCTGAGCCCCGTCAGTCGTCAGTCCAGGCGGCGCCGCGCCCCTACGGCGCGACTCGGACCAAGGACGTGAGCAGGCGGTCTAGCTCGGCGGCGGGGTCAGCGGTCAGGCCAGTGTGGACTGGGCCGGGCTGGACGACCGTGCTGCGCGGGGCGGTCAGCCAGCGGAACCTGCGGCCGATGTCCTGCTGGCCCGCCGATCCCGCGGTTGGGGCTTGCTCGCAGACCGCTGCCACCGCCGCCAGCGCGCGCTGGACGCTGGTCACGTCGGCGGCCGGGTCAAGGGCGAGCAGACGGCTGGTGTCGAGTTCGACGCGGACGCCGAGGAAGCGCAGCGGTCGGCAGTACAGCACGATTCCGGCGTTGATCAGCTCGCCGCGATCCACCCTCGGCACTACGCGCAGCACGCTGTACTCAAAAGCGTGCTTGCGGCCGGTCATGCCTCACCGCCCGCACCGACGTACCGCCGCGACGATGCCCGCGCCGACTCCGCAAGCCTGAGCCCGGTCATGCCGGGCCGCCTTCGGCGGCCCGCCCCCGCGGTGCTGGCCCGGGAGGCCGACCCCCCGGAACCCCCCGCGGAGACTTGGTGAGCCAACCCGGCGGCCCCGACCGGTTTGGTCTTCGGGAACCGGCGCCGGGCTCGCGTGCGGCTTCGGCCAGCGGCGGCAGCCAGACCGAGCGCGCCGCAACACGGCCGGCCAGCTGCCTCGCGTATGCGGCCGCGATCTGCGCCGGATCCGCCCCGATGGTCGGTTCAGGTCCGAGCCATTCCGGCGGAACGTCGGCCACCACCCCGGCCAGCACCTCGTCGCTGATCAGGCCGGCCAGGTCGGCGTCGGCGGCCTCGATCTGAGGATCGCAGCCGATCAGGGCATGCTGGCTAACGTCGTAGGGGCGCGTCACGGCCGCGGCCGCGCTCTCCCACCGATGCTGGAACGTCAGCGTCGCCCCATGATCAATCACATAGAGCTGGTCGCGCCAGAAGAGCATGTTCGGGTTCCGCCACGACCGGTCGGCGTTGCTGACCAGGGCATCGAACCAGATGATCCGGCCCGCCAGCTCACCGTCGACGGTCGGCGCCGTCGCGTCGAAGTCAACCGCGCCGGACAGGAAGTCGACCCCGAGGTTGAGCCCCGCGCTGGCCCGCAGCAGATCCTGGATCTCCTGGTCCGGTTCTCCGGACGCCAGCGCCGGGTCGAGCGCCACAGTCACCAGATCAGGCACTCGCAGGCCGCAGACCCTCGCCAGCCCCGCGCAGATGACCTCGGCGACCAGGGCTTTGGGTCCCTGACCGGCCCCGCGGAACTTCACGACGTAGGTGCCGCAGTCGTCGGCCTCCATGATCGCCGGCAGCGATCCGCCTTCGCGCAGGGGCGTCACGTAGGTGATAGCGGTGACCTCGGGCAGCATAGAAGGGCAGGGTAGCGCGGCCGCGTGTCGCCCGGCATCCGGAGCTAAGCTCAGGGGATGGCCAGAATCGGAGCACACCTGCACGACGGCGATCCGCTGCCGGTAGCGACCGCGATCGGCGTCAACGCCGTCCAGTTCTTTCTCGGGGACCCGCAAGACTGGAAGGCTCCGACGATGCCCGGCGGGCGGGCGCCCGATCAGATTCGCGCCGAGTTCGCGGCCGCCGATGTCGTCGCGTACGTGCACGCGCCTTACCTGGTGAACGTCGCCTCGCCGAACAACCGGATCAGGATTCCCAGCCGCAAGATCCTCGAGCAGCAACTCAACGCCGCCGCCTCGATCGGCGCGGCCGGCCTGATCGTCCACGGCGGGCACGTGACGGCGGACACCGATCCCGCCGAGGGGTACGACAGCTGGCGCAAGGCGATCGAGCGCATCGAGCGCCCGCTGCCGATGCTGATCGAGAACACGGCCGGCGGCGACGGCGCGATGGCGCGCAGCCTGGAGAACATCGCCAGGCTCTGGGAGGCGGTCGGTGCCGCCGGAGGCGACGATGTCGGCTTCTGCCTCGACACCTGTCACGCCAACTCGGCGGGCGAAGACCTCGTCGGGATCGTGGACCGGATCAAGGCGATCACCGGCCGGATCGATCTCGTGCACTGCAACAACTCGCGCGACGAGTTCAACTCGGGCCGGGACCGGCACGCCAACCTCACCTCGGGAACGATCGACCCCAACGTCATCGTCTCCGTAGTCCAGGCGGCCGGCGCCCCGATCATCTGCGAAACCCCAGACCCGGCCACCGACGTCCGCTGGCTCAGAACCCAGCTAGCAATCGACTAACCGACTCGCTCAGCCGACAACGGGGAAAGTTCGTTGTTGCCAGAGCCACTACGAACTTTCCCCGTTGTGCACGTACACCGGCGCTAGACCAGGCTGGTCGTCACCGTCCAGGCGATCTTGCTCGTGAGCTTGCCGGGCAGGACCGCGGCCGTCCGCAGGACCGCCGCCGCGTCGGAGGCGGGTGTGGGTACGTGCTCCTTCCGACCCGGCAGCCTCAGCTGATGCGGCTTCACCGCCTGACCCCCTCCACCGCCAGTAGCCGGGCTGCTCGGGGTACCGGACGGAGTCGGGTTGGGCGTCTGGGTCGGGGTCGGGGTCACCGAGGGAGTCGGCGTCGGGTTAGGAGTGACCGGCGGGCTAGGACTGTTCGGCGGGTTCGGCGTCGGCGGGCCCGAGGGGTTCGGGTTCGGCTTGCCGTTGCCGTTGCCCTGGCAGTTATTGCCGTTCCCGTTACCGTGACCGTGCCCGAAGAAGGGGAAGTGGCCGTGTCGCTGATGGCACTTCGGCTTCTTCTTCTTGATCGGCTTCGCCTGAATCCACTTGGTGAACCCGTTGTAGTCAGGTGCCGGCAAGTCCTTCACCGTGAGGTTGCTGAAATGCTCACTCATGAAGGTGTGCCAGATAGTGGCGGGCCAGGCGCCTCCAAAGCTGCCACCAATGCCACCGATCGCAGGCAGGCCGTCGAGATTCTGAGGCGGGTTGCCGTACGGTTTGTCGGTGAACATCCCGACGGCCAGCGAGTATTGCGGAATCGCACCGACGAACCAGGCCTCGGCCGCGGTACTACCTTGACCCAGCGTGCCCGTCTTGGCGATCATCGGCCGGTCCCAGACGGCGTTGGGAACACCGGTGCCCCCGCCGACGACGGGAAGAACCTGCGTGTCGAAGGACAACGCGTAGTCCGCGTCGGCTGCCACGGCCGGCTTGACGACCTGCTTCCTGAAGATACCGTGCGGCTTGAGCTTCTGGCCGTTCTGGGTCATGTAGGCGATGACGTGCGGCGTGACCCTGATGCCACCCGATACCAGAGTGGAGAAGGCCGTCGCCTGGTCCACGGCGGTCAGTGAACCTTCGCCGAGAGCCGAGTTGATCGCGCCTGGGAAGCAGTTCTTGTTGATCTTCTTGCAGTTATTGCCAAACAACTTGTTGAGGCCGTCCACGTCGTAGGAGCTGACGCCGAGCCGCCCGGCCATGTTGATGACCTGCTGCACGCCGGTCCGGTGGATCAGATCCTCAAAGGTCGGGTCATTCGACGAAGCCGTGGCCTGTGACACCGACAGGTTGACCGGCCAGTTCTCGCTGTTCTCATCGAACTGCCAGTATCCCTCTGGGGTCGGGCAGTGGCGGGTCTGCTTAGACAGTTGCAGGCGGAGAGCCGAGGTGTAGTCCGGCGGGATGCACAGCGGCGAGTGACTGTTCATCACGCTGGTCTGCACGTTCATGCCCTCGTAAACGGCGGTGGTAAGCACGTAAGGCTTGTACGAGGATCCGACCGGCTCAGGCGCCAGGATCGAGTTCACCTGGCAGCGACGCACCTTGCAGTTCTTGACCCCGAAGCCAGGTCCGCCGTAGAAGGCCTCGATCCGCCCGGTTCCCGGCTTCTCGAGCACGGCACTGATGTTCACGTAGTTCGGCAGCGGCACGCCGTCCGCCTTCATCATTGCCTTGATGCGGCTAATCGTGTTGTACAGGTCGCGCATCTTGTTTTCGTTGATGGTCGTGTGGATGCGCAGACCGAGCTTGCCGAGGGCGACCGTACTATTCGGCAGTCCGTAATAGGCGGCCGCCTCATTAGCCACAAGCTGCATGATGTAGCCGCGGTAGCCGGGCCAGTCGGTGGCCGGTGACTTGTTCTTGATCTTCGGGAAGTTCTTCAGCCCGGACGCCGGGTTGGACGTGTCTGGCACCAAGGCGGTCTCGTCCGCCTGGGTGATCGCGCCGTCCCTGACCATGTTGTTGAGAACGTAGACCCAGCGGTCGAGCAGCGAGTTATTCAGGCCGGTCGCGTTGGAGGCCGGGTCCTTCGGCTGATAACCGTACGGCGACTGGATCATCGCGCCGATCATCGCGGCCTGCGGGACCGTCAGCTGCCAGGCCTTGACGCCGAAGTAGGTCTCAGACGCCGCCTGGACGCCGTTGGCGCCGGCGCCGAGCGGGATCGAGTTCAGGTAGTGGGTGAGGATCCACCACTTCGGCCGGATCTTCGCCAGCTTGATCGCGACGAAGATCTCCTTCAGCTTCTCCTTGTAGGTCAGGTTGCCCAGACCCGAGGGGTCGTAATAGGTCTTGACGAACTGCTCGGTGATCGTCGAACCACCCTGGATCGCGGACGAGCCGGACAGGTCCGCCTTGGCCGCGCGCGCGATGCCGGTCACCGAGATACCGCCCTCGGTGAAGAAGTTCCGGTCCTCGGCGGCCAGCACGGCCGCGACGAGCAGTGTGCTCTTCTTGATCTGGGCTTCGGTGAGCACGGTCCGGTTGACGGTGCAGAAGCAGCCGACCGCCTTGCCGTTGGCGAAGTAGACCATCGAAGACTGGGTCAGCGGCTTGCTGAGCGCCTTGATCGGCACCCGGGTGTTGTTGAGCACCACGAAGAAAGACGCGACCAGAGCAAGCACGACCAAGGCGGCCGTCCCGCCCATGAGCAGCGCGACCTTCTTGATCGACCAGTGGCGCCACCACCGGCCGTACCAGAGCCTGAGCAGGATCCGCTTCATCAGCGGATCGTCGGGGCTGCCGCGCCTGGGGTCTGGCCCGCCCTGCATGCCTGAGTCGCGTCCCGAGCCGCGCCGGCCGGTGAAGCGGCCTAGCTCGTCAGGAACCGGCTGCCCGTTCTTGCCGACCGGGCGGACGGGACGGTACAGGCCGGGCATGCTCTCATCGCCGAGGCCGAGCACGTTGTCGGCGGGGTTGTAGTAGCCGGGCCGGGCCGACCGTCCGGAGGAACCGTAGCCACCCGAACCCGCGTAACCCGCGGTGTCGTAGCCGACCGGACCCACGTTTGGGGATCCCTCGCGGGTACCCGAGCCGTAACCCGATGAAACGGTCCGGCCGCCGGAGCCGTTCTGGCCGCCCGTACCAGCGCCGTAGGCGCCGACGTTCGCGGCACCGGGATTAGAGGTGCCATTGCGGCTGCTGTG
>DATNFM010000278.1:0-4776 GCA_035606435.1 Streptosporangiaceae bacterium | reverse complement strand
CGCGCGCCGTAGGTTGCCCCCGATGGTCGGGGGCGCGTCGAACAGCACGACGCCGTCCCGAGTGGTCAGGAACGCGGACTGGTAGGTGCCGTCGGTGACCCAGTACAGGTTCCGCTCCACGCGTCCGACGTAGTAGCCCTGGTCGTTGAGGGCCGGGCCGAGCGCCGACCGGGGGATCGGCGCGTAGTCGGGGAGGTCCGCGGCGCTGTCGGCGCCGGGGTTTGGTGATGTCACGGTATCTCCCTGGTGAATCTCGGGCACGTCCCCTGGCGGCCGTGCGAGCCATCGCGACAGGCCCAGGCTCGCCGCCAGTCAGGTTAGCGGTCGTCACCGGATCCCGGTGATTCGCGCGCCGCTGACAGGGCCTACGCAGGACTGATACCGAGAGGCCCGTGTCGAGGCGGGACGTCCCGGCGCAGGCACCGAGGAAGGCACCCAGCTTTAGGGCAGGCTGCGGGCCCCGGCTCGTCGCGATCTCACTAGCTGATCACCCCTGAGGTGCTGAGGTATCTGCCGGCGAACCTGCCGCGGCATGAGATCGCGGCTGAGCTATCGGTGCCGGTGAACACGGCCAGCACGCACTTCCGCAGCATCTGCGCCAAGCTCCAGGTGAGTGACCGCTCCTCAGCCGTCCAGATGCTCATCGGCTCGCGGGCTGGGAGCCAGCAGAACGAACGACTCTCGGCCATGGCGGGCTCATGCGGACTCCCAGCGGGCGCCTTGCGGCGCGCCAGAGGCTCTCGTCGCGGCGGGCATTCCTTGAGCGCTGGCCATACCGGTCCAGCCCGTCGCAGAGCCGTGGCGCGACTCGGTCTGGGATAGTCCGCTGCGGATCCGGCGTTGTGGGCTCGGCGACGTCTACGGCACGATGATGAGCGGCACCGGCGAGTGGCGGGCCAGGCCGACCGCGACCGAACCGACCACGCGGTGCGTGGCGTGGGACGAGCTGCCGACGATGATCGCCACGTTCTCATCCGGGTGGGCTTCGCCGATGGCGGTGGCCCCTGCGATCAGCTGATCGGCGATGGTGCCCTGGCGCCGTTCGAACTCCCAGGCCGTTCCGCTGCCGCGCAGCTGCTCGTCGGATTGGGCGCGAAGATCCTTCTCGATCTCGTCGAAGTCTTCTTCCATTTCGGCTATGGCGCCGGGGGACAGCGCGACGAGGCTGGACAGGTGAGCCACGTACACGACGTCGATGCGGCCGGGCCGGCCCTGCAGTTGCCGGGCCGCGGCGTCCAGCGCGCGGCTGGCGGGCGGAGATCCGTCATACCCCACCACGAGGTGCTGGAACCTCGCGGGCGGCATAGCAGTGGTCATGGGGTACGCTCCTGTGCTTTCGCGGTGTCAGCGGGCAAACGCTGATGCGGTCCTTTCTTGCGTTCCTTACCGGACAGCCTCGCGTCCGGGAGGGTTAACAGGCGTCGCCTGGTTTAGGTGATTTCGCGGGACGTTAGCTTGTCCCGTCAACCGCGCGACGGGACCGAGCGGGAGCGCTACCAGGGCTCGCCGACAACCGCGCGCCACTTTCATGGTTCTGTTCTCTCGCCCCGGCCGATACGCCTCGAGAATCCAGCGGTGATGCTTTACGCGCCGCTGCGCACGCTGATCTGTATCGACTCCGCCGGCCGGATCCGGTTGGCCGTCGACCAGCCGGGCACGTTCTAGTCAGCTTCGCCGATCCGGTCATCACCAAACTCGGTTCGAGAGGATTACCAGCGGGCGCTACGCGCGGCCCCGCTGTCGGACGAGACCCGGCGCACCTACCTGTCCAAGGTGCGCGGGTACCTCACCTGGCTGGCGGCCGCCGACGCCGACGGAGATCCGCTCACTCAGGCGCGGGCACGGGGCTGGGCGGTGCGTGACTACCGCACCCACCTGGTGACGGTGGCCAAAACGCGCCCAGGACGATCAATACCGCCCTCGCCGCGATCGACGACTTCTACACCCGCCGCGGCCTCCGCCGACCGGCTCGACCTGCCCACCCAAGCCCTACGGGCCCTGGCCGTTCCCGCCGCTCGATTGACAGTACCGCCTCCCCACGAAAGGAGAATATCAATGGGGAAGCGGACGATGGTCAACCGATGTGTACGAGGCGGCGGCGCGAGCGCCTTCGGCTACAGCGACTCAGGGGCACGCACCGTGCCCCCCGCCCTGAACCCGTAGGGGGGGTCTGCGTCAGGGAAAGCCGCGACAGCGCCGAGCACCCTGCTCGGGCTGCAGTTGCGCAAGGACGCCGCGCCGACCGCATGGTACAGCGCATCGGATCGCCGACGTCGGCCTAGGGTTCTCCCTAGAAGGGGTAGACGGGGCGGCCGCTGTGCTGGATCGTGACCCAGCGCTGCTCGGTGAACGACTCGATACCGGCCGTGCCGCCGAATTTGCCGTAACCAGAGTTCTTCACGCCGCCGAACGGGGCCATCGGCTCATCGGCGATGCCCTGATCGTTGATGTGGATTATCCCTGACCGGACGTGTGAGACGACGTCCAGGGCAGCGTTGAGATCTCGCGTGATGACCCCGCCGGTGAGTCCGTATTCGGTGTCGTTGGCCAGGTCGATGGCGGCCTCAGCCGAGTCGACAGGGTGGATGACTGTCGCCGGACCGAAGATCTCCGAGGCGAAGATGTCCATGTCGGTAGTAACGTCAGTGAGTACGACTGGCCTGATGAGCGTTCTGTTCGGCCCCTCGATCGCTCCGTCGCCGGTGAGCAGGCTGGCGCCCTTGGCGGCGGCATCTTTGACCAGCTTCGAGATGCGCTGCGCGGCACGCGTGTTGATGAGGGGTCCGACGATCGTCGCCGGTTCGGCGGGGTCGCCGGCTGGTAGCGTTTTTACCCGCTCGACGTACTTCGGGATGAACCTCTCGACCAGGCTGTTGTGGATGATGATCCGGTCGGTTGACATGCAGAGCTGCCCGGAGTTCATGAACGCCCCGAAGACGGCGGCGTCGACCGCGAGGTCCGGGTCGGCATCCTCCAGGATGATCAGCGGGTTCTTCCCGCCGAGCTCGAGCACGGCCGGCTTGAGGTGCTGGGCGGCCTGGACCCCGATGATGCGCCCGACGTTGGTCGAGCCGGTGAAGTTCACCATCCGCACTCGCGGGTCGGCGATCAGGGCCGCGACCACCTCGCCGGCATCGGCCAGGTCGTTGGTGACGACATTCAGGACCCCGGCTGGGAGTCCTGCTTCGGTCAGGACGTCGGCCAGTAGCAGCCCGCAGGTGATCGGAGCATCCTCGCTCGGCTTCATCACCACGGTGTTGCCAACGGCCAGCGGAATGGCGATGGATCGGATGCCGAGGACTAGCGGCGCATTCCACGGTGAGATCGCACCCACCACGCCGAATGGGATTCGCTGGGCCATCGAGTAGGCACCCGGGATAGAGGTCGGCAGCAGCTCACCCATCGGACGGGTGATCGCCGCCGCTGCCTCGCGCAGCACCTGGATACAAAACGCCAGGTTGAACTCCGAGAACAACCGGGATGCTCCTGTCTCCCGAGCCAGCGCCACGATCGCCTCCTCGCCGCGCTTGGCCATCACGTCGGCGGCCCTCAGGAAGATCTCGCGCCGCTCGAACGCTCCCATCATGGACCAAGCTGGGAACGCGGCCTGGGCAGCGTCGGCCGCCCGGGTAATGTCCGCCGGCATGCCGGCGGCGACCCGTGCGTAGATCTCACCGTCCCACGGCGAGACGTCATCAGCGAGCTTGCCGGAACTCGCGGGTATATTTGTCCCGCCGATCAGCAGGCCGCGCTCGACGAGGTCGCCGCGACGCGGAGTTTCGGACATCACCGTCTCCACCGACATCTGGACTCGGCGCTCCTGGCCTCAGACATGACAATCTCCGTTCTGCCGGTGAACGCAGCTGCGTTCAAGGGTGTTCGGCGTCGAGCTGTACGTTGTCGCCCAGATGCCATGGGGGAAGGGGAATCGTGGGCTAGATCTGAGGCACGTCCCCTGGCGGCCGCGCGAGCCTTCGCAACGGATCCAAGCTCACCGCCAGGCGGGTGAACGGTCGTCACCGGATCCTGGTGATTGTGATCCGGGTCCTGGCCCGACCGGTCGGTCACGCCGTGCAGCAGTGACGTCTTCCCGCTGCCAGCGGGCGCCGAGTTGATGGTCGTCCGCTTCCCGGCCGCACAGTCCAGCGTGGCGACCCGGTCGTGACGGCCGATCAGCCCCCGCCGACGTGCGCGGCTCGTGCGCCGGGCTGGGTACAGCTCGCCGGCGACGCGGTCTTCGGGGTGCTGCGCGATCGCGGCGGGGCTGATAGGTAGTGCGGCCCGCGGCGTCCGAGAATCACCGGAATCCGGTAATGGTCTCTCACCTGTCCGGCGGTGATATTGAGGACGCTGCTGAAGGCATCCGGCCGACAACAAATGCTGGACTTCGCCGCGCCCTGCCTGGAGAAGGTCCTCATGACCCTGCTGCACCTAACACCCCTGCGACGTCCACCCCACGTACGCGGCCTAGCCATCGAAGGGAATCACTATGTCCTCCACGAACCGCCGTTCGTTCCTCGCGCGCAGCACGGCCCTCGCCGCCGTCCCCACGGTCGCCATGCTGGCCGGGGCCACACTGACCGGCCAGGCGTCGGCCGCCACCCTGGCCGACTCCGCGCCAGTCCCGCCGTCCGCGCTGCCGCTCACCAACCGTCACCTGACCAAGCGTGAGAAGGAAAACCTCGCGGTCGTCCTGCGCGCGTACCACGATGGCGAGGGTGATTCCCTGGACCCCCAGGGGTTCAGGAATCTGTTCGCAGCGGACGGTGTGCTCAA
>DATNFM010000277.1:0-18090 GCA_035606435.1 Streptosporangiaceae bacterium | reverse complement strand
GCCAAAGCGGTCCTGATCAGCTCCTGATCGTCGGCGAGCAGCAGCCTGATCATCGACGGCCCCCGTCGGCCGGCAAGCCGCCCACGCCGCCCGGCAAGCCGCCCACGCCACCCGGCAAGCCGCCCACGCCGACCCCGTCGGGCAGGCAGACCGCCAGCCGCCACCCCCGCGGCCGCATCGGACCGGCTTCGACAACGCCGCCAACGGCCCCGACTCGCTCACGCAGCCCAGAAAGGCCGTGCCCGGACGCGCCCCCGGAGCCCGAGTCCAGCAAGTCCAGCTCCGAGTCCAGTCCGGAGCCATCGTCGGTGATCTCGATCCGGGAGGTGAACAGCTGAACCGCGCACGAGGTCGCGTGGGCGTGGCGGACCACGTTGGTAAGGCCTTCGCGTACCACCCAGCCGAACATCTCGTGATGAGCTGGATCGACCACGTCGGCGGCCCTGGGCAGGTCGGCGGCGATGCCAGCGGCGCGCAGCAGCTCGCGGCCGGCGGCTAGTTCGCCGCTGAGCGTGACCTCGCGATAGCCGGCCACGGCGGCCCGTACGTCGGCCAGCGACCGCCGGGCGAGCGCCTCGACCTCGGCGATCTCGCTCAGCGCCCGGGCCGGATCGGTGGCGCCGATGCTGCGCGCCAGCCCGGACTTCACCGTGATAGTGGTCAGCGAGTGACCGAGCAGGTCGTGCAGGTCGCGGGCGATGCGCGAGCGCTCGTTCTCGGCCGCGAGCCGGGCGAGCTGAGCCCGGGTCCTCGCCAGTTCCTGATTCGAGCGAACGACCTGCATCAGGCCCAGCATCACGATCGCCACGATCGGGATCGCGATCGGCGTCACGTCATCGAAGGAACCGACCAGGCTGACGTGCCAGGAGCCGATCGCAACCGGGAGGAACAGGGCGGCCAGCGTCAGCACGCCGACCACAGGAACGGACCAGGTCCCCAGCTTGATCACCGTCACGATCGTGACGAACACGGCCAGGACGAACGAGGCCGCCCGCCCGAACGGCAGCTCGGCGACGAACAGCGCGACCAGCAGGCCGTAGAACACCCAGAACCACGGTCCGGCCTTCGGCGCGATCGCGACGAGGATCAGCCAGCACACGGCGAAGGCGGCCACGATCGCGTAGCCGGCGTCGGCGGCCGCGCCGCGGGAGTTCTGCGTGATCGAGGCGATCAGGTACACCAGGTAGACCAGCGGCAGCGCGGGCAGGATCAGCCTGCGCCAGCCGCTGAGCCACCAAGGCGGGGGCGGTGGGTTGATGTCCATTTCCGTCCAGCCTAAGTAGCGGGCGCCCGGCCCCAGACCCGGCCTCAGACCCGGCCCCAGACCCGGCCTCAGACCCGGCTCGTGTCGCGCCGGTAGACGGCGACCGCGAGCGGGATCATCACCACCGCCCAGACCGCGATCACGATCCAGGCCAGCGCGGGCCAGGCCGCGCCGCCGCTGGCGACCTTGCTCGCCTGGACCAGCCAGTACGACGGCAGCGCCTTCATGATGCCGAACAGCACACCTGATTTAGCCAGCAAGAAGCCGTACGAACCGCCAAGCAGCGCGAGCGCCGTCACCGTGCCGCCGACCACCGGAGCCATCGCGTCGCCGCTGACCAGGTGCCCGAGCGCCACGCCGAGCGCGGCCAGCGGCATCAGCCCGACCAGCAGCAGGCCGGCGAACTCGGCCCAGTCCTGCGCCGGCATCCTGACCCCGAGCGCGATTCCCGACAGGCACACCAGAGCGATCGTGATGATCGCGGCCAGGTACCCGCAGGCAACCTTGGCGCTGAAGTAGGCCGGCGGCTTCAGCGGGGTAATCCGCAGCTGCCTGGTCCAGCCGGAGGTGCGTTCGAGGCCGATCCTGGCCCCGGTGGAGATCACCGAGATCATCCCGCCGACCACCGCCATCCCGGCCATGAAGTACAGCGGGAACCCGATGCCGTCGAAGGTGTGGTGCCGGTTAGGCAACCCGACCGCCCAGAAGATCACCAGCGGATAGGCCAGCGAGAAGAGCAGGAACCGCCAGTTGCGGAAGAGCTGCAGTACCTCGTAGCGGATGTAGGTCAGGCCGGTCATCGCACTTGCTCCTTGCTCGTAGCGTCATCGCTGGTCAGCGCCAGGAACGCGTCCTCCAGCCGGGCTCCGGAAACTTCGACATCCCGCGCCGCCGGGAACTCGCTGAGCAGCGCCCGCAGCGCCGCTTCCGGCTCGGCGGCGGACAGGATCACGGTGCCGCCGTGCTGGTCGGCGCCGGTGACCCCGGGCAGCGCCGCCAGGCGAGCCAGGTCCGCGCCGTCCGCGCCAGGAAGCGTGGCGCGGATCGTCCGGCCGCCGACCAGGGCCTTGATCTCGGTCGCCGGACCGTCGGCCACGATCTCGCCGTGCGCCATCAGCACGATCCGGTCGGCGTAGGCGTCGGCTTCCTCGAGGTAATGCGTCGCGAACACGACCGTCTTGCCCTCCGCCGCGATCGCCCGGATGGCATCCCAGAAAACCCGCCGGCCTTCCACGTCAAGGGCCACCGTTGGTTCATCAAGCAGCAGCAGATCTGGGTTTCCAACCATTGATATGGCGAAACGCACCCTCTGGGTTTGGCCCCCACTGAGCTTTGTGCTTCTTCGGCGGGCGAACTCAGCGGTCCCGGTCAGTCGGAGAACCTCGGCGACCGGAAGCGGGTGCGGATACAGCGAGGCGGTCATCGAGATCAGCTCGGCGACCGTGAGCTGCTGGGTCAGCGAGCCGGTCTGCAGCATGCCGCCTACCGCGCCGGCCGCGATCGCCTCCGCCGGCGGCAGGCCGAAGAGGGACACCGAGCCGGAGTCCGGGCGGGTCAGGCCGAGCACCATCTCGATCGTCGTGGACTTCCCGGCCCCGTTCGGGCCGAGTAGCGCCACGGTCTCCCCCGGCGCGATGCGCAGGCTGACGTCGCGGACGGCCTGGACATCTCCGAAGGACTTGGTCAGGTGGGTCAGGCGGATCCCGCCGCCCGAATCATTGTTGGCTGTCATGACATCGACGATGCCGCGACAGCGGCACCCGCCTGTAGTGCCGCCGATCACGGGTAACTTATGACGAATGTCACGAGCGCGGACCGGGAAGTATGCGCCTAGGACGGCCGACGACTCGGCCCAGTCGACGCCGGTCCGAAGCCTTGGCCGCCGGCGTCGACGGGCAGCCGGTCAGACGAGCGCGACGTGGTACTCCGTGAGCCAGGCGTTGAGGTCGATCAAGGTGGCCGCCGCTGCCCAGGGGCTGGGCTGAACGCCCATGAGCCCGGGGAAGGACGGGTCAGCCGCGAAGGCCTCGGCCAGCCGGCCGCGGTCGAACAGGTCGAAGATCGGCTCGCTGGGCCGGGCGAGCAGGTCAGTCATCTGCGCCGTCATCAGCCGGCCGTATTCGGGGTCCATGCTCGCCGGATAGATGCTCTTGCGGCGGTTGGCCACCTCGGGTGGCAGCACGTCGGACACGGCCCGGCGCAGGAGGCCCTTCTCGATGCCGTCGAGGTTCTTAAGGCTCCAGGGAACGTTCCACACGTACTGCACCAGCCGGTGGTCACAGAACGGGACCCGCACCTCCAGGCCGACGATCATGCTCAGCCGGTCCTTCCGGTCGAGCAGCAGCGGCAGCCAGCGGGTGAGGCCGTGATAGAGCACCTCCCTGATCCGGCGCTCGGCCGCATCCTCGCCCGCGAGCAGGGGCACCTCGGCCTGGGCATCGGCATATCGCTGCGCGCCCCGCTCGTCCAGCCGGACCTGGGCGTCCACCTCGGGACGCAGCGCCTGCGCCCAGGACCCCAAGGCCCATGGGAACGTCGGCGCGTTGAGCATCGCCTGGTTGTGATACCAGGCGTAGCCGCCGAACACCTCGTCGGCCGACTCGCCGGACAGAGCGACCGTGGAGTGCTCCCGCAGATCCCGGAAGAGCAGGTACATGGACGTGTACATGTCGCCAAAGGTCGGCAGGTCATGCGCCCGCCGCGGAAAGCCGACCGCTTCGGTCAGCTCAGCCGCGTTCAGCATGATCGTGGTGTGCTTGGTGGCGGAGTGCTGGGCTACCAGCTGAGCGAACGGCTCGTCGTGGCTGGGGCGCCACATGTCGGGCTCGAAGCCGTCCTGGCTGGCCGGGAAGTCTACCGAGAAGGTGGAGAGCTTGCCCCGTCCGTCGCGCGCAAGCGCCCGGGCGGCCAGCGCGGTGATGGCGCTGGAATCCAGGCCGCCCGACAGCAGGGTGCACAGCGGCACATCCGCGATCAGCTGGCGGTCGACGATGTCGAGCATCAGGTCCCGCACGCGGGCGACGGTGGCCGCCTCATCGTCGGTGTGCGGGCGGGCTTCCAGCTCCCAGTAGGCCCGCGTGGTCAGCCCGGCTCGGTTGATACGCACCAGGTAACCGGGCCGCACTTCGCGCAAGCCCCGGTAGACGCCATGACCCGGGGTACGGGTCCCGGGCGGAGCGAGCAGCTCTGAGATTCCCTCGGCGTCGAGCTCGGCCCGGAACTCCGGATGCGCCAGGATCGCCTTCGGCTCAGATCCGAACAGCACGCCGTCCGGTGTCGGCACGAAGCACAGCGGCTTCACCCCGAGCCGGTCCCTGACCAGGAACAGCTCCTGGCGGGCCGCGTCCCAGATCGCGAACGCGAACATGCCGTTCAGCCTTGGAAGGCAGTCCACCCCCCAGTGCAACCAGGCCCGTAGCAGCACCTCGGTGTCTGACTTGGTCGCGAACACATGCCCGAATCCCTCAAGTTCACGGCGCAGCTCGCGGAAGTTGTAGATCTCCCCGCTGAACGTCAGCACCGCGGTGCTGGCCCCGGGGGACGACCCCCTGGACGCCCCCACAGTGGCGTCGCTCATCGGCTGAACCCCACCAGGCAGGTCGACGACGGCCAGCCGCCGGTGCCCGATCAGCGCGTGCTTGGAGGTCCAGACCCCGTCGGCGTCCGGTCCACGGCAGGCCATTGTTGCGGTCATTGCCTCGACAACCGCGCGCTCGGCAGTGAGATCCCGGGAGAAATCAACCCAGCCAACAATTCCGCACATACCGATGTTGTCCCTTCCCCGTTAAGTCAGCCATTCCACCCAACCACGATTTCGCGGCGTCATCAACGCGGGGACAGGCGGCCAGGACCAAAACGAGCGACCCGCCGGGGAGTCCCCGGCGGGTCGCTCAGTCACCGCGAGCTAGGTGCTACTTAGGGTTCTTCACGGTGAACTGCACCGTTTGGGTGATCAGGCGGCCGGTGAACGTCACCTTGTAGGTGCCGACGGCCCAGCCGGTCGTGTCGATGGTGGCGGTGACGACGCCGTTGCCGTCCGGCCCGTTGACCGACAGCGGCTGCGCCGCCGTGTTGCCCGGGCCGGAGATGGTGGCCGACACGTCGTCCCAGGTCTGACCGGGCACCGTCGAGTTCGGGTCAGCGAACGGCCCGCTGGTCACCCCGAACTGGCCAGGCAACGGCAGGAAGACACCGAAGCCATCCTTGACGGTCGTGCCGTTCGGCGTACGGCCAGGGATGAAGCCGTTGCCGCTGATCGTGACCGTCTGACCGACGACCGCCTTGCGAGGCGAGGCGCTGATCTTACGGCCAAGGGCGAGCAGCAGCTTGTGAGCCTGCCGGCTGGTCCGGTCCGCTCCGTGCATCTTGTCGATCTGGGCGACCAGAGCCGGCACGAAGGTCGGAGCGAAGATGGTACCCCAGCCCGACGCGAGGTCGTAGCCAGGTCCGGTGGAGAATCCGGTCACGCCGAAGGCGCTGTTGGTGAAGCCGGCCGGAACGTCGACGATGCCCGCCGCCGTACCCTGCGGCCCGAGCGCCGCCAGCGCGGAGTTGACGAAGCCCAGGCGAGCGTGCCGTAGCTGCGTGGCCAGCGCCATGATGCCCGCGAAGGTCGGCGAGGCCTGCGAGGTGCCGTCGGTGGCGTCCATCGAGATGTCGGGCTCGGCGCGGCCGGTCTGACCAGCCAGAGCCGGGATCCCGGCCTGCCACGACGGCTGCGGGTAGACGGTGGAGATTCCGGCGCCCTCGGCGTCGGAACTCGTCTGGTTCCGCGCGATCCACAGCGCGTCCGGAGCGTTACGCCCGGCCGTGGTGTTCAGGCCAGTGTTGGGGATCGTGCCGCCGACGGAGGTGATCCACGGGTTGTCGGACGGGTGATCAGCGGTGACGCCAGTCGCCGGGGTGCACTGACCGGTGTCGCCGAGCACCGGCGGATCGGTCGGGCCGCAGTCACCTGAGGCGAACATGACCGGGATGTGGTGCACGGCCGCGTCCAGGAACGCCGGGTCGAGCGAGTGAACAGCCGCGGTCTGGCTGGCGGTCGGGTTGGTCGGGTCGTTGATGAACGCGGTCTCGCCGTCGCCGAGGCTCACCGAGATGATGTCGGCCAGGTGCTCGTCGGCGATCATCTTGATGGCCTGGGCAACCTGCGGCCAGCCCTGCATCCCGATCGTCTCAGGCACGGACGGGTGCACGAAGATGATCTTGGCGAACGGCGCCATCGAATGGATCGCCTCGGCGTCCAGCTGGTCTTCGCCCGCGCTGCACTCGACCTGGCAGACAAAGGCCGGGTCGGTCGGGGCCGGCAGCGCCATGTCGGTGATGTCGACCGGAGGCAGGTTCATCTGCGCGTCGTAGTTAGCCATCGACGCGACGAGGTTCGGGTCCGGGTTAGTGACGATGTAGGCAACGGTCACGCCGGAGCCGTCGATGCCGGTCTTCCACAGGTCGTGGACGCCGTAGTCGATGATGTCGGTCTGTGCGGTCGGGTCGGGGAAGCGGAGGCGGAGAGACGTGCCCGCGGCGATCCTCGCCTCGATCGAGTTGAAGGTCGCGTTCGTCTCAGCGATGCGGACGGCCTTCGGCGGGAAACTTGGGTTGGCTTGGCCGTGCTGCGTTGAAGCGCTCGCCAGCCCCGGCCCCGCGATCAGCGGAGCGGCCAGCAGCACGCTGGCAGCGCCAGCGATGAGAAAGGGTCTTCCGACCATAAAGGAGCCTCCAGGAGGACGATGGCCTGCTTCGTTTTCGCCATTGTTCACTAGCAAGCCACCGAACACGTTAAATGATCACTCCAGAGCGAACAAGACCTGGGGCCGGCCCCTGGCTGGGGGATTGGGGGTAAGCCAGGGATCGACCCCAGGTCCGCTTATCACGGCCGCAACACCGACCTCAGCTTCAGAATCCTGCCGCCTTGGCTCTGGCGCCCGCCGAGGCGAATCGCGTCGCGAAGACCTGGTTCGAGCCACCGGAGGAGAAGTCGCCGACCGCCCACACGTTGGCCGCCGAGCTAGCGCCCACCGCCAGCAACTGGGTCTCCACGCCCTTCCTGGGGCTCGGCGTGCGCACCCATGACCTGCCGTTCCATTGGACGATGATCGTCCGGTTCGAGACGAAGGCGGTGCCGACCGCGACGATGTTGCTCGCGGAGATCGCGGCGACGCCGGAGAGCTCGTCGTCCTTCCCGAAGCCGCCCGGGCTCGGGCTCTTCACCCTCCACCACTTACGGCCGTTCCAGTGCAGGATCAGCGTCTGGGTGCCCGGGTTGTTCGAGACCGTGCCACTGTCATTCGAGGCGAAGCCGACCGCCCAAACGTTGCTGGCCGACAGGGCCACCACCGAGTTCAGCGCGTCGCCAGTGGATCCGGGACTCGGGCTCATCTTCCGCACCCAACTGTGGCCGTCCCAATGCAAGGTCAGCGTCTCGTCCCGATGGCCGGTGAAAACCTGCCCGACCGCCCAGACGCCGTGGCGGCCGGACGCGCCCACAGCCAGGAGATCGCCGGGGAAGGAGGCTTTAGTCACCTTCCAGACGGTGCCGTTCCAGTGCTCGATGAGCGTCTGGTCATCACCACCGTCCGCGGCCGCAATGCCCACCGCCCAGACGTTGTTGGTCGAAACCGCTCGGACCCCGGTGAACTCGCTTGTCGGTTGCGGGTTCAGGCTCGGGGTCTGGGTCCAGGATTTCCCGTCCCAGTGCAGCGCGAGCGTGTCGACGCTGGTGCCGAAGATGTGACCGACCGCCCAGATGTCACTGGGCGAAAGCGCCTGTATAGAAGTCAGGTCAAAGTCCGCGTCGGCCGGCTGCGTGATCGGCATCACCTTCCAAGACGAACCGTTCCAATGCTCGATCAGGGCCTGGTCCGGGCCGGGGCCAAAGGTCTCGCCCACCGTCCAGACGTTGCAGGCGGACAGCACGGCTACCGAGTGCAGTTCGGCGCCCTCGGAATCGGGCGGATTAGTGACAGGGGGCGTGCCGGTCCAGTTCCGGCAGCTAGTCATCGCCCCCGCGTACCCCGGGATGGCCAGTGCCGGAACAAGACCGGCAAAAAGGCCCGCAAGCGGCAGCAGCGACGCCGCGAGCACACGGGTGAGGCGCCGCGCGTGACGTCGACGTCGAGAATTCGGCATTCATCTTTCCTTGTCGGCGTCGAGCGCGGCGCCAGCCCGCTTGGTAGGAAGCACCTCACTATGACCGGACCAGCTGAAACGACGCTGATGCGGCGCTGAAACCGCAGCCAGCGAGCTCTGGAACGGTTCCGCGACACGATCGCGAGTCAGCCCGAACCAGAGGAGCCTGCGGGCCGTGGAAGTAACCGGGGTAATATTTTCTGTCAAGAAAAACGGGGGTTTGTCGTGCAGGTACGCCTGCTTGGACCGGTCGACGTCATGGTGGGTGGCGCCCCCAAGACGGTGCCTGGACTCCGCCGTCGAGCGGTGCTGGCCACGCTGGCGCTGCGGGCTGGCGAGGTCGTCGGGACCGACCAGCTAGTTGATGCTGTCTGGGGAGCTTCAGTGCCGTCAACGGCGGCTAATACCCTCCAGAGCCATGTCTCCTACCTGCGCCACGTCCTGCCCGGGAAATCGGTGATCGTGGCCCGGCCGCCCGGGTACGTACTCGAGCTGGGCGACAGTGGCACCGACGTCCAGGTCGCCGAGCGGCTCTTGCGTCAGAGCACGCTGGCCGATAACCCGGCGGAAGGCGTTCAGCAGCTGAAGGAGGCCGCCGGACTCTGGCGCGGGCGGTCGCTGGCGAACGTGACCGGGCTGGTCTGGCTCGAGGGCCAGGCCGAGCGGCTCGACGTCCTGCAGCTGACCATCAAGCGGGCCCTGACCCAGGCCAGACTGGCGATCGGCGAGCACGCCCAGCTGCTGCCCGAGCTCGAGGAACTAGCCGCCGAGCATCCGCTCGATGAGCAGATCCGCGCCCAGCTGATGCTGGCCCTGTACCGATGCGGCCGGCAGGCGGACGCCCTGGCCACCTTCGGCCGGCTACGGCGCGAGTTGGACGACAAGCTGGGCCTGGAGCCCAGCCAGCTCCTGCGAGACATGGAGATCTCCATCCTGCGCCAGGATCCGTCGCTGGACATGGCGGCCCAGCTTCACGCCCCGGATCCGGCTGCGGCCTCAGCCTCGAGGGCAGCCCCGGCGTCCGCGCGGTCATCCTGGCTGACGCCCGCGCAGCTGCCTTCGTCGGTGGCCGGATTCGCCGGCCGGAGCGCAGAACTCCTCGCGCTGGAGACGATCCGCGAGGAAGGCGCGACTGACGGCACGGTGACTATCTCGGCGGTCTCGGGCACCGCCGGCGTCGGCAAGACCGCGCTAGCTGTGTACTGGGCCCACCAGGTCGCCAAGCATTATCCGGACGGGCAGCTGTTCGTGAACCTGCACGGGTTCGGTCCCGACGGCGCCGCCGTGAGTCCGGCGACGGCGGTACGCGGCTTCCTCGACGCCCTCGGTGTCCCGCCGGCCCAGATCCCCGACGGCCTCCAGGCGCAGGCCGCCCTGTACCGCAGCCTGCTGGCCGGACTGCGAGCACTCGTGGTGATCGACAACGCCCGCGACGCCGACCAGGTCCGTCCGCTGCTGCCCGGCTCCCCCGGCTGCCTGGCCATCGTGACCAGCAGGCACCAGCTGACCGGACTGGTGGCGACCGACGGCGCCCGGCCGCTCGCGCTTGACCTGCTGTGCGACGACGAGGCCAGGGATCTGCTCGCCCGCCGCCTGGGCAAGGCCAGGATCGCCAGCGACCCGCTCGCCGTCGAGGAGATCGTCACCGGCTGCGCGCGCCTCCCGCTCGCGCTGTCCATCGCCGCGGCCAGGGCCGCGACAACCCCCGGCTTCCCGCTCGCCGCCGTCGCCACGGAACTGCGGGAGGCGGGCTGCGCGCTCGACCCGTTCGACGGCGGCGATCACGCGACCGACGTGCGAGCCGTGTTCTCGTGGTCCTACCACGCCCTGTCCCCCGAGGGCGCCGGCCTGTTCCGGCTTCTCGGCCTGTACCCAGGGTGCGACATCACCGCCCCGGCGATCGCCAGCCTGGCGGGCCTGGAGGTCGACCGGATCAGGGTGCTTCTAGCCGAACTGACCAGGGCGAACCTGCTGACCGAGTACCGGCCGTTCTGGTACTCGATCCATGACCTGCTGCGGGCGTACGCGATGGAGCTGCTGACCGAGCACGACACCGAGGAGACCTGCCGGCAGGCCCTGAGCCGGATGCTCGGGCACTACCTGCACACCTCCCACAGCGCGGTCGTCCTGATGGAGCCGTACTTCAACTCGCTGCGCCTGCCTCCGCCTCCCGACGGCGTCACGCTCACGGCGCTGTCGAGTGCGCGCGACGCGCAGAATTGGTTCGCCACCGAGCACGCGACCTTGCTCGCGGCGGTGCATCTGGCCGCGGAGGCGGGGTTTGACACCGTCACCTGGCAGCTCGCCTGGGCCCAGAGCATGTTCCTCCTGCGCAACGGCTCCTGGAACGAGCAGCTGATGGTCCAGCGAATGGGCCTGGACGCCGCTCGCCGCGTCGGTGACCTGGCCGGTGAGGCGCATCTGCTGCACCGCCTGGCCTCCGGCTACCAGATGGCCGGCCGCATCGACGAGGCCGATGAATTGTTCAGGCAGGCGCTGCGACAGTTCCAGCTGATCGACGATCCGGCCAACCAGGCCGTGATCCTGTCCAGCATGACCGTGCTCGCCGGCCGGAGAAATCGCCCGGAAGACGCGCTCAAGTACTCCCTGCGCGCCCACGACCTGTTCCGGCTCTCCGGGCACCGGGCCGGCCAGGCCCTCGTGCTCAACGACATCGGCTACGCCCACGCGCTGATCGGCAACTACCAGCAAGCGCTTACCTACTGCCATCGAGCCCTGCGCGCCACCCGCGAGCTCGACGAGCGGAGCTGGGAAGCGGCCACCTGGGACAGCCTCGGCTACATCCACCACAAGCTCGGCGACGACCGCCGCGCGATCAGCTGCTACCAGCGCGCCAAGGAGCGCTACCAGGAGCGCGCGGACCGGTACAACGAGGCCGACGCTCTCGTCAGCCTGGGCGACGTCTGGCAGGCCACGGGCCAGACCGAGACCGCCTGCGAAGCCTGGCGCCAGGCCCTCGCGATCTTCGACGAGATCGGCCATCCCGACCGCGAAGGCGTCCAGGCCAGGCTGGCCGAGGTAGTCCTCGAGCCGCACGCCTGCTGACGGTCCCCGCATTTGGACGGGCCGCCGCTAGCCCCGCCCGCCGCTAGCCCCGCCCGCCGCTAGCTGTCGTAGCGGCGGAACCCGAGGCTCTCGTACAGCCGCATAGCCGGAACGTTCTCGCTGTCGGCGCGCAATGCGACCCTGGGCCTGGTCGTTGCGCTGGCCTCAGTCAGGCAGCGAAGAAGCAGCCCTCGGGCCAACCCGTGCCGACGATGCTGCGGCTCGGTGAACAAGTCGGTGATGAACGGGCAATCGGGCGTGTCATCCCACGGAGCCCGGTGCACGGCCAGCAGAGCGGCGACCAGCCGCCCGCCGGTTTCGACCACCCCGCTGGCGGCCGACCAGAACTCACCGAACCCGCCGCGGAAAAACGCCCTGACCTCCTCAATCGCCTCACGGCTGCCGGCCAGGTCGGCACCAGGCACCTGACAGTCGAAGTAGAGCTGGCCTATTTCGTCCGCGTCCGCCGCCCGCGGCGCCCGAACCCCAAATCCAGCCGCCAGCGGCGCCACGTTCCCGGCAAACGCATCAGCAACCAACGTCAATTGCGCCACAACAACCGCTCCCGTGAATCCAGACCGCCGCCGACCGCCGAGGCTAGCGGCCAGCCTAAGCCGGTGAATCTGCATATTCACCTGGAAAAAATCCGGTGAAAGCGCATATTCACCGGGACGAGAAGGTGACCACGATGGTGCGCCTGCGACCTCTGAGTTGGCTGAGGACTGTGTGACGCAGGTGACACACGCAGGCGAGCAGGCGGTACGCAGCACGCAGGCGGCCAAGGCGGGCGCGCAGGCGGCCAAGGCGGGCGCGCAGGCGGGCAGGGCGGGGCGCGCAGGCGGGAGCTGAGCCGGGGTTGCGGCGCAGGTGGACGAGGTGGTGGGTGGGGCGTGGCACGATGGAGGTGTTATGTATGCGCGTGGATCGGCCATCGTGGCCGGATTGTCAGCCCACCACCTGGCCTTGGGCGGCGGCGTCGCCTTGGGCGGGGGCGGGCTGGGGCATTTCATCGTGCGGTTGTTCATCTGGCACGAGATCGCGCGACTGGTTCGCTACCTGTGGCACATTCCGACGTTCGGGCCGATCATCGTGATCGGCCTGGTGGTCGTCGCCGTAGGACTGTTTGTCTGGCGGCGGGTGCGCGGTCCGATCCGGTTGGGCGGGCGCGGGGGCGGGCCGTTCTGGGGCGGGCGCCGGCGCGGCGGCTCAACTGGGTACGGCAGTGGCGACGGCCCGCGGGATTGGTGAGGCGATAGCCGCGCCCTACCGGGCTTGATCAGGCGTTAGAGGGCTTGGTCGAGTTCGGCCAGGCTTTCGTCGCCGTCGATCAGGATCACGGCCGGAGCGACCCCCATGCCGGGTCGGCATTCGCAATTTTCGTCAGATCACGATTCAAGTGAAGCGCACCTCCCCAGGAAAATCCACGCGCAACGACCGCCTGACTCAGCCTCACTTAAGCCAAATTCCGCCGTTTTGCCAAGTGATTAGTCCCACGCTCAACTTGTGAATCGCTACTTGCGAACCAGTCTATAGAGCAGTACTCTAAAAAAATCTCAAGACCATATGCAGGCAGGTTATGCCCCCGCACTGTCTGCTCGGGTCGCTCGTTCACCCCCGTGGGACGAGCGGCCCGATTTCACGTCCGGACGCCGACGCCGCCCAGGAACCCTAGAACTCGGGCCCCGATCCCGTCCCCGCCCCTGGCCAGCCGCTGCTCATCACGGACTTGCGACCTAGTTCGGCCCGGGCAGTCAGCATCGCCATCTCCACCAGCTCGCCGGACGACAGTTCCGGGTTCTGCCGCAGCCGAAAGATCGCGAGCCCGTCTAGCAAGGCGCAGAACCGCGTGGAGAAGCCCGCCGCCGACCGAGGCCGCCCAAAGCTTCCCACGGAGATTCCCTGCTCAACGACATCGGCCAGGTCACCACGCCACGGCTGCATCAGCTCGTCGAGAAAGTCGGTGACCTCTTTACTGTGCGGCGCACGAGCCCAGGCCTCCATCCACATGATCCACACCGGGTCGTTCAGCGTGGTCGGCAGATACAGGTCCACGAACTGCCGCAGCCGCGGCCACCCGGGCGGAACCGTGGGCAACTCCACCCGACGGTTCGCGGTCTCTGATTGCTCGCACCAGGCCAGGGTTCCCAGCAGGATCTGCTCCTTCGTGGCGAAGTAGTACATCACCTGGCCAGAACTCATATCGACCCGCCGGGCGATCTCCGCGATGCGCACGCGGTCGAGCCCGACCTCGGTGATCAGGTCCATCGATGCCCGCAGGATTCGCTCACGGCCCCGGCGTCCAGCCGCCGTATGACCGCGCTGACCTGCTGGTTCAGCTGCGAAACTCACCGGCTGACAGTTTAGTTCTTTGTCCCGCCGCAGCAATAAGGTCACGTCCGCGCACCGCTAGAGGTTCGTTGATGATGCCCGTTTACAGCCTTTTCAGGGGGAAAGATTTGCGTCCGCCAAGCTTTCTCCCTGAGGCTCATGATTTTTGCTCTTGACCTGTCACGCCAAGCCTGCGGCCGGTGTCTGCATGTATGAAGGCGAGTAGCTGATGGAGGAACCATGAGCAGGACCAGAATCCCGAAGACCGAACTGACCGGGGTCTACGGCGCGCTGGTGAAGTGGATGTCGCGCCGGATGTTCGGTGCGGTGCCGGAGCCGGCCGAGGTGGTGTGGCACAACCGCAAGGTGCTGAATTTCAGTTTCAGCGTCGGCCGCAAGGTCCAGAAGTGGAATCAGTGCGACGAGAGCCTGAAGTCGTTCGCCCACATGGCGGTCGCGGCCATGGTCGGCTGCAGCTTCTGCCTGGACCTCGGCTACTTCGGCGCCCGCGACCAGGGACTCGACCTGGCCAAGGCCCGAGAGGTGCCCCGCTGGCGCGAGTCGGACGTCTTCACGCCGCTGGAGCGGGACGTAATGGACTACGCCGAGGCGATGACGGTGACCCCGCCGACAGTGACCGACGAGATGTCTGAGCGGATCCTGACGGCGATCGGCCCGGCCGCGATGGTGGAACTGACCTCGTACATCGCGCTGGCGAACTTCATGACCAGGGGCAATGTCGCGATGGGGATCGAGTCGCAGGAGTTCTCGGCTGCCTGCGGTCTTGAGCCGCTCGCGACCGCTTCGACCACCCGGGCGTAACTTCAGTCACACTGGCACACCAGCCTCGGGGAGGCTGGTGTCTAACGGCGGAGTTCGCGGCGCAGGGCGCGGGCCAGCGGGAGCGCGGCGAAGTAGGAGCCGACCGCCGCGATCCCGCCCACGCCCAGGTCGACCGAGATCCGTCCTTCGCGCGCCCAGTACACGTCCTTGAGGTCGAGCAGCAGGGCGAACTCGTCGATGATCAGAGCCATGCCGGCGCCGTAGCTGACCGAGACGGCGGGATGCGAGCGCTGATTCTCGTTGCCGCGCACCGCTACCGCGCCGACGCCAGCCAGGAGTGCGATCCCCCAGAGATAGTGGTGCAGGTGCGCGCCGCCGACGCTGAGGTTGCGGAACGGGCCCCGGTTGGTCCTGATGCTGTAGGTGACTCCCCGCACCGCGCCGAACGTGGCCGTGAACGCCAGCCAGCTCGCCAGCGTCGACCGCTGGCACGGGTCGAGATCTTCGGCCAGCACGCGCAGCAGCTTGCGCCTCGGTGGCCGGTCGCTAGGGTCGCTCATCCAGCAAACCTAGCGGTCGGCTGACTGCTGTCGACCGATCACGCTGCGCGACGCACCGGAGTCTGGTCGGCGGCCGGGCTACGATGCCGGTTATGCGCTTCGCGATCGCGATACCCCAGTTCGTTGCCGATGGCGAGTTCGATCCCGGGCAGTTCCGCGCCTACATGGAGCGCGCCGAGGAGCTTGGCTTCGACAGCGCGTGGACGATGGAAGCCGTGCTGGGCTCGGGCGCGCAGCTGGCGCCGATCGAGGCGATGACCTTCGCCGCCGCGTGCACGAACCGGATCCGCCTGGGCTGCACGGTCTTCGTCACGCCGCTGCACAGCCCGGTGCATCTGGCCAAGGCCCTGAGCTCGCTGGATCAGCTGAGCCGGGGCCGGCTGGAGGTCGGCATCGGAACCGGAGGCAAGGCCCGGCCGTGGGCGGCCTTCGGCCTGACTCCGGACCGCTATGTCGCGCGGTTCACCGAGGGCCTTGAGCTGATGAAGGCGCTGTGGACGCAGCCGCGAGTCACTTTCGATGGCGAGTTCTGGCAGCTCAGCGACGCGGCCATGGAGCCGAAGCCGTTCACCAAGCCGCATCCGCCGGTCTGGTTCGGCGCGAGCGCCGAGCCGTCGCTGCGGCGGGCGGTCCGGCTGGGCGACGGGTTCTTTGGAGCCGGCTCGTCCACGACCGCCGCCTTCGTCGACCAGGTCAAGATCGTGCGCCAGGCGCTCGACGAAACGGGCCGGGACCCGGGCTCGTTCCCGATCGCCAAGCGGATTTACATCGTGGTCGACGATGACGCCGAGCGCGGACGCGAGCGGGTCAACGACGCCATGGCGCGGATCTACGGGCGCCGCGTCCCGTCGATCGAGGCCGCGGCCGTCGGGGGAACGCCGGCGGATTGCATCCGCGAGGCCAGCGCCGTTGCCTCGGCGGGAGCGGAAATGATCCTGTTCACCGCTGTGGTCGACCAGCTCGAGCAGATGGAGCGGCTCGCCGCCGAGGTGATGCCGCAGGTGGGGAATCCCTGATCGCCGGTCGTCCTGAGCGGTTGCCTGGCGCCGTCGTCAACTTAGCGACCAACTCCTTCGTACTTGGTAGGCGGAAGAAGGAGGTGATGGCGTGCAGGAAGCTCAGGACGCCGATGCCCTCGAGCTGTTGCTGGCCGAGCGCGGCACCCAGCTGATGCGCACAGCGGTGCTGTTGGCCGGCAGCCGGCAAGACGGCGAGGACCTGCTGCAGGCCGCGCTCGAGCGGCTGGTCAGGCAGGGACGGCGGATCACGGGCGACCCGGAGGGATATCTGCGGCGGACGCTGTACAACCTGGCCGCCGACGGATGGCGGCGACGGGAAACCTGGCGTCGCAAACTGCCAGTTTTCGAGGCGAGTCAGCCGACCACGGTTCCCGACGAGACGGCTGCGGTCGATCTGCGGGACGCGCTCATCAGGGCGCTGCATCAGCTGTCCCCGCAGCAGCGCGCGGCCGTGGTGCTGCGGTACTGGGAGCAACTGTCCGAGGCGGAGGCCGCCGAGGTGCTCGGCTGCTCAGCCGGCACGGTGAAGGCGGCCGCGTCTCGCGGCTTGCGCCGGATGCGGGAACTGACCGGCCGGGCCGGTGGTGCCGGCGGGGCCGGTCTCGCCGAGGACGACTTCGAGCTAACGGAGAACAGGACATGAATCAAGAGTTCGACGAGATGGTGAAGGAAAGCATGACGTGGTTCACCGACGAGGTGGACGTTCCTGCTGGGCTCGCGGCCCAGGTTCGCGCGAACGTGCGCAGGCAGCGCCGCGTCCGGATGGGCTGGATTGGGTCCGGGACGGCAGTCGCGGCCGCCGCGGCCGTAGCCATCGGCACCGTTGCGTCCGGCGGCGCGGGTGGAGCAGCGCAGGTCGCGGTCAAGGGTGGGACCCATCATGTGGGGCACGGCGTGACCGTCCAGACGACTTCGGTGGTGATCCACCGGGTCGATCGAGCCCTGGCCAAGGCTGTTACCGGCAAACCAGTGGCTTACACCAGGGAGAAGTCCACGGGCGCCCGCCTGGTCGTGCTCATCCCGCATTCCGGGTTTACCGAATTCGGCCCGAATCTGATCTCAGAGTCCTGGACTCGGGGTGGCCTTACGAGGACCGACTACGTGACCCCCGCGGGTCGCGTGGTGTTTAGCGACGTGCGCGACGTCAGCTCGGGCAAGAGCGTCGACACGTCGGTCAGTTACCAGCACCACGCCTGGTGGCGCGGCACCTACGCCGCGCCGGGCGCGACGAAACTCGCGCCCGCCTGCACGATGGAGGAGACCCAGCTGAGCAGGGCGCAGTGGTCACGCGAGATTAAGAAGCTGCTCTCCTGCGGCGCTGCGTTCGCGGGCTACCAGCAGGTCGACGGCGTCAAGACGGTCAAGCTCAAGCTGAGCAGCACCATCAAGAACGCTTGCGCCGCCAGCAACAGCCCCGGCGGGTGCACGCCGGTGCCCGTCGGCTGGAACGGAACGCTGTGGGCCAACGCGTCCACCTACCTGCCGGTTCGCCTCGCGGCCCATGGTCACAAGTTCGGCTTCCAGATCGACTTCGCCTGGCTGGCACCGAACTCCGCCAACCTGGCCAAGCTGCAGCCGCAGATCCCAAACAGCTTCCGCCACGTCTAACAACTAGCTGCCCGCTGACCCCATTGATCCCGTTTGTCCCGGCCGCCGCGCTCCGCCAGGTGACCGGGACAAACGACGTTCCGGGCCAAGAGCCCACGCGAACCGCACGCCAGCAACAGCGCCGGCCCCCAGCTGATGCCGGCAACCCCGTCCGCGTCCCGCACCCCGCCACTCACGACAGCGCCCGCCCCCAGGTGCTGCCGCTAGCCCCCTCCCCGCCCCGCACCCCGCCACTGACCGGAAATTAGTGCACCTGAGCTGGGCGCGCGGCAGCGCCGGCGGAGCCGGCTTGTTTGGGGCGGCTTGCCCGTGGTGGCGGGTGGTGCTGGGTTAG
>DATNFM010000276.1:0-31932 GCA_035606435.1 Streptosporangiaceae bacterium | reverse complement strand
GTGTCCCTGGGCCACCACGATGTCGACGCCGCGGTCGATATGCCTCAGGGCGTGCTCGGCTTTGCCGGCCAAGGCGGCGACCTTGACCCCCTTCTCGTGCGCGCTGGCGATCACGTCATCCGGCGGCGAGCCGAGCGCGTTCGCGATCAGCGCGACCGGATGGGTGAGGGCGACCTCCACGTGCGCTTTCGCGATCGAGTGCAGCCAGCCGAGCACGCCTTCGTTGCGCTGGTCGGACTCCCCGAGCGGAGGTACCCCGAGTTTGAGCAGCGTCTCGTCGACGAAGGCCCGGTGACCGGCCGGGATCAATTCGCCCAGGTCGAACTGGGTGCCCTCGGCCGGGACCTTGGCCGGCATGACGACGTCCACCCCGTAGGGGCGGCCGTCGGTGTTGGCGTCCATCCATCCCAGCGCGGCGTCGAGGTCGGCCGCGTCGTTGTACCGGACGCAGCCGAGCACGCCAAGGCCGCCGGACCGGCTGATCGCGGCCGCGACGTGCTCCGACGGGGTAAAGCCGACGATCGGATGCTCGATGCCGAGCAGGTCGCAGATCGGCGTCCGCAGCATCTAGTGGCCCTCCGCCTCAGTGGTCGGCGACTCAGTTGGTTCCTGCTCGGTTGTCTTAAGCCCGGCTTCGGCCAGCCTGGCCTCGGCGAACCTCTGCGCCCAGCGGTAGTCGGCCTTGCCGCTCGGAGTCCGGTCGATCGAGTCGGTGAACCAGACGGTGCGCGGCACCTTGTAGCCGGCCACGTGGGTGCGGACCACGATCTCCAGGTCGCGCAGATCCACGTGCTCACCTTCGCGCGGCTGGACGATCGCCGCGACCCGCTGCCCGAGCAGCTCGTCCGGGATGCCGATCACGATCGCGTCGAAGACCTTCGGATGGGCCTTGATCGCGCCTTCGACCTCTTCTGGGAAGACCTTCTCACCGCCGGTGTTCACGCTCGCGCTGCCGCGGCCGAGCAGGGTCATGGTGCCGTCGGCCTCGACCCTGGCGAAGTCGCCTGGGACCACGTATCTGGCGCCGTCCACCTCGACGAACATCGCGGCGGTCTTGACCGGGTCCTTGTAGTAGCCCAGCGGCACGTGCCCGCCCCGGCCGATCCGGCCGATCTCGCCCGGACCCACCGGGCGGCCGTTGTCATCGATCACGATCGTATTCGGCCCGGGGCTGACCCTCGGCCCGCCCTCCTGGTGTCCGCCCTTGTTCGCGAAGCTGAGCCCGGTGAACCCGGTCTCTGACGAGCCGATCGCGTCGGTGATCACGACGTTCGGCAGCGCGGCGAAGACGGCGTCCTTGACCGGCTGGGAGAACAGGGCGCCGTTCGAGGAGAAGGAAAAGACCGAGGATCCGTCGTACCCGCCCTCGGCGTAGGCCTCGATCAGGGGCCTGGCCATGGCATCGCCGACCACGATGATCTGGTTGATCTTGTGGCGGTCGATGGCCCGCCAGACCTCATGGGCGTCGAAGTGCGGCAGCAGCACGAGCGTGTCGCCGGAGAAGAAGCTCATCAGCGAGGTCCACTGCGCGCTGCCGTGAATCAGCGGCGCGATGCAGAGCTTGACCAGGCCGGGGTTCTTAGCCCCGTTCTGCGACTGCACGAATTCGTCGGCAACTGGTTCGCCGGTCACGAAGTCGATGCCGCCGCCGAGCGTTCGCCAGACGTCCTCCTGCCGCCACAGCACGCCCTTCGGGTAACCCGTCGTTCCGCCGGTGTACAGCAGGTAGATGTCATCGTTGCTGCGCGGGCCGAAGTCGCGCTCAGGCGAGGCGGCGGCTAGTGCCTCGTCGTAGGGCACACCCGGGATCTGCTCGCCCTCGGCAGCGCTCTGCCCGCCCTCGCCGCCCTGGATCACGACCGTCCCCCGCACCTGCGGGGAATCCGACAGCACGATGCTGACCAGCGGCGCGAACTCCTTGTCGTAGACCAGCGCGACGATGTCGGCGTCGGCGAACATGTACCGCAGTTCGTTCTCCACGTAGCGGTAGTTGATGTTCACCGTGCGGGCCCGCAGCTTATAGGTCGCCACCAGCGTCTCAAGTGCCTCGATCGAGTTGCGGGCGTACATGCCGACGTGGTCGCCGGAACCAACCCCGAGCCCGGCCAGGTGGTGGGCGAGTTGATTCGTACGCTGATCTAGCTCTCGGAAGGTCACTTGCCGGTCACCGCACACCACCGCGATCCGGTCTGGCATAGCGTCGGCGGCATGCTCGAAGAGGTCGGCGATATTGAGTGCCATGGGGAGAAACTAGAACCTGTTATAGTCGCCTGGCAACCCGCCAGGCAAGGTTCGGCGCAAACCTCGACGCAAGGTTCGGTTAGGACAAACCACCGGCAAGGAGATAAGTCCCGATGACGAGCCCGTCGCCAGAGGCGGACCGCCCGCCTGAGAACCATCTGCCAAGGGCAGAAGAGCCGCACGCGCTGATTGAGCGGCGCGGGCCGGTGCTGATCGTCACGATGAACCGGCCGCATGCCCGCAACGCGCTCAGCGGCGAGATGATGGCGCTGATGCGCGGCGCCTGGGATCAGGTCGACGCCGATCCGGCGATCCGGGTCGCGATCCTGACCGGCGCGGGCGGCGCGTTCTGCGCGGGAGCGGACCTGAAGGCGATGACGAGTTCGCACCCAGGCGATTCGTTTTCCTCCGGCATGGATGTCACGGTAATCGACGCGCTGCTGAAGGGGCGGCGGCTGACCAAGCCGCTGATCGCGGCGGTGGAAGGCCCGGCCGTCGCGGGCGGGACCGAGATCTTGCAGGCGACGGACATCAGGATCGCCGGCGAGAGCGCGAGGTTCGGGGTCTCCGAGGCGCGCTGGGGCCTGTTTCCGCTCGGCGGCTCGGCGGTCAGGCTCGCCCGTCAGATTCCTTACACGGTCGCCGCCGACCTGCTGCTCACCGGCCGGCACATCAAGGCGCCGGAGGCGTACCGGATCGGCCTGATCGGCGAGGTCGTGCCGGACGGCCAGGCGCTCGCCCGGGCGCTCGAAGTCGCGGGCATGATCGCCGAGAACGGCCCGCTGGCCGTGCAGGCCATCTTGCGCACGCTCCGCGAGACGGAAGGCCTGCCGGAGAACGAGGCGTTCGCGGTCGAGTCCAAGATCGGCATGAAGGTCTTCATGTCGGCCGACGCCAAGGAAGGTCCGCGCGCGTTCGCCGAGAAGCGCAAGCCGGTCTTCACCGGCGAGTAGAGGTCTCGATTCCGTAAGCCACCACGTTGCTCAGGTAACTGCGCGTCGCGTAGTCGAACGACCCGCCGCAGGTGATCAGGCGCAGGGCGGGATAAGGGACCGGCCCGTACACGGCCCCGAACGGGAACCCGGACTTGCGGTAGAGCCTGACCGCCGTAATGCGGAAGACCGCGATCGTGTTGTTGGCGCGCACCACGAAGGCCCGGTCACCTGGCCGCAGGTCGTGCAGCCGGGCGAAGATGCCCTCCCGCCGGTAGGAGTCGACGTGTCCGGCAATCACCGCCGGACCGATCCCGCCTGGCCTCGGGCCCCGGTCGTACCAGCCGGCCACCTTGGTGGTGCCCGGCACGGCCATCGCCCCGGCGGCGGTAAGGCCGAGCCCGATCAGCCTGGTGCTCACGCCGATGGCCGGGATGATCAGGTACACCGGCCTTGGTACCTGGGCGTGCCCGGCCGGGTCGGGCACGGCGGCGATCCGCCCGTGCGGCACGGCGACGCGCGGAACCGGACCGAGCTCATCCTGGACGTGATCGTCGCGCCAGGCGGCCGTGCCGATGCCGGCCGCTCCCGTGAACGTCACCAGCAGGCCGGCCAGCAGGGCAATGGTCCCGCCCGCCGGCCGGCCTCCCGGTGCCGCGTGCCGTCCTTTCATCAGGCTTGCTGGCGCCTGCTTCTACGCAGGCTGGCCAGGCCGACCGCGGCGAGCAGCAGCCCGGCCGAGATGACGATCGCCCAGGGCAGCAGCGAGGGCCCGGCCGCCGAGGCGGCCAGGCCGCCGAAACCAGTCGCCGGTGCCGTGGCCGGAAGCGTCGTGGCACCGACGGCGTCGGTCAGGTCGACGAGCTTCAGGTGCCCGCGCCCGTCGAGCACGACGAGCGTGTGGATCGTGCCCGACCGCAGCGCGACCTGATCGCTGGCTGCCTCGGAGGAACCATCCGCGCGGACCAGGTAGCTGCCGCGTGGCATCGACTCGAAGGGGGTAGCCGAGGCGAAGATGAGGTTCCGGCCGAACAGGTGCGTCTTGGTCCGCACCGTGACCAGGTGCTCGCGCATGGACGCCTGGATCACCCTCACCATCGAGTGACCGGTGGGGGCCGTGAGCTGGTCATCCATCACGACGAGGCGCAGCCCGGCCTTGGGTCCCATGCCTGCCACCGTGTAGGCACGGCCGACCTTGACCGTCACTCCGGTGGACAGCACCGGTGCCGAGGTGGGCGCGGCACCGGCGGCCCGCATGGCCACCGTGTAGGTACCGGCTTGCGTGGGCAGGTACTTCGACACCGTCCCGTAACTGACGTGATGGAGCACGACCTCGGCTCGCGGATTACGCAGGGAGTACAGGTAGACGTCGACGGGCGGGGTGTTCGGCGACAGGTGCGCGAGCCGCAGATACCCGGTGTGAGCGAACGGGGCCGTTCGAGCATGCGCGGCCGCGAACACCGGCGCGGCGCTGGCGAACAGGCTTGCTACCGCCGCGCTGGCGATCAGGCCCTTCGCGATGGCATACCTTGGTCTTATTAGTCGCATTTTCTTTTCTACCTTATCGTCAAAGCGCCTTTTAGCGCTAAGGGGAGGAGATAGGGTTTGTCTCTACCGGGGTGCCGTCGAATACCCCGAACTGCGCGGGCGCGGTGAAGTCAACCTGCACGGTCAACCGGCCCATAGCTCCACGGGCGGGAGCGAAACTAGCCGGGCGAAGTGGTGTAATCTGGGTATTGAGGAACAGATCAATCCTGTGTACCTCTCTGGCTATCACGTCCTCCGAATGCGCTGATTCCATTCGCAGGCCAGGTCCGCCAGTCAGCGGCGTAATGTCGGCCGAGAGCAGCGGCATCCCTGCGGTTGACCGGGGGCCGCGCCCACCGAAGCTCAGCACGGTGAGCGGGCAGGCCCAGCGCGCCAGTGCGGCCAGGTTGGTCAGCAATCGCGAGTCGACCTGGCCGGTCGCGAGCTGGCGGGCGGCCAGGCCTTTGGCCGAGATCTCCGGGTTATGCAGCAAGGCGGTGCCGGCCAGCTTCCTCGCGGCCACGTCGGAGCGCAGCGCCCGCAGGTAGGCGGGCCCGTTTCCGACCACCCGGACGTCGACCTCGGCATCGCCCTTGCCGAAGCTGGCTAGCACAGCCGGCGCGTAGACCTTAGGCAGCCTGCTGCCCCACTGGGCTCGCAGTGTCATCGTCGCGACCACCACGTCGGCGCCGAGCGGATCGGTCGCGGACGTGCTCAGCCGCTGCAGTCGCTCCCAGGTAGTGCCGTGCGCCACCAGGGTCAGGCACATCACCGGGTCACAAGCCACGTCGGCGTTCGCGGCGACCCAGCGGTGGATCCAGATCGCCGCGTCCGTGCGGGCGACGTCGGCAGCGCGCTGACCCGGACTTGGCTCGACCGGCGGCTGGTGGCGATCGCGGGTGTCGCTGGCGCTGCTGAAGATGCGGGGGCCTTCGAGAACCGAGCCGAACGTCGCTATCGCCAGCACCAGCGCGATCACGAGCAGGCGCTGACGCATCGCTCTTTCCGTCAGCGATCGGGCGTGCCGTGGATAGCGGCGCGGACCTGGCCTTGGCAGGTCGTGGCGGGCTTCGGCGAATGCTATCGATTGCGGCAGACCGATTCCCGCAGCGCCAATTGGCGTCGATATCACGGCCATGGCCTCCACCTGGCATTCTGCGCACTCGGGATGAGCGAGATATAGCATGCCGATGGTCAACGCATGACGTATTTGACGAAAACTTATTACCTTCCCTGGAGAATTCGCACTTAAGTCTCGATGACCTAATGTCGGCTATATAGAGCCGGTATGCAGCGTTCTCGAAGGTAAATTTCGCGCAGATTATCTGGTGCTATTGAGCCCCGTGGTTAGCTAGCCCCGTGGTTAGCTAGCACTGTTGTGGGGCTTGGTGACCCAGGCGGAGAAGAGCGGCAGCCCGTGCCACGGTCCCCCGTCCTGCGTCTGCGCCGCGGCGACCACCGCGTAGGGGTGCCCGAAGCGCAACTCGGCGATCCGCGCCTTGCGCTGGCGCGGCCTCATCGCCATCCTGGCCACCAGCGCGGTGACCGCGGCGGCCTCGAATCCGGTCCGGCTGTAGTTCGCCATGACCGCCTGCTTGGCGTCCCACCGGTCACCGCCGCCGACCGCGTGCCCGGCGGCGTCGAACCCGAGCCGCTCGTCGCGCAGATCCAGCACGCCGCTGGCGGACCAGGCGGGCAGCACGGCGTGCAGTCGCTCGGCCGAGCCTCCCATCGACTGTTCTTCGCGGATCGACCACAGCGGGCCGTCGCCCAGCGGCAGGTCGAATAGCGACCGCTGCGGTATCTCGGCGTTCCGCGCGACGGCGATCGCCAGCTGGTGCGCGGCGTCGGAGACGTCGGCGCGAGCCACGCCAGGCGCGGCGATGACCGACAGCACGACCAGGCCGCCCTGGGCCCGGCCGACGTGTACGGCGACGTCTCCGGCGTTCGGCGTGATCGCGATGAACGCGGAGTGGCTTGGGTGGTCGGGCGAGTAGAGCACCTGGTCAAGCCGCCACGAACCGCCAAGCTCGGTCCCCGGCGCGAGCTCGAACGGACTCTCCCACGACACCTTCGTCGCCAGCGCGGTCGCGAGCAGCAGGTAAACCTGAGCGTCGATCTGCAGCGGGAACTTATCGATCAGGCCGAAGCTGTGCTCACGCGCCCACCGGTCGACCGCGTCCTGGTCGGGCACTTCGCCTCGCGCTACTGGTTGCGGCAGGCTGGCGAGCCAGTCCTGGTTGCCCGCGCCTGGTGCGTTCCAGACCGCCGCCGCCGCCGCGACCAGCGCCGGTGGCTGACCGAGCAGGTCCGCGGCGGTCGAAGCGGCCTGACCGGAATCGGCACCGAGTACCTCGGACAGCTTCGCGGCGTCCTGCCCTCGGGCGGCCGGCGAGCACAGCGCCAGCAGGAGCCAGGCCCCGAGCGGCGATGACACGTGATGACCGTCTCCGATCACGTCGCCGAGCGTGCGCGCGTAACGGACGATCAGGTTGGCGAGATCCGTGCTGGCCGTCACCATGTTCCTAGTCTTACAGGGGCGGGCCCGATAGAAGCGCAGCGGCGTCCTTGCGCGAGCGCAGCTGGATAAACTTCAGGTGGGTATTGGCCGGATCGTCCATGGCGGCGAGATAGCGCTCCCGGTAGGCGGCGTGCTTGGTCCAGGCCCACACCAGGATGGATTCGGTCGGGTCGAGCCTGAACAGGTTCTGCCAGCGCTCGCGGTTGCCGTTCCACAACTCGGCCCCGGTCGCCATCCGGCGCAGCGTCCGCCCGAGCAACTGGCGCATTACCCGGCGACGCGGCAGGTCGAGCCAGACAACCGTGTCAGCACGGTTCCAGACGATGTCGCGGACCGCGCTGTAGTTGCCGTCGACCACCCACGTCGGTGCCTGCGTGAATGCCTCGATGCGCTCCCTGAACGCTTCGCGTTCCAGCGGTTTCCAGCCCGGCTGATGGAACACCGAGTCCAGTTCGAGGTAGGTAGCGCCGAGCTTGTCGGCAAGCGCGGCGGCGAGGGTGGATTTTCCTGAGCCGGAGTTCCCGACCACGTACACCCGTTGCACCGCCACAGTATGCCTGGGTTGACCCCGAGTAAGCGATCACATAAATACTAGAACGTGTTCTAGATCGTGTTGCCGACCCCACCTGGAACATGTTTCACTTCGATCCGTGAGCCAGCCCCGAATCGAACAAGCACTGCACGCACCTCTGGAGATCTCGTTCGACTACACCCGGTCGCTCGGGCCGACGCTCAGCGCTTTTGTCACCGGCCTGGCGCAACGCCGGATTCTCGGTGCGAGGGCCAGCGACGGGCGGGTGCACGCGCCGCCGTTCGAGTACGACCCGGTCACCGCTGATCCGCCGGGCGAACTGCTCGAGGTCGGGCCGGGCGGGACGGTAGTCAGCTGGACCTGGATGCAGCGGCCGCTGGATGCTCAGCCGCTGGCCGGGCCGTTCGGCTGGGCGCTGATCCGGCTGGACGGCGCCGACACCACGATGCTGCATGCCGTTGACGCGGGTTCGGCCGATCAGATGCGCACCGGGATGCGGGTGAGACCACGCTGGTCTGACAGCCACGGCGCCGGGATCACCGACATAGCGTGCTTCGAGCCTGGCGAGCCTGCCGAGCCTGCCGAGTCAGCGGACACTCAGCAGGGCCGTGCTGCCGAGCCCGTGACGATGGTCACGACTCCGATCAAGCTGGGTTACGAGCACACCGTCTCCCCCGGTGAGAGCAGTTACCTGCGGGCGCTGGCGGAGGGCCGGCTGCTCGCCCAGCGCTGCCCGGCCTGCGGCAAGGTGTACCTGCCGCCGCGCGGATCCTGCCCGGTCGACGGGGTGCCCACCGAGACTGAGATCGAACTGCCGGACACCGGCATCGTGACCACGTTCTGCGTGGTGAACGTGCCCTTCCAGGGGCAGCAGGTGGAGGTCCCTTACGTGGCCGCCTCGGTGCTGATCGACGGGGCCGATATCGCGTTCCAGCACCTGATCCTGGGCTGCACGCCCGACGAGGTCAGGATGGGCATGCGGGTCAAGGCGGTCTGGAAGCCGCGCGAGCAATGGGAGACGTCGATGCGGAACATCGATCACTTCGAGCCCACCGGCGAACCCGACGCGCTCTACGAGACTTACGCCCATCACCTGTAGAAGAAGGAGAGTCGCTGATCGTGACCGACGTCGCCGTAATCGGCTTCGCGCAGGCGCCCTGCGAACGGCACTCCCCCGCCACCACCAACGGCGTGGAGATGCTGGTGCCGATCTTCCACGAGGTGTTCGAGGCCACCGGGCTGAGCAAGAACGACATCGACTTCTGGTGCTCGGGCTCCTCTGACTACCTGGCCGGGCGCGCGTTCTCGTTCGTCTCCGCGGTAGACGCGATCGGAGCGTTCCCGCCGGTGATGGAGTCGCACGTGGAGATGGACGGCGCCTGGGCGCTGTACGAGGCCTGGCTCAAGGTCCTGACCGGTGAGGCCGAGACCGCGCTCGCGTACGGGTTCGGTAAGTCTTCCGCGGGCCTGCTGCGCCGGGTGCTCGCCCTGCAACTCGATCCCTACCTGGTCGCGCCGCTCTGGCCCGATTCGGTGTCGATCGCGGCGCTGCAGGCCAGGGCCGGCCTCGACGCGGGCTTGTGGACCGAAGCCGACATGGCCGCCGTGGCGGCGCGCAGTCAGCGCGATGCGGCGCGGAACCCGAAGGCCCTGGCTGGGCGGGCACCGGGTGGGCAGGCACCGCCGGCCAAGGCACCGGCCTCTGCCGCCGGCGAAACGACCACCGAAATGCTTTCTCACCCTTATATAGCTGACCCGTTGCGAGCTCATGACTGCGCTCCGGTTACCGACGGTGCGGCCGTGGTGATCCTGGCAGCCGGGGACCGGGCGCGCGCGCTGTGCGAGCGGCCGGCCTGGATCACGGGGTTCGAGCACCGGATCGACTCGGCAGCGCTCGGGGCCAGGGACCTGACCGCCTCGCCGTCGACCGCAAGCGCCGGCCGGGCCGCCGGGGCCAGCCGGGCGCAGGTGGCCGAGTTGCACGCGCCGTTCACCCATCAGGAGCTGATCTTGCGGCGGGAGCTCGGGCTCGGCGACGAAGTCACGATCAGCCCGTCCGGCGGTGCGCTGGGCGGGAACCCGATGTTCGCGGCCGGGCTGGCCAGGATCGGCAGCGCGGCGTCCGAGATCATCTCGGGCCGGGCCGAGGTAGCGCTCGGACACGCCACCGGCGGGCCGGCGCTGCAGCAGAACCTCGTGTGCGTGATGGATGCCAGCGGGTCCAACGGGAGGTCAGCGTGAAGCATCGGGCCGCGGTGCTCGGGACCGGGCAGACGCACCACCGCTCCAAGCGGACCGACGTGTCGATCGCCGGGCTGTGCCGGGAGGCGGCCGACCGGGCGCTGGCCGACGCCGGCGTCGCGATCGGAGAGATCGACGCGGTCGTGGTCGGCAAGGCGCCCGACCTGTTCGAGGGCGTCATGATGCCCGAGCTCTACCTGGCCGATGCGCTCGGCGCTGTCGGCAAGCCGATGCTGCGGGTACACACCGCCGGCTCGGTCGGCGGAGCGACCGGGATCGTCGCCTCCAACCTGATCCAGTCGGGCGTGCACCGGCGGGTGCTGGCGGTGGCGTTCGAGAAGCAGTCGGAGTCGAATGCGATGTGGGCGCTGTCCATCGCACCGCCGTTCTCGATGCCGGTGCTGGCCGGCGCGGGCGGCTACTTCGCGCCGCACATCAGGTCCTACATCAGGCGCAGCGAGGCGCCTTCGCACATCGGCGCGATGGTGGCCGCCAAGGACCGCAGGAACGGGGCCCGCAACCAGTACGCGCACCTGAAGCAGGGCGACAAGACGGTCGAAGAGGTACTCGCCTCGCCGATGCTGTGGGATCCGGTCCGCTACGACGAGACCTGCCCGTCCTCGGACGGCGCGTGCGCGGTCGTGCTTGGTGATCAAGCGGCGGCGGAGGCATCGGAGCAGCCGGTGGCGTGGATCAGGGCCACGGCGATGCGGACCGAGCCGACGATGTTCTCCGGCAAGGATCACGTGAACCCGCGAGCCGGCGCCGATGCCGCGACCGCGCTGTGGGCGGCGGCCGGGATCACCAGCCCGATCGACCAGGTCGACGCGGCCGAGATCTACGTGCCGTTCTCCTGGTTCGAGCCGATGTGGCTGGAGAACCTTGGCTTCGCCGCTCCCGGTGAGGGCTGGCGGCTGACCGAGTCCGGCGCGACCGAGATCGGCGGCCAGCTGCCGGTCAACCCATCGGGGGGCGTGCTCAGCACGAACCCGATCGGCGCGTCCGGGCTGCTCAGGTTCGCCGAGTCGGCGATGCAGGTGACCGGGAAGGCTGGCGAGCACCAGGTGCCCGGTGCTCGCACCGCCCTTGGCCACGCCTACGGGGGCGGGTCTCAGTATTTCTCGATGTGGGTCGTCGCCGACACGCCCGACTAGGTCGCCGCCGGGTACTGGGCCGACACCACGCCGACGATGGCGAGGCATTCGACGAAGAAGTAGATGGTCTTGAAGAATTCGAGCAGGTCGCCATCTTCGAGCAGGATCTTGCGGTACATGACGGTGCGCTGGGGGTCGAAACCGTCGTGAAGTTCGCGCCAGCCCTGGTAATCCATGTCGAGAATGTACGTCGCGTCGAGAGGGTCGTCTGGGCCGGTGATCTGGCAGCTGATGACGCTGCCGGCATCCCATTTGACGGTGAGGTACGCCGGGGCCTTCCCGAGTGAGGCAGGCAAGTCGCGGCAGCCGAGTGCCCAGCTCGCCGGGTAGAGGGACTTGATGAGCTCGAAGAAGTCCCAGTACTCGACCAGCTTGCCTTCCCGCTGCCGCTCAGTAGGCCCGGCGGTCAGGGCGTCCTGGACGGCGGCGGCCCATTCGGTGCTGAAGAACATCGGCTGGTCCATCGGTCACCCTCCGGCCAGGGTCGGCTGGACCTGACTCAGCAATGCTTCGAGGTCGGGGGTGAGGCCGATCCCGACATCGCTCAGCTTGCGGCGCAGTTGCTGGAAGAACAGGATCTGGACCTCCTCTTCGGTCCAGCCGAGCGGCTCGAAGTAGATCCGGCGGCTGGCAACCCCGGACAAGGACAGGATCGTCCGCAGCGTGTTGTGGATCTCGGTGATCATCGACGGGTCCTTGCGGACCGCGTCCTGCAGGTACCTCATGCCCCCCTGCACATGCCGCGACTCGTCCCGGCAGGTCGCGGTAAATCCGGCGTAGTAGGCCGGGAGGAAGCCACGCCAGCGCGCGTACGACAAGGTCACCTTCATGACCGAGAGCGCCAGCACGCCCTCGATCCACAGGAAGTAGTTAGTGCCGTACCGCACTCGTGCGCGCTCGTCGTACGGATTGCGCCGGAGTTCGTCCGCCTGATAGGCGAGCAGGCCGAACGGCCCGACGAAAGTCTCTGATACCCACTGGAACGAGTTGTCCAGGACCGCCATGATGTCGTCGCCGGGCAGGCCGACGACCTCCCGGTAGAACCGGTCGAAGAAGACGGTGTGCCGCGCCTCGTCCTCGATCTGAGCGGCGATGTGCAGCTTCTCCTCCTCGCCGGCGCCGATCATGAAGACCGGCAACTCGATCTCGACCTGGCGTTCCCCGTGGTGGAATCCGGACGAGACCGCTATGAAGGACTGCCGCTCCTCCTCGGTCATCTTCTCCGTCCAGTCGATCTTGTCCTGGGTGAAGTCAAGGTCGTAGACATCCCACCGCTGCTTGAGGTACTTGCGGTACAAGGTGACGTAGTCCGGCAGCGACTTCAGGTCCTTGTGCACGTACTCGATGACATCGTCGATGTCCACATCGACCACCGAGCCCAGGTCCGCCTGCTCGATCTCGCGGACCTGCGCGTCGGTTAGCGCCCGCGGACCTTCCCGCAGGACGGCCGTGGGACTCTTGCGTTCGGCCATGAGCACCTCCTTATTTCGCTGCGAGCACCGGGGGTGCTCTACGTCTTTGGATCGGCTACTGGATCGGCTGGCACTGGATCGGCTGGCTGCGGGGCCAGGCCGGCCACCACGCGGGCCAGCAGCGCGGCCCACGCCCGGTCATCGACCGGGTGCATGTCGGCCGGCAGCAGCGCGCCCCCGAAGGCCAGCAACAGGCAGAAATACGCCACCGCGTCCGGCGACAGCCCGGCATCCAGTTCGCCGGCCGCCTGACCGGCCTCGATCAGGCCGGCCAGCCAGTCCGCCCGCTCAGCCGTGTAGCTCTTCATCGGCCCGGCTACGTCGGCGTCCCGGCGAGCCGCCACCAGCGCCTCCACCACCAGGTAGCCGCGCGCGTCCGGCCGCCGGGGCAGGCCGCGCCCGGCTTGCAGCAGCAGGTCAGTCACCGGGCGGCCCGGATCGGCAGCCAGCATCCCAGCAAGCACCCGCCGGCCGTGCGCCCGCAGCGCCGCCACCAGCAACTCGGCCTTCGACCCGAAATGGGCATACAACGCGCCGTTGCTGACTCCCGCGACCGCGGCTATATCGGCTACCCGCGTGCCGTCATAGCCCCGCTCGGCGAACACCTCAGCCGCCGCGGCTAGCAGTCGCTCTCGCGTTTCAGCAGGGCTTACGCCCGCTATCCGACCCACGTTCTTATTGAAATAACATTCATTTAATACGTCAAGCCCAACTTCCCGGATCTGCCCAGGAGCCGGCCCGTTGCGGACCGCCCGCCCTGACGGGCACTGCTAGCGCCTCAACAACGTCGACCCGTTTCTGCTGCTGGTCCGCATCTGGCTACGACAGCGTCGGCCCCGATCCGTTGTGATAGCAACGGCCTGGGGTCAGCGCTGTTGCTGGTTTGGCGGGACTCACAACGGCGTTGACCCGTTGGCGTTGTTGGCGGCAGGCTCTGGCTCGCGGCGACTGTCACAGGCGGCTGGGAGCATGACGGCCATGACAAGTAACCCAGAAGCTGATCGCGCCGTCGCCGCCGTTTTACGCAAGCAGGGCGGCCTCATCGCCAGGCCTCAGGCGATGGCAGCCGGATGGACCGAAGGGACGCTGCGGTACCGGGCTCGCCCCGGCGGACCGTGGCGCTTGGTGCTTCCGGGCATCTACAGCAGCACCAACGGTCCGCTGGCGGCCGGCCAGCGAGAGATCGCGGCAGCGCTGTATGCCGGCCCGGCTTGCGTCTTGACTGGTCTGGCCGCCTTAAGACAGCAAGGTGTGCGCGTGCCATCGACGGACCTCATCGACGTCCTGATCCCAGCCTCGATGAAACGGCTGAGCCTGAGCTTCGTCAGGGTGCACAGAACCACCCGGATGCCCGATCAGGCGTTCGTCCTCGACGGCGTCCGCTGGGCTCTCGCGGCCCGCGCGGTAGCTGACGCTGCCCGGGGCGAGTTTGATGTGCGCGAGGTGCGCGCCGTAGCGGCGGATGCGGTCCAGGGCGGCAAGTGCACGATCAGCCAGCTAGCGGAGGAGATGCGAGCGGGGCCGAGCCGGGAGTCCGGCCGGCTCAAGGTGGTGCTCGAGGAGGTCGCGGACGGAGTCAGGTCGGCGGCCGAGGGAGACTTGCGCCAGCTGATCAAGCGAAGCGGCCTGCCGGAGCCGATGTATAACCCTGACCTGTACGCGGGGTCGATGTTCCTGGCCCGGCCTGACTTGTGGTGGAAGGACGCGGGGGTCGCGGGTGAACTCGATTCACGGGAATGGCACCTGTCACCCGAGCAATGGGAGAAGACGATGGCGCGGCGCAGCCTGATGGGCGCGCACGGGATCATCGTCGTGCACTTCACCCCCCGGCAGACCAGGACCGAGACCCGCCGGATCGTCGCCGAACTCAATTCGACCATCGAGGTGGGCCGGCAACGCCCGCCACTGAAAATCCGCACCGAACCCCGCAGCTAACCTCACATCGCCGCCGCCCCGCCCGAACCAACAACAGCGCCGACCCGCAGCCGTCGTGGTAGCAACGCCGGCGGGTCAACGCAGTCGTAGCGTCCGGAGGGTGCACTGCATCGCTGACCCGCTGATGCTGTAAGTCGCGGGCCGAAGGCCCGGAGGTGGTCTGCGGGCCGCTACAGGTGCCACTTCGGGCTGAGGATCACCCGCTGCCAGAAATCCACTGAACCCGGCGGGACCGCGCGATCCACCCAGGGCCAGCCCTGCTTGCCTTCGTGCGGCGTGCCGTTAAGCGTGCCATTGGCGACGGCGATCGACACATCGACGCCGTCAGCGCGCGTCATGTAGAGCTCGATGTCGTAGAAGCCAGCGAAGTCGGCTTCGGTCACCCCTTTCCTGATGATGTCCCCGTTGCGCAGCGTCACCGTCGTGCAGCTGATCGGGAGGGCGCCGGCCGGGCGTTTGCCCTCGTCCGTCAACGGCGGGTCCGGACAGCCCAGTGGGGACCCGCCGACCTCCGCGACCGTCGGCGTGACCGAGAGCTGGATGTCGACCCCGCCCTTGCCGTCGTCGAAGTTGATCTCCAGGTTGCCGCGGGGCTGGGTGGGGTCCACGTACGTTACTTCGCCGGCCGGCAGCAAGGTTCGCAGCACGGCGAGCATCGCCGCGCCGCTCATTCCCGGGTCGCGCTCTGGCGGGACCGGCGCGGCCAGCGGCGAGTGGTGCGGCTTGGGCTTGGGCTTGGGCTTGGCGTCCCGGTGCCCGTGGTGAGACGTCGGCTGTGGCCCCTGGATCGACAAGCCAGTTAGCTGGGCTCCGAGGGTGGAGGCGACCACGATGGCCAGGACCGTGGCTCCGGCTGAGACTGCGATCGCGATCCGGCGTCTGGCCTTGATCCGGCGGCCGCGCCTGATTGCCTCATCGATCATCGCCGTCAGGTCGGGCTCTAGCTGCTGGGCAACGTCGGAGAAGATGGTCGTGAGGCTGTCGGTCACCATCGGGGGCTCCCAGTGTGCTGAACGCCTAGTTGCTCACGCAACTGAGCGATCCCGCGGGTGTTGAGGCTCTTGACCGCTGCGGCCGTGGTCCCGAGATAGCCGGCGACCGACTCGATGCTCTGGTCTTCGAGATACCGCAGCACGACCACGGCACGGCTGCGCGGCGGCAGCTCCCGCAATGCGGCGAGGAGCGTGAGCCGCAGGTCGGAGTCGGCGTCGCTGACTCCCGACTCGAAGATCTCGGCGACCGGAAGCTCACCTTGCCTGCGGAGCCTTCGGCTGGACAGGTAAGCGTTCACCAGCACCGACCGGGCGTACGAGCCGACGTTGTCGGCTCGGCGGGCCCGCGCCCAGGCCACGAACAACTTCGCGAGAGCTGTCTGCACGAGGTCTTCCGCCTCGTGCCAGTTGCCGCACATCAGGTAGGCGATCCTGAACAGCTGACCGGCCTGCGCCGACGCGAACTCACCGAACTCGGCTTCCGAGACAGTGCTGCGCTTAGTCACCGCCGCTCCTCGACTGACGTCACGCTGACGGAATTGTCACCCGTCCAGACGCCGCGAGGAACCGATAAGTAGCGGAATAGTTCGGTAGCGGCCCGGTCGCTCAGCTGTAGTTGACTGGCAGCCGCTTGATCCCGTTGAGCCAGCCGGACCGCAGCCGCTCCGCATCGCCTGCCTTGGAGATGTCCGGCATCGCGTCGGCGATGGCGTTGAAGATCAGGTCGATCTCCAGCCGGGCCAGGTTGACGCCGATGCAATAGTGCGCGCCGGTACCGCCGAATCCCAGGTGCGGGTTCGGGCTGCGGGTGATGTCGAACTTATCCGGGGCCTCGAACACGTCCTCGTCGAAGTTGGCCGACCGGTAGAACAGCCCGACTCGCTCGCCCTTCTTGATCTCCTGACCGCCGAGCACGGTGTCGGCCTTGGCGGTCCGCTGGAACGAGGTCACCGGCGTGGCCCACCGGACGATCTCATCGGCCGCGGTCTCTGGCCGCTCCGCGCAGTAGCGCTCCCACTGGTCTGGGTGATCGAAGAAGGCCAGCATTCCGTGCGAGATCGCGTTCCGGGTGGTCTCGTTGCCGGCCACCGACATCAAGATCACGAAATAGCCGAACTCGTCGGAGGACAGGTTGCCGCCGTCGATCTCGGCCGTCACGAGCTTGGTGACGATGTCGTCGCGCGGGCACTGCTTGCGGTCCTCGGCCATCGCCATCGCGTAGCCGACCAGTTCGGCCGCCGCTACCTGCCCGGCGACCTCGAACTCGGGGTCGTCGTAGCCGACCATCATGTTCGACCAGTCGAAGATCTTCCTGCGGTCATCCTGCGGGATCCCGATCAGGTCCGCGATGGCCTGCAGGGGCAGCTCGCAGGCGACGTCGGTGACGAAGTCCCCGGTGCCCTTTTCTACGGCGGTCCGCGCGATCTCCGCGGCCCGCTCGGTGAGCCGGTCCCGCAGGTTGCCGATGGCACGCGGGGTGAACCCGCGGGAGACGATGCTGCGCAGCTTGGTGTGCTGCGGCGGGTCGATGTTCAGCAGGATCAGCCGCTGCAGGTCGATCGCATCCTTGACCGGCGCGCCGTGCCTGATGATCGCGCTGTTTTCCCAGCTACCCCACAGGTCGCTGTTCCGCGACACCTCGACGACGTCGGCGTGGCGGCTCACAACCCAGAACCCGTCGTCCTCGAAACCCGAGTTCGGCTGGGTGTTGAACCAGATCGGAGCGGACCGCCGCAGCTCGGCGAGCTCCTCGTTCGGCACTCGCGCGGCGTACAGATCCGGGTCAGTGAAGTCAAACCCAGCGGGTATCTGTGGTGCCGTCATAGCTGCCTCCGGACGCCTGCGCCGCATAGCTCACCTGTAACGCGTTCTAGCCAGATTCAACCACGAGGCGATGCCGGCGGTGAACCGGAGTAAGACGAAAACTGGAACACGTTCTATCATCTCTGCATGGGCACTGCGGTAATCGTCGAAGCGGTCAGGACTCCGATAGGCAAGCGGAACGGCAGCCTGTCCGGGCTCCATGCGGCGGAGATCCTCGGCGCCGCCCAGCGCGGGCTGGTCGAACGGGCCGGCATCGATCCCGCCCTGGTCGAGCAGATCGCCGGTGGCTGCGTGACCCAGGCCGGCGAGCAGTCCAACAACGTCACCAGGACCTCCTGGCTGCACGCCGGGCTGCCGATCCAGACCGGTTGCCTGACGCTGGACGCCCAGTGCGGGTCGGCGCAGCAGGCCGTGCACCTGATCGCCGGGCTGATCGCGGCCGGGGCGATCGACGTGGGGATCGGCTGCGGCGTCGAGGCGATGAGCCGGGTACCACTCGGCACCGCCGCGATGGCCGGGGGCAGCACCCCTCGCCCGGCCACCTGGACCATCGACATGCCTAACCAGTTCATGGCGGCCGAGCGCATCGCCGGGCGGCGCGGCCTGACCAGAGCCGACCTGGACGCGTTCGGGCTGGCGTCACAGCAGAAGGCGGCCCGCGCCTGGGCGGGCGGGTACTTCGATCGTGAGGTCATCGCGGTCAAGGCGCCGGTACTCGACGCCGACCGGCAGCCGGCCGGGCCGAGCGCACTCGTCGACCGCGACCAGGGCCTGCGCGAGACGACCGCCGAAGGACTGGCCAAGCTGAAGCCAGTGGTCGAAGACGGCCTGCACACCGCCGGCACCTCCTCGCAGATCTCCGACGGCGCGGCCGCGGTGCTGCTCGTCGATGAGTCACGAGCCCGCGGCCTCGGCCTGCGGCCCAGGGCCAGGATCATCGCCCAGGCACTGATCGGCGATGAGCCCTACTACCACCTCGACGGCCCGGTCGCCGCTACCGAGCGAGTGCTGCGCCGGAGCGGGATGTCAATCGGCGACATCGATGTGTTCGAAGTCAACGAGGCGTTCGCCTCGGTCGTGCTGTCCTGGATGAGCGTGCACCAGCCCGACCCGGACCGGGTGAACGTCAACGGCGGAGCGATCGCGCTCGGCCACCCCGTCGGCAGCACCGGATCCAGGCTGATCACCACCGCACTGCATGAACTTGAGCGACGCGATGCCAGCACGGCGCTGATCTCCATGTGCGCCGGCGGCGCCATGGCCACCGCCACCATCATCGAGCGCATCTAAAAATCAAAACCGACAAACTGCTTTCTTAAGAGAAACGCATCGCTCGGGGTCTTCGGCCGGGCGCCAGAGCTAATCGCCCTGGCCCGGCTCGTCTTCGATCTCGATGCCCAGGGCGTTGGCGAAGATTCGGGCCAGGGCGAACGCGTCCGAGCTGGTGATGATCGCGCCGCGCATGCTGGTGACCCCGGAAATGCCGGTCAGATCGCAGCCGTTGAACCGGGTTCCGGCCAGCGTGGCGCTCGAGAATTGCGCGCCGGTCAGGTCGCAGTTGATAAAGCGAACGCCGGACAGGTCGGCGTCGCCAAAATTGGCCTGGTCAAGCCGGCACTCGGTGAAGACCACGGTCGAGAACCTCGTATTGCTAAATGAGGCCAAGTCGATTCTGGAACCGCTGAACGTCACGTCCCTGATGGTGCCGGCCAGGATGGAAAAGCCGGTCATCCGGCAGCCAATCAGCCGGGTCCGCAGCATCGACGTCTCGCGGCCCCGAAGGTTGGCCAGGTCACACCGGTCGAAGATGGCATCCCTGACCATTCCCCGGCGAAGCCGCACGCCGCTCAGGTTGACGCTCGTGTAACGGCTCTGGTCAATCTCGAGGTTCGCCGATTCCTGATCAGACAGGTCCAGGTCGGCAACGTCCAGGCCGTAGTGCACGGCCCCGTCGTCCAGTTCAGTCTCGGCCAGGCTGGCGACGGTCAGGCTATCGGGCAGATCGGGCTCGGCCGGCTCGGAGACGTCAACGCCCCGGCGGCCCGCGGATCGGCGTGCGCTTGCGGCCATCCCGGACATGTTAGTAGCTCGTGAATCTGGACGGCGGATACTAGCGAGACACTCGACTGAGACTGTTATGCCCGGTTGTGGCTGCTAGCGTGACCGCGTCGTTTCCTTGTGCTTCCTGTCAAGGCACTAAGAATCTTGAGTCAGTTAAAAGCATGGGTGGGATTAGCGTGAATATAGGAAGAATAGGTCGCCGGGCGCGACTTGCCATGGCCGTCTCGGTCGGCAGCGTGGCGATCATGGTGGGAGTAACAGGCGGCGCGGCATCAGTCACGGCGGTCAGCTGTGCGCCAGGGTCTGGACCCAACCTCGCCGGCAAGCACCTGACCAGCGGGAACATCTCTGATCAGCAGAACATGCAGTGCGCCAACCTGACCGGGGCCGACCTGTCTGGCCTCAGCCTCATCCAGGTCGACTTCACAGGTGCGGACCTCAAGGGTGCGAACCTGCAGCACACCGACCTCACCCAGGCCACGCTCGATACGGCCGACCTGTCCGGGGCCAATCTGACCGACGCCACGATGGGTCAGGCGGAGGCCAGGCAAACCAAGTTCATCGGCGCGAACCTGTCCGGTGCCGATCTCAGCCAAGCCGACCTGACCCTGGCCGACCTGTCCAAGGCGAACCTGAGCGGCACCGACTTCACCCAGGCGACGTTGGATCACACGACATTCACTGGCGCTACCGGCCTGCTGCCATGGAACTTGTTCGTGCTTGGCCTCGGCGCGCTGATCCTCGTGCTCCTGCTGATCGGAACGCTGCGGCGGGCCTTCAGCGGCGGCTCAGCCGGATTCGGCTACTCGAACCAGACGGGAACCAATGCGGGCGCCACGATGGTACGCGGATTGCTCGGCGCCGTCGTGGTCGGGATCGGCTTCAGCCTGGCGATCGGCGGCTTCCTCGGGCAGGTACTGAGCGCGGCCGGGCCGCCGGTTTCCCAGACGTGCGTGGGCGCGCTGTGCAAGGTCGGAGTGTCTAGCGGGTTCATCGGCATCTTCGGCGGCGTCTTCGTGATCATTGCCGGTTTCGCCTTGCGGGCCGCTGGCCGGCGCCGGGCCACCATCGCGCAGCAGCAATGGTCGGGGGGATTCAGCGGTCCGGGCGGATTCAGCGGCCCTCTTAACTGAGCTTCTGGCCCACTCCGGCGTAGAGCCAGGTCTGTTCCGGATGATCGGGCACCTGACCGTCCTGCCGCCAGAGCGGCATGTACACCAGCCCAGGCTCCACGAGCTCGTATCCGGTGAAGAACCGGCCGATCTCTTCCGCTGTCCGGATATACGCCGTGGTCGCGGAGTTCTTGCTCAGCTCCTCGACCTTCTTGGCGGTGTCCGGCAGCGGATCGCTCGTCGCGTGCGAGACCGCCAGGTAGCTGCCTGGTGCGAGCGCTTGCGTATAGGACGCCATGATGCCGTACGCGTCCTGTGAGTCCGGCACGAAGTGCAGCACAGTGATCATCAGCAGCCCGACCGGCTGGCTGAAGTCAATAAGCCTGCGGACTTCGGGATGAGCCAGGATCGCGGTCGGCTTGCGCATGTCGGCGTTGATGACGGCCGCAAGCGGATTGCCGCGCAGGAGGTGCCTGCTGTGCGCGAACACGCTCGCGTCGTTGTCCACATAGACAATCCGTGACTCCGGATTGCCGCGCTGGGCGATCTCGTGCACGTTTTCCTGCGTGGGGATTCCTGACCCGAGATCGATGAACTGCGAGACGCCGGCCTGGATCATGAAGTTGACCGCCCGACCGAGAAACTCGCGGTTTTCTGCTACGACATGCCTGGCATTCGGCTCGGCCTGGAGTATTCGCCGCGCCAGCTCCCGATCGGCGGCGTAGTTATGGTGGCCGCCGAGCAAGAAGTCGTACACCCGCGCGATGCTCGGCCGGTCCGCCTCCACTCCCACTGGCGTCTCATCGGGTTCTGCCACTAGTCAGCTTCTCCTCATACCGCAGCGGTCGCCTCGCTCGCCGCCCTCGCCTTCCGGTACTCGGCCAGTTTCTCGTCGAGATCGCGCACGGCGGCCGTGTCCTCGGCGAAGGCTAGCGCGCGGCGCAGGCCGACAATCCTGGACGATATCCGCCGGGAGCTATTCAACGTAGTCAACCGGGCCGAGTCAGCCAAAGTCTCGCACGCTTCGGTAACCTCGCCCTGCTTAATCAGAGCTTCGGCCCGGAATGCCAGGGTAAGCGCACTGTTATGACAATTGACTGGTGCGAGCAGCCCGAGCGAACGGCGGGCGGCATCAGATGCGTCGACCGGCATATTGAGCTTGAGCGCGCATTCGCTTTCCGTGCCCCAGTAGAACGAACGGTCGTAGAAATACCACCAGGGCGAGCGCGGCGTTTCGCCGGAGATCCTGATCAGCGCCTCCTGCTCGCGATCGAGCGCTGCCTGGCTGCGTCCGACCTGCCCGGCGGCGGCGTAGGCACGGGCCGCCACGTCGGCCGAGTAGGCGATGGCGTACGGGTTCCCGCTGGCTCGCCCGGCCACCTGCGCCGCCTGCGCGTGGTCGATGGCGCGACCGGTCCGCTGGGTGGCCGCTGCCAGTTGGCTCGCGGCCGCCAGCGTGTAGGCCACCAGTTCGTTGTTGCCCGCACGGTAGGCGGCCGACCTGGCGTCGTCGTAGTAGTACCAGGCCGCCTTGTAGTCGCCGAGGTTGAACAGCAGCCAGCCGATGAGCTGGGTCAGGTCGCCGTACGCGGTGATGGCGCGGCTCGTCACGACCTCGGGCACGCTACGAGCCAGTGCCGCCATCGCCGACCGCAGGGCCATTGCCGGCTGCAACGTGATGCGCGGGCCCACCGTTCCGCCGAGGCGGCGCAGGCCGGCTACCACGTCGCTGGTGTAGTGCACGATCGCGATATCGGTGCTGAGCGCGCCGGCCCGCGAGCCGCCGATGAGCCTCGGCACTTCGAGCACCGGGGCGGCGGCGACGATCGCCAGCGCGCTGCTGGCCTCAAGCAGCAGCGTCCGCCGGCGAAGCCGGCGAGCGGGCTCGTCGGCCACGCTGCCCGCCTCGATCAGCTGGGTGATCTGCGCCCGCTTGATGGTCTCCAGCGCCGCCTGGAGCGCGGCTGTCGATACGGCCGGAACCCGGTCGGCCGGATGATCATCGGCCGGCCGGTGCGATCGGTCGGCCGACATCCCCGGGATCCGGTCGGCCGGAAACCCGTGCGAACGGTGCTGTTCGTGTTCGCGATGCTGACCGAGCCTGCGTTCGGTGACCGACAATGCGGATCGCGGCCTGTTGCCATAGTCACGGCAGTCGCCCAGCAGATCGGTAATCCTGCATTCGTAGAGCCGAGCCAGCTTGTCAAGCGTATCCAGCGATGGCGCATGACCGGTCTGCCCGGGCCACTGCTCCCAGTAGGAGAAGTTCTTGAACGTCTTCGGATCATCCGGCCAGATCTCGGTCCAGCGCTCAGCGGCCTGCGGCTGGCTCCAGCCGTGCGCCTGCCGCATCGCCACTCTGGGATTTACCCGATAGGCAGTTTGGAAGATCACACCGATTTCGGCCCAGGTGCGGCCTTCTTCACGCAATTGCGCTGCATGCAACGCTTGCGCTTGGCGTACGCTGCGTGGTTTAGCGGTCACGACCATTTCCTTCGCGCCCGACTTGATTCCCGCCCTCTTCCGGCCGGCCGACATTCGATCCGACCGGTTGTTACGACAGTAACCCCTAATCAATGGCCCGTATGGGGATGCCTCATTGTTCCTCCCCGGCTGGCTGGGAGGATCTGACAAGCCAGCACTGGGCACTCCGGACAACGCCAAGACTGCCCCTAGCGAGTTCGGAGGGGCAGGCCATTTTTCCAAAAGCCGGTCAGCGCCATCCGTATCGCGATTAACCCAAAACAACAATCGCATGAACTTCACGGTAAATTCACGTCGATTCAGGGAATTTGCCGCGATTTAGGTTTTTCGTGCGGTATGGCGGTTACTACGCTGGGGAAGTGGCCATGACGTCTTTGTCCGAAGGCAGCATCCGCGTGGCCTTCCGAGCAAGAGCCGCGACCCGGCGCAGCAGCCTGGAACTCGACATCGCGCCCTCTACGGTGCGGACGGCCAGGCACTGGGCCGCAGACCTCATGGCCCAGGCAATTCCGTCGCACGCAGGCGAACTCGTCGACGCTGTCGTCCTTCTGGTGTCCGAACTGGTAACCAACGCTATCCAGGCCGTCGACCGAATGGCGGCGAACCCTGGCGGCCAGCCAGGGATCGCAGTCAGTGCCAGGGTATGGCTGACCATCTCCAGCTCGCCCGACCTAGTCAGGATCGAAGTCCACGACACCGCCTGCATCCCGGTCCCGCCGTCCCATCGCGCCGAGGATTTCGAGGAGTCGGGCCGCGGACTCGAAGTCATCTCCGTGCTGGCCAGCGACTGGGGCTGGAACGCAGAACCGCTGGGCAAGGTCGTCTGGTGCGAACTGAAAGTCGGCGACTCCTTATCAGCCATCAGTGATCGCCAATCCAGTCGTTGACCCAGGCCACATCTACCATGCGCTCGGCGATCAGCGCGGGCGATTACGGGTGCTGGCTGCTGACCGAGATGACCTCGCCGGTCAGGTAGGAGGCGTAGTCGCTGGCCAGGAACACCATCACTGCCGCTACCTCCCAGGGCTCCGCGGACCGGCCGAACGCCTCCCGGGTGGCCAGCTCATCGAGCACGTCCTGCGACATGACCTTGGCCAGGAACTGATGCATGACCAGGCTCGGCGACACGGCGTTCACCCTGATCCCGTGCTCGGCGACGTCCATCGCCGCGCATCTGGTCAGTGCCATCACCCCGGCCTTCGCGGCGGCGTAGTGAGCCTGGCCGGGCTGGGCCCGCCACCCGAGCACCGAGGCGTTGTTGACGACGGCGCCGCCTCCGCCCTGGGCGATCAGCTGCCGCAGCGCGGCCCGCAGGCAGCGGAACGTGCCGTTCAGGGTCACGTCGAGCACCCGAGCCCACTGTTCATCGGTCATCTCGGTGATCGGCGCCGTCCCGCCTAGCCCGGCGTTGTTGATCATCACGTCGATCCGGCCGAACCGCCGGACCGCCCCCTCGATCAGTGCCTGGACCGCGGGCTCGCTGGTCACATCGCACGGCACTGACCACAGCCGGTCGGCGCCGAATTCCTGCGCCAGCTCGGCCTCCGTAGCGGCCAGCCGGGCGGCGTGCGCGTCGCTGATCGCCAGGAGCGCGCCCTCCTGCAGGCAGCGCCGGGCGGCCGCGCCGCCGATGCCCGTACCGGCCGCCGCCGTGAGCACCACGACCTTCCCGGCCAGCAGGTCGCGGCCCGCAGGCGGAACCACCGGCTGGTTCACGGCGCCAGCCCGAGCGCACGGCGGGCGATGATCCCGAGCTGAATCTCGTCGGACCCGCCGTAGATGGTGTCGGCCCGGCTGAACAGGTACAGGCGCTGCCAGCCGTCGAGCTCGTACGGTGCCGCCTTCGCGACCATGGCGGCCGCTCCACGCACGTCCATGACGAGCTCCCCTAGCGATTTGTGCCAACGAGACCAAAGTATTTTCATAACGGATGGATTGGCGCTGCTGTCCGCCTCTGGGTTCTCGCCCCCAGCGACGGTCGCCAGCGCGTAGGAGCGCAGAACCTCCAGGCCGAGCCAGGCCCGCGCGATGCGGTCGCGGAGCAGCGGATCCTTGGCCGCGCCGGTCCGCTTCGCGTGCGCGACCAAGTCCTCGAACTCCCGCCGGTAGGCGATCAGCTGGCCGAACACGGCGACTCCGCGCTCGACCCCGAGCAGGAACCTGGCCACCCGCCAGCCATCGCCCGGCTGGCCGAGCACCAGGTCGGCGTCGGTGCGCGCACCGTCGAAGAACACCTCGCTGAACTCGCTGGTCCCGGTGAGCTGCCGGATCGGCCTGACCGTGACCCCAGGCTGGCGCATCGGGACGAGCAGCATCGACAGCCCGGCACTGCGTCTGGACTCCGGATCGGTCCTAGCCAGCACGAAGCACCAGTCGGCGACGTGGGCCAGCGAGGTCCACACCTTCTGCCCGGTAAGCACCCAGTGGTGACCCCGCCCGCTACGCCCCCCGCCCTCCACCCGGGCCGACGTGCTGACCGAGGCCAGGTCGGAACCCGCGCCGGGCTCGGAGAAGCCCTGGCACCACAGTTCGGTGACGGCCGCGATCGGCGGCAGGAACCGCCGCTGCTGCTCGGGAGTGCCGAATTCGATCAGGGTCGGGCCGAGCAACTGCTCGCCCATGTGGCTTACCCGGGCCGGGGCGTCGGCCCGCGCGTACTCCTCGTGAAAGATCAGCTGCTGCTCGATCGACGCGCCGCGTCCGCCGTGCCCGCGCGGCCAGCTCAGCGGCGTCCAGCCCGCCTCGTGCAGCTCCTGGTCAAAAGCCAGCCGCTGGTCGAACGCCTCGTGCTCGCGGCCGGGTCCGCCCGCTCCGCGCAGCCCGGCGGAATCGCCGGCCAGGTGTTTGGCCAGCCAATCACGCACCAGGTATCGGAATTCCTCGTCGGTCACGCCGGCCTCCCGCTGGATCGGCAACCACCAGCAGTGCGGAAGCCTAGCAAGGTCATTTACCGGGCTAGGCTGAGCGCCGTCGGAGGGCCCGCCGGCGTAGGCTCCCTACCAAGCACTTGCTTGTCTGGAGGACCCCGTGCCGAGCACCATCCCGCAGGCGATGCGACAGGCGGCCAGCCAGTTCGGCGATTGCGTGGCGATCGCCGAACCCGGCGGCGTCTCGCTCAGCTATGAGGAGCTGCATCAGGGTGTGCGGCAGGTCGCTGGCGCGCTGGCTGCTAGCGGCATCGAGCCAGGAGACCGGGTCGCGATCTGGTCGCCGAACACCCATCACTGGGTGCTGGCGGCGCTCGGGTCGCTGTACGCGGGGGCCACGCTGGTGCCGGTCAATACCAGGTACACCGGGCACGAGGCGTTCGACGTCATCGCGAGGACGAAGGCGCGGGCCTTGTTCGCGGCCGGGCCTTTCCTGGGTGTGGACCGGCTTCAGGCGCTGCGAAACGCGGCCGGCCAGGTCCCGTTGCCCGAGTTGATCGTGCGGATCCCGGTGGAGTCGGACGAGCCGGCCTGGGACGACTTTGTCGAGCGGGCCGTCAGCGACGAGGTGATCGACGCCAGGGCGGACGCCGTGACGCCGGACACCGTGAGCGACATCTTGTTCACCTCAGGCACGACCGGGCGGAGCAAGGGGGCGATGTCGGCCCACCGGCAGGCGCTGGATGTCGCGCGGGCCTGGGCGGAGCGCGCGGAACTGACCCAGGCTGACCGGTACCTGATCGTCAACCCGTTCTTCCACAGCTTCGGCTACAAGGCCGGCATTCTCGCCTGCCTGCTGACCGGAGCCACGATGATCCCGCAACTGGTGTTTGATCCGGGCGCATCGATCAAGCTGATCGAGCAGGCCCGCATCACGGTATTTCCTGGCGCGCCGACGCTCTACACCTCGATCCTGGACCATCCCGGGCGGGCCGAGCACGACCTGTCGAGCCTGCGGCTGGCGGTCACCGGCGCCGCCGTCGTGCCGGTCGCGCTGGTCGAGCGGATGCGGGCCGAATTGACCTTCGACACCGTGCTCACCGCCTACGGGCTGACCGAGGCCGTGATGGCCACGATGTGCGAGGCCTCCGACGACAACGAGACCATCGCGACGACATCGGGCCGGGCCGGGGCCGGCATGGAGATCCGGATAGCCGTCGTGCCGGAGGCGCGCCAGGCTAGCACCGCGGCCGGCGAGGAGCAGGTCGGCGAGATCCTGCTGCGCGGGCCGAACGTAATGCTCGGCTATCTCGACGATGAGGCGGCGACGGCCGAGGCGATCGACCCCGACGGCTGGTTGCATACCGGCGACGTGGGCCGGCTGGACGAGCGGGGTTACCTGACCATCACCGACCGGCTCAAGGACATGTATATCTGCGGCGGGTTCAACGTGTACCCGGCCGAGATCGAGCAGGCGCTGGCCCGCCATCCGGCGGTCGCCGAGTCGGTCGTGATCGGCGTGCCCGATGACCGCTTGGGCGAGGTCGGCAAGGCGTTCGTGGTGCGGCGGCCGGGCGCTGAAACCTCCGCCACCGAGCTGATCGAGTTCTGCCGGGAGCGGCTGGCGAACTTCAAGGTGCCTCGGCAAGTCGAGTTCACCGGCGACTTGCCGCGCAATCCGGCGGGTAAGCCGCTAAAGCGACTACTGCGAGGAGAAGCCACGTGACCGATCAAGTTCCGGCCGAGGACGAACCCGTCGTCCTCTACGAGCAGCGCGGTTCCACGGCATTGATCACCTTGAATCGGCCCCGGTACCGGAACGCGCAGAACTCGGTGATGACGTACGCGATCGACGCCGCGCTGGAGCGGGCGGTCAACGACAGCGAGATCAAGGTGATCGTGCTGGCCGGGGCCGGTGATCACTTCTGCGCCGGGCACGACATCGGTACTCCAGGACGCGACGTGCACGTGACCTATGACCGCAAGGCCGTGCTGTGGTGGGACCACACCGACAAGCCCGGCGCCGACGGCCGGTACGCCCGCGAGATGGAGGTCTACCTGGGCATGTGCCGGCGGTGGCGGGAGATCCCCAAGCCGTCGATCGCGATGGTGCACGGCGCCTGCATCGCGGGCGGGCTGATGCTGGCCTGGATCTGCGATCTGATCGTGGCCTCGGACGACGCGTTCTTCTCCGACCCGGTGGTGCGGATGGGGATTCCCGGCGTGGAGTACTTCGCGCATCCGTGGGTGCTGGGGCCGAGATTCGCCAAGGAAGCACTGTTCACCGGAGACCGGTTCAGCGCCCAGCGAGCATACGAAGTCGGCATGGTCAACCGGGTGGTGCCGCGCGGCGACCTGGCCCAGACGACCTTCGAGCTGGCCGACCGGATCGCCAAGATGCCGGCTTTCGGGCTCTCGCTGGTCAAGCGGGCCGTGAATCAATGCGAAGACCAGATGGGCATGCGCGCGGGCATGGACTCGGTATTCGGACTCCACCACGTCGGGCACTCGCACAACGCCGAGGTCGGCGGAGACTCACTGGCCGGCATGGACGCCCGGTCGATGAAGTCCGGCGCCTAACGTGGACCTCGATCTGGATCCGGTCGATGAGGCGTTTCGCGCCGAGGTCCGGGCCGGGCTAGCCGCGATTCTGCCCCCGCATCCGCTGCCGTCAGTCGACACGGCCGAAGGGTTCGCGGCGCACCGGGAGTTCGAGCGCAAGCTGTTCGACGCGAGGCTGGCCGTCGTTTCCTGGCCGGAACGGTATGGCGGCCGGGACGCACCGCTGTCTCAGTGGCTGGTATTCGAGGAGGAGTACTACCGGGCCGGCGGGCCGGTGCGGGTCGGCCAGAACGGGCTGTTCCTGCTCGCGCCGACGCTGTTCGCGCACGGCCGCACCGAGCAACTGCACCGGATCTTGCCGCCGATGGCCACCGCCGAGCAGGTCTGGGCGCAGGCCTGGTCCGAGCCCGGAGCGGGCAGCGATCTGGCGGCGATCCGGTCCACGGCCGTGAGGGCCGATGGGGGCTGGCTTCTGTCCGGGCAGAAGACGTGGAGTTCGCGGGCGGCGTTCGCGGACCGGGCGTTCGGATTGTTCCGGTCCGATCCCGCCGCCGAAAGGCATCGGGGGCTCACCTACCTGATGTTCGACCTGCGGGCGCCGGGAGTGACGGTGCGGCCGATCGCGCAGCTGGACGGTGAGCCTGGGTTCGCCGAGATCTTTCTGGACGAGGTGTTCGTGCCGGACGCGGACGTGATCGGTGCGCCGGGCGCGGGCTGGAAGGTCGCGATGTCGACGGCCAGCCACGAGCGCGGGCTTTCACTGCGCAGTCCCGGCCGGTTCATCGCGGCCGCCCAGAAGCTGCTGGACCTATGGCAACAGACGCAGGACCGGCCTGCGGGCGAGCGGGTCGCGGACGCCTGGATCGCGGCCCGGGCCTACCAGCTGCATACGCACGGCACGGTCGCCGCGCTGGCCGACGGCGGGTCGCTCGGGGCCGAGTCGAGCCTGGGCAAGGTGTTCTGGTCCGAGCTCGATGTCAGCATCTGCGAGACCGCGCTCGAGCTGCTCGGCCCCGAAGCCGAGCTGGCCGGGGAGTCGTGGGCGGACAGCTACCTGTTCTCGCTCGCGGGGCCGATCTACGCCGGGACGAACGAGATCCAGCGCTCGGTGATCGCCGAACGGCTGCTCGGGCTGCCCCGATGAGGTTCACGCTGAGCGGCGAGCAGCGGCAGTTCGGCGCGGCGATCCATGAGCTGCTCGCCGACTCCGATGTGCCGGCCGCGGCGCGGGCCTGGGCCGACGGCGATCACCAGCCCGGTCTGGCGATCTGGCGGGCGCTGGCCGGCACCGGCGTGACGTCCCTCGTGGTGCCCGAGCCGGCTGGCGGCCTGGGCGCGACGCCGGTCGATCTGGTGGTCGCCTGCGAGGAGCTAGGACATCACCCGGTCCCTGGCCCGATCGCCGAATCGGTCGCTGCCATCCCGGCCCTGCTCGCCGATCTGGTCCAGGGTGAAGTGCCTCGGGGAAGCGCTGGCCCCGATCGCGAGGTGGGTAAGTGGAACGACTGGTTGCGGGAACTGGCGACCGGGGAGTTGATCGGGACGCTGGCGGTGCCGCCAACTCTCCCCTACGCGCTCGACGCGGATGTAGCGGGGCTGGTGCTGCGGGCCGCCGATGGCCAGCTTTGGCTGGCGGACGCCGGGACGCCGGTCAGGTCGATTGATCCGGCCCGGCGGCTGTTCAGGGTGTGGCCGGCCCGGGAACTCCTGGACGACGCTGCCGCCGCCATCGCGACCACGATCCAGCACGGCACGCTGGCCAGTGCCGCTCTTCTGCTCGGGGCCGGGCGCGGACTGCTCGAAGCGTCGGCGGCGCATGCCAAGACCCGGGAGCAGTTCGGGCGGCCAATCGGCGCGTTCCAGGCCGTGAAGCACGACCTCGCCAACGTGCTGATCGGCCTCGAATTCGCGCGTCCCCTGCTGTACGCGGCGGCGATCGCGCTCGGCTCCCGCGCACCCACCGCCGCCCGCGATTTGTCGGCCGCCCGGGTTGCCTGCGCCGACGCGGCACGACTGGCCGCCCGCACGGCATTGCAGGTGCACGGTGCGATCGGCTATACCCGCGAGTGTGACATCAGCCTGTGGCTGGCCAAGGTCAGGGCGCTGTCGTCGACCTGGGGCAGCCAGGCCACCCATCGCGCGGTCGTCCTGGCCGCGCTGACCGAGCCGAGGACGGGCCCTTGGAGCTGACACCGTGGGAGCTGACACCGTGGAGCTGACCAGCGAGCAGGCGGCGTTGCGCGATTCGGTGGCTGACCTGCTGCGACGGCAGCCGCCGGCGGGTGATCCCGAGGTCGACGGCGCCGGTGAGCGGGAAGCCGGGCTCTGGCGATCGCTCAGCGAGATCGGAGTCGGCGGGCTGGCCATCGGAGAGCAGTTCGGCGGGGCCGGAGCCGGACCGGTAGAGATCAGCGTCGTGGCCGAGCAACTCGGCCGGGCGCTGGCGCCATCGCCGCTGCTGGGCTCGGCAGTGCTGGCCGCCCGGGTAATCCTGGCCACCGAGGATCAAAACGCCCGCAATGCGTTTCTCCCGAAAATTAGTGACGGAAGCCTGATCGCCTCGCTGGCCTGGACGGATAGCGAAGGCGACTGGGACCCGACCCGGGCCGCCTGCTACGCGACGGCCAGGGGCGGCGGCGGCTGGACGCTGACCGGGACCGCGCACTACGTGCTCGATGCCGACCTCGCGGGCGTGCTGATCGTAGCCGCCGCGATGCCGGACGAGAGCATCGGGCTGTTCGAGGTCACGCCGGGTCAGCCAGGCGTTGCGATCGAAGCGACGCCGGCGTTGGATCAGACCAGGCGGCTGGGCGTGGTCAGGCTGGCGGCCGCCGCCGATGATCCGCTGACCTGCGGCGACGACGCGAGCGCGGCGCTAGCTGGAGCCAGAGACCTGGCCTGCATCGCGCTCAGCGCCGAACAGGTCGGGGCCGCCGCCCGCGCGCTCGACCTGACGACGGGCTACACGAAGACGAGGATCCAGTTCGGCCGGGCGATCGCTAGCTTTCAGGCGATTCAGTTCCGGCTCGCTGAGTTGTACGCGCTGGTCGAGTCGGCCAGGGAACTGTCGTACCGGGCCGCGTCGGCGGCAGCCGAGCCCGGGCCGGACCTGCCGCTGCTGGCGGCGGCCGCCAAGGCGTACTGCTCGGAGGTGCTGAGCAAGGTGGCGGCCGAGACAATCCAGTTGCACGGCGCGATCGGCATCACCTGGGAGTACGACGCGCACCGCTACTTCAAGCGGGCGCACGGCGCCGGGCGGCTCTTCGGCTCGCCGTCCGCGCACCTGGCCAGGATCGCGGAAGCGATGCTAGACAGCTAGCGCCCAGTTCCGGCTGGGTGACGGCGGCGGCGCCCCCGGCCGCGTCGCCGCTACATCCAGTCGGCGTGCTTGGGCCAGGCCAGCATGGTCTCGACGACCTCGGGCGGACCCTCCTCGATCGGCACGGCGAGGGTTCCGTACCGGCCCCGGTAGAAC
>DATNFM010000275.1:0-10316 GCA_035606435.1 Streptosporangiaceae bacterium | reverse complement strand
CCGCGGTGATACGCCGGCCAGTTCCTTGCGGACCCGGTCGCTGGCGAGAACCGTCCAGCCAAGGCGGTCTGCGACCGCACCCGCCAGCGTAGATTTACCGGTGCCTGGCAATCCCCCGATCAGAACCATCGTCACGGCGCCTGCCCGCAGATGCCGCAGCGTCAGCTCAGTCAGCCTGCGGGCATCGTCCCCAGCCGAACCGTCGCCCTGGGCGTGCTTAATGCAAGCGACCTTCGCCCGCACGAAGGCTCGGTAAGCGACGTAGTGGTGCCGAAGCGAGGCCGGAGCGGGATCGCCAGAGAACTCGCCGTACCACTCGATGAAGCGCCTGGCCAGGCTAGGAGCACCGAGTCGCTCGAGGTCCATGGCCAAGAATGCGGCGTCATCGACGCCGTCCAGCCACCGGAGCCGGTCGTCGAAGTCCAGGCAGTCGAGAATCCGGGGACCATCGCCCAGGCAGTAGATGTCATCGGCCAGCAAATCACCGTGCCCGTCGACTATGCGCCCAGCGGCGACTCTGCCGTCGAACAGCGGCCTGCGCCCGGCGAGGAACTGGTCAGCCAGCGAGCCAACCTCGCTTACGGCGGGCTCGCCGATCACCGCCTCGCCCACCTGCCTGGCCTGCTCGACGTTGTCTTTCCAGCGCCCGCGCAGCGCGTCCCGGCCGCCCGCTTGGTCGATCTGTCCTGACCGGGACGCTGACGCGTGCTGGGCCGCGAGAGTCCTGGCTACCTCGCGCACGGGTTCGTCGGCGGGCTCACCCTCGCGCACGAGCGCGGAGAGCGCCCGCTGCGCCGGCATCCGCCGCATGACCACTAGGTGGTCGCACGGTTCGTTGTCGGGAGCGATCACCTTCGCCACGCCAAGGTAGACGTCCGGGGCGAACCGCCTGTTCAGCTCCGTCTCCCGGACGCAGGCCGCTGCCCGCAATTCCTCGGTGCTGAAATCCAGGAAGCCCAGGTTCACTGGCTTCTTCAGCTTGTAGGCACGATCTCCGGCGAAGTAGACCACCGCCGAATGAGTTTCGGCCGCAGCCGCGAAGGACGCGTACGGACCGTCGCTTTTCTGACGCATCGCTACCCCAGTTAGCTAGCTAGCTGTCTTCGTATGCGCGGATGAGCAGCGTGCGGGCTAGCGTGCCCATCTTCTCGCAGCGCAACCCCGGGCGCTATCCCCTCCCTATCCAGTCGACGCGACCCTAGAATCGATAGCGGTGAGCCGGGAAGCCTGGTCGGCGCGGGTGGCTTTGGCCTGCAGAATCTGCGGGCTCCGTGTCGATAGGAGATTTCCTTGCTGCCTGCGGTAGCTGCCTTCGGGGTCGGAACGCTGGTCAGCTTGCTGGCGAGCTGGCTACTGGTATCGCGGCTGGAGCGGATTGGCGAGCGGCTGGGCCTTTCAGAGGCGTTGCTCGGGATGGTCGCGGCACTGGCGGCCGACGGACCAGAAATCACTGCGGCGGTCAGCGCGCTGACCAGTCATCAGCAAAGCATCGGCGCCGGCGTCGTGCTGGGCTCGAACGTGTTCAACCTCGCGGCGCTCCTGGGTCTGGGCGCCGTCGTGGCGGGGCGGATCGGCCTGCACCGCAGGGTGGTCGTGCTCGGCGGGACCGTCGCGATGTGGGTGGCGCTAGTCAGCGTCCTGGTAGTAAGCGGCGTCGTCAGTCCGGTCGCCGGGTTGGTACTGGCCGCCGCCGTACTGAGCGGCTACCTGTATGTCCTGGGGCGGGAGGGCCGCGGGCTGCGCCTGCCGGCCCGGTGGCAGGCGTGGCTTCGGTCGGCGGTCACCGAGGAAGAACTCGAGCTCGAAGATGCCATCCGGCCGAGCCGTGGCCGATGGCCCGATGCCGTACTGGCCGCGCTGTCCCTGATCCTGGTCATCGGCGCGAGCGTGACCATGGAACGGGCCGCCGCCAGCATTGGCCAGCGCGCGGGAATCCCCGAGATAATCACCGGCGGGCTGGTGCTCGCGGCGGTGACCAGCCTGCCCAACGCGGTCGCGGCGGTCTACCTGGCCGGGCGCGGCCGCGGCGCGGCCACGCTCAGCACGGCTCTGAACAGCAATACGCTGAACGTCGTCGCCGGCCTTTTGCTCCCCGGCGCGATACTGGGCCTCGGCCAGCCGACGGGCCAGGTACTGCAGGTCACGACCTGGTACGCCGCTCTGACGCTGGTCGTAGTCGTGATCGCCTGGCGGCGCCGGGGATTGAATCGCCTTGCGGGCGCCGCCATCATCACCGCCTACGCGGCTTTCACGATCAGCATCGTCATCAGCGCGAGCCCGACGTCCGGAGGAACCGCGATCATCACCGGCCTCAGCGTCCTGGCGTTCCTGGTCCTCCTGGCCGGGTCAGGACCTTTGCGAAGCGGGTGGGGACGTTTGCCTCCCGCTGACTAGCTGCGGCGCGAGCGAGAATAGGAGCGGTGTCGACGGCGGTCGTCCACGTGGAGGTCAGCCATGAACATCGCCTATTACCATGATTCGAAATTCGGCAACGGTGCCGCAGTCGCCGAGCAATTCAAGAAGGACATGGCGAGCCGCGGAATTACTGTCAGTGTCAGCCACATGCGGGACGCCGATCCGAAAAATCTGCCGAGCGCGGAGCTGTATGTGTTCAGCTCGCCTGGTCGCTTCGGCAAGCCGAAGCGGGACGCCCGCAAGTTCCTGCGCAACGTCAGCCTGAAACCTCAAACGCTGTATGCGATCTTGACGACCCAGGGCGCGCCGAAGCCGGACCCCAAGACCGGCGAGATCCCAACCCAACAGGAGCAGGATCGGTGGGAGCGGGTTATCCCGATCATGAACCAGCTGCTGGAAGCCAAGGGGCTGCATCGCGCAGCACAGGGAACTGTCCTGGTCACCGGCATGAAGGGGCCGCTAGAGGACGGCTGGCAGGACAAGGTCGCTGCCTTTGCCGACCAGGTCGCGGCCTCGCTGCCGACGACCTCACGGTGATTCCGTTCCTTCATGGAACCTTCATGGAACTTGCGTACTCTTTCTGAAACCAATAGCTAGTTCTAGATAATTAGTACTAGAAATTTGCGTGGACGGCGGCCAGCTATGACCCATCACCGGCGGGACGGACAGTAAATGACTGATACGCGTCGTTCGCCAGCGAAGCGGCCGCAGGCTGTGGCCGGGAGTCCGGTGACCCGAGTCGTGAGCTGGCGGGGAATCGCGCTTCTCGCCGTGACCGGAGCGGTGGGTCTGGCGCTTGCGGTCCATGGTTGGTCGGCTCGCAGCGGCCCGGTGCCCGGGCCGATCGCCGGTCAGGGTCACGCGACGCCTGGCGTGGCGTCGTCCGCGCCTGCGACGCCAAATGCCGGGCAGCCGACTAATCGCCAGGTCGGGCCGACCGTAAGTCCATCGGCAACGCCGTCTGCCAGTCCGTCGACGACGATCAGCGTCGGGCCGCCGCTCGCATCGCAGTCCTACGCCCAGTACTCCTTTGAGGTCTGGCCCGGGCCGCTCAGCCCTGCCGCCAAGGCAGCGATGGCCGGGCTGACCATCAACGTCACTCGCACCGCGCAGGGCATCAGTGTCGTAGCAGGCGTTGTCGGCCAGACCCCGAATCCCGCGCAGGTGTACCCAGGAGGAACCAAGGTGTATGTCGTGGAAGCGGCGCTAGGTGACGACTCGAACAACGCCGACTACAACCTCGGTGACGATGGAGTAGTCGTCACCAACGCCGCCGGGCGGATCTTGCGATGAGCCAGGCAAGCATCCAGACCAGACCCCTGGTGGCGACTGCGGAACGGGTCGCGGTCGGCTGGGGACCAACTGCGGGCCGGATCTTGCTTGGCCTGGTGCTGGCCTGGTTCGGTTACCACGAACTCACGAACCCGTCGCTGTGGACCGGGTACGTGCCCGCGGTAGGGAAGACCTCAGCGATAGCGACGATCCTCGTCCTCGGCCACGGCTGGCTGCTCCTGGTACTCGCGGTAGCGCTGATGGCAGGCATCCTGCCTCGCCTGGTAGCCGGGATTACAGCGATCTTGATATTGCAGATAGTCATCTCCCTGACCGTTACCGGTGGCCTGTCCGACCTGACCATGCGTGACATCGGCGTACTTGGTCTCGCGGTATGCCTCACCGGCAAGGGCGAGCACCGGCTCGTCATCTAGGACTAGCAGCGCCAGGAAATCTCGAACAGCGCGCCGCCGAGATCGGATTTGCCGATCCGCCATTGTCCTGACGTGCTGGACACGATCGAATCGGCGATCGCGAGGCCGAGGCCGGCTCCGCCGCCGTCGCCGGTTGACCGGTGAAAACGGTCGAACAATCGCTCGGATTGCTCGGCCGTGAGGCCGGGACCGCTGTCTTCGACCCTGAGCACGATCCGGTTCCCGCGCTGCGACACGCTGATCCGCACCTGGCCTGCGTCACCCGCGTACCGGCAGGCGTTGTCGAGCAGGACGCCGATCAGGCGGCTGATCCACTCTGGTGGCGCGCTAATGCTCGCGGCACCGGCCTTGGAGTTGGGTTCCTCGACCGAGATCGTGAAGGATCCCTCGCTCGCTACGGCGGTGAAGCGGTCGGCACACTCGCGGGCGACCGTCGCCAGGTCGAGCGGCTCCGACTTGGGCGCAGGCGGCGCTGAGTCGAACCGGGCTAGCCACAGCAAGTCATCGACGATGCTCCGCAGTCGCTTCGTCTCGTTCTGGATCCGGCCGAGGGCGGCCTGATACTCGACCGGGCTCCGCTCTGTACGCAGCGCGATCCCGGTTTCCGCGCCGATGACGCTGAGCGGCGTGCGGAGTTCGTGAGACGCGTCAGCGGTGAAGTCGAGCTGGCGCTGGCGCGACCTTTCAACCGGGGCCAGCGCGCGGAGCCCGATGATCAGCGAGCCTATGAATACCGCCAGGAACAGCACGGGCGCGGCCAGTATCTCGCCGCCCCGAAGCAGCGCCTCGATGCGGCTCTGTTCGGCCAGGCTCTGGCCGGCCACGAGAAACCCCGAGTCGCTGCGAACGGCGGCAAGCCGGAATCTCCCGCCCTGCAGTTGAATAGTCGCCCGGCCGTCAGCGGCGACTGCGGCGACGTCGGCCGCCGACAGCACAGGCGCACTCAGGCTGAGTGGCACCACACCCTGGGCTGGCTTGGCCTGCCATAGGAAGACCGGGACCTCGTCGGTATCGTCATCACCTGCTTGGGTGAACAGGTGACCTGCGCTGGCGTCGACGAGACCCTCGTGCAGCCGGGCGTCCACAGCGGCGGTCAGCCGTCTGGCTTCGAAAACGTCCAGGACCACGACGCAGCCGACGTACACCAAGCCGATCAGGAGGCCGGCGGCCAGCGCCACCCTGACCGCGTGAACCGAGCCGGGCACAGCCAGCCACCGGCTCAGGATCGGCCGCCGGCGCTTCGATGTCATGCGTCCACGATGCGGAACCCGACCCCGCGCACGGTCTGGATGCGGACCTGGCCGCCCGCCAGCTTGGACCTGAGCCTGGCGATGTGCACGTCGATCGTGTTCGAACCCATCGCGTCTATCTCGTGGTCCCAGACGTGCTGGGCGATGATCGGCCGCCTCATGACAGCAGGCGAATGCCGCATCAGGGCCTCCAGGATGCCCAGTTCCGTGCCGGTCAGCGACACTGGCGCGCCGCCAGCGGTCACCTCTCGCGTGGCCGGGTCGAACCTGAGGTCCCCGACTACCAGTTGCGGCGTGCGGGTGGCGCCGGCCCGGCGCTGAAGCGCACGCATCCGTGCGAGCAGCTCGTCGAAGTCGAACGGCTTGACCAGGTAGTCGTCCGCACCCGCATCCAGGCCGGCCACTCGGTCCGCGTGAGCGTCCCGAGCGGTGAGCATCAGCACGGCGGTAGCTGCTTCGTGGCTGCGGAGCCACCTGAGTACTTCCAGCCCTGACACCTCCGGCATGCGCCAGTCGAGGATCGCGATCGCGTACTCGTAGCTGCGAAGGAACCTGAGCGCGGCCGCGCCGTCCGGCACCGCGTCGACGGCGTAGCTGTTCTCCCGGAGTCCCCGGCTCAGTACGTCGCGCAGGCCGCGGTCATCCTCGGCGATCAGGACCCGCATGCCTCGCCTCCTCGCGGCCAGCTCGCATTGTGCGCTCATTCTCAGGTTAGCTGTCCCGATCGCAGGTCATCGGGCATAGACGGCCGTGAAGTCGCGGCTCGAAGACGAGTAATAGCGAGTGGCGGGCTGGTTCTGGGTGGGCAGCAGGTTCACTGGCCTGGGGTCCAGCGGATGGTGATGCGACTTGTAGTACATGAAGGACATCCACTCCGGGTTGATGTCCAGTTGCATGGCCGTAACCGCGCCCGCCCGCTCAAGCAGGTCCGCTAGCTGCCGTACGTCCAGCGCCGGGCCGTAGGCAAAGACGATCCGGCCGGACCTGGTGATCCCGACCCCTGACCGCCAGACGTAGTACCCGCCGCCGAGCGTCGCTCCCCAGCTGCTTTCGATGTTCGCGTTGACCGAACTCGGGACCCGCCCATCCATGACGATCAAGTGCAGGTTCTGGCGAACGGCGACGACGTCAGGAGTCATGTGCACGGTGCGTCCCCACACGCCGATGGCAAGGCGGCCGTCGCGGTAGTAGACCTCGGAGGCAACGCCATTGGTCAAGGTTCCCGCGCTCGCCCCGTTCAGGTAGAAGCCTCCATCAGAGGCGCTGATCTTGAAGCCGCTGTTGAAGGTGGCCTCTAGCCCGCGCCGGGTTCCCGCCGCCACCTCGGGCGGTGCCTTCCAGTTGCCTGGCCCAGGGTCTTCCAAGCCGGGCCGTAGCTCGAACTTGAGCAGTCGCTGGTTCAGCTCGGCGATGCCCGCGACGTAGGAGGAGTACACGCGGCTCGCTCGCAGGTAAGTGACGTAGATGGCCGGCTTGCCACCGACGACGGCCGCTACGCGCCAGGCACCTTCCCCGGGCAGCGGCCGGCCAGCGAACGATCGCAGCCGGGCAGGCGGCCGGAACGAATTGCTGACGGCATGGGCCGCCGGGCGCCGGTGACTCGCGCCGGACCGGGCAGTCCTCGGGCTGGTCAGCGGAAAGGAGGGCTTCCCGCCGACCTTGGGTGACTGGTAGGCCAGCCATTCGCCGAAGGTAACGACCGGACCCAGATAGTGATCCCGGGCCCATTCGGCGAGCCGCTCGGACACCGAGCCGCCGCCCGGCATGGTCAGGGCATGCCCAACCGACCACGACACCGTGAGCAGGAAGGCAGCCAGCAACCCGGCCGCGATCCGGAACCAGGCGCGCTGCCGCAGGCGCCGCCGCCGGAATCGCCGGCCGTCATTGGCGTTCACGCGCAGAGGCATGTGGTCTGAGGCGGATTGCCGGTTACCGATCACGCCGACCGGTCTACCCGCGGACTATGAAGACTTCATGACGCCTCACGCGGCCCGTGGGAACTACGCAGCAAAAGCCAGTCAGGCATTCCAAGTCATCCGCTGCGGGCGATGTGAGGAACCCGGCAGTGCGTTCTTCTGGATCGATGCCTGCGAAAGATGGCCGAGTCTCGGATGGCGGCGGCCCTGACCGCGGCGCGAACCGCGTGCAGGACCTTGGCCCTGGGCGCCGGTATCTGGTCGATTTCCAGGAAGACACGATGCGGGAGCGGCCGCTGTGGATCCGGCTGATCATCGAGTTCGCCGGCACGTTCGTGCTGGTAACCGTGGCGGCCGGGGCAGGCTGACGTGACCGCCGAGTTCTTCGCTCTCGCCTTCGCCGCGGCCATCAATCCAAGCCTGCTCGGCACCGACCTCATGCTGATCGTGAACCGCCGGCCGGTTGCGATGCTCGCGTTCGTCTTGACCGGCGGCCTCGGCATGGCGGTGACGATCGGCCTCGTGGACGTTCTCGTTGTCCGCTCCCAACTGGTCAAGACCCAGGGCGGCATCGGAGCCGCCGGCGACCTGGCGATCGGGCTGCTCATGACGGCCATTGGCGGGCTGATCATCGCTCGCCGCCGGCCCGGCGCCCGGACGGCAAAGAGCCCGGCGCACGACAAGAAGCAGCGAGGGGACAGTTGGATGCAGCGCGCGCTCGCCCAGCCCAGGCTGGCGCTCGCCGTTGCCGTCGGGGCGGTACTTGGCCTGCCTGGCGGCCTCTACCTGACCGCCCTGCACAACCTCGTCGCCGGCCACTGGTCAACGGCGACTCAGGTCATCGCCGTCCTGGTGTTCGCCGTGATCGAGTTCACCCTGGTCATCGTCCCGCTGGCGCTGCTGATCAGCCGGCCGCAAGACACCGCCGCAGTCCTGCACCGGGCGCAAGACTGGCTGGCCAGGAACGGACGGATGACGCTGGCCGTCCTCCTATGCGGGCTCGGGATCTACCTCACGATCAGTTCCATCGTCAGCCTCATCGGCTAGCGATCCGGCGGCCTTGACCCGCCACGGTCGCAGCCGGTCCGGGAGCTTAATTGCCGCCCCGGCGAATACCGCCACCGCGGCGACGGCACCGACCCGGATGGCGACGTCGGCCAGGTTGAACGTAGCGGGATAGCCCGCCACGTGGATCCAGTCGACCACCGCGCCACGGCCCAGACCTGGAGATCGGAAGAGGCGGTCGGCAAGATTGCCCAGCCCGCCGCCGACCACCGCGGCAAGGAAAAGCGCGGCTGGCCGGCTCCTGATCCGGGCCGTCAGCACCAGGACGACCACGATGACCGAGGCCGACGATGCCATGATCAAGGCCGGGTGCCCGGCCCCGATGCCGAAGGCCGCCCCGGTGTTCCTGACAACCCGAACCGAGACCAGCCAGCCCCCTCCGCCCGGTCGGGCCGCGAGCACTAGTGACTTACTGAACTGGTCCGCGGCCACGACCAGCGTCGTGATGCCGCCTGCGACGTACCGGATCCCTGCCGCACTGAAAGCCGCCGCCTGCATCCTGCCAACGTATTCGCTCGCCTCCAGCCGCCGGCTCAGCGACCGAGCATTTCAGAGGCGCTTCAGAGGCACCGCAGTCTGCCTCTCCCGGGACTGGACGCGCCGCGTTCGGCCAGGATGAGGTGTTATCCGGCCCTGGATTTCTTGTCTGGCATGCAACTTCGACGCCGCCGATCTCCGTATGAGGGGTGTCCACGTGGGTGTTCAGTGCAAGTGCCGACGATGAAAGGCGGGTGCCTGTGAGATGGCCTGCGGATCGAGATCGCGAGTTCACCGAATTCGTGACGGTACAGCGGGCCGCGCTCGTGCGCGTGGCGGCGCTGCTGGTTTCCGGTGATATGGCCAGGGCCGAAGACGTGGTGCAAACGGCCCTTACCAAGCTGTACCTGACCTGGCCGCGGGTACGGCCCGATACCGCGGCCGCCTACGCGCGGCGATGCGTGGTGAACGCCGCGATGGACGATCGCCGGAGCCCGTTCAGCAAACGCGAGCTGGTCTCGGCGCAACTGCCCGACTTCGCGGCGGCCGCCGATCCGGAGCGCGGCGACGCGGCGACGACGATGGCGCTGCTCGCCGCCTTGCCGGCCGGAATGCGGGCGGCGGTGGTCCTGCGGTACGTCGAAGGGCTCAGCATCGCGGAGGCCGCGGACGCCATGGGATGCAGCGAGGGAAACGTCAAGAGCCAGAGCGCCCGCGGGCTCGAACGGCTGCGTGAGGCCGTGCCTGAGCACACGCGGCCCCGGCCTGCCCGCAGCACCAGCTGAAACCTGACTTAGCTTTCGAAGGAGTATTCATATGCCAGACGTAGTCGACATGCTGCAGGGGCTGCCGCCTGCCATCACACCCGGACCCGCCGGATCGGACATCGTGGCAGCCGATGTCGCACGCGGCCGCCGTGCGCTGGCGCGCAGGCGCCGCCATCGCCTCGCGGGCGCGGCCGGCGCGGGTACCGCGGCAGCCGTGGCCGTAGTGCTAGCCGTCACCTCGACCCCGCATCCCGCAGCCCGACCGACGAGGCCCGTCGCGAAATCGCCCGCAATGCACCCCGCGCTAGTGACCCTGGCCGCCCGCATCACGAAGACGGCCGGCCCGCAGCCGGGTAACGCGTCGCTGCAGATCGTCACGCAAACTGTCGGCGGCAAGCTGATGCAGGTCTACTACGGCCTCTACACCAACAGCGGGCAGCTGTACTCCGGTGACGACAAGAAGACCCTCATTAGAGCAGTCGCCCGGCACGAAAACCAGGCCGACGGCACTGACTTCCTTGAGGTAGCGGCGGCGCGCTACGCGGCGACCGGCAGCCTTGCCACTGCCCGGGTGCGGATGGTGAACGCCACGCCCAACGATTTCTTCGGCAGCCTCGCCGTGCGGAAGAAGATCTGGGCGGCGGGCGCAAAGGCAAGAAACAGGATCCTTCGCGAGAAGGGCATCAAGACCCCCCTGAAGCTGCCCGTCGGCAAGGTCCT
>DATNFM010000274.1:0-2953 GCA_035606435.1 Streptosporangiaceae bacterium | reverse complement strand
CCGCCGGTAGGCGTTGGCGATGATCAGCATCGGGATCGCGGTCAGGATCAAGATCGGCGCGCTGCCGTAGGCGGTCGCCACCACCAGGGCGGCCAGCGACAGCCCGACCGTGGCGGCCGGGGCCGACGAGGCCATGCCGATAATCGTGTCCTGAGCCGCGCCGATGGCGTCGGGCTCAAGTCCCGCACCCGCGCCCGGAACAGTCCCCGCGACCGTGGCAGCAGAGTGATCGGTCATGTGGTTTCCTGTGTCATTCGCACAACGCTAACTGTGCGCAGCCGAATGAATCAGGTCAAGCGTAAGCGGTCAAACGTCAGCCGAGCCCGGCCGGGCGTCCTCATCCTCGCCAGGATTTTCCGCTTGCCTGGTGGCGGCCCGGCCTTTGTCGACGCCGCGCTTAAGCGCGGCGAGCCGGTCGCGGGCGGCCGCGGGTGAGCGGTTCGGCATGACGGGCTCCGGGCTCGGGATGGTACCCGGTACCAGGTTGGCGTTCGGTTGCCGCTTGGGGAGCTTGGCTGCCGTCGACCCCGCCGAAGACGGCGAGTCGACTACCCTGGCCGCACGCCAGCCTGCGTCGGCAGGAGACGACCAGCCGCTTCCGGCCGCTGAAGTCTGACCAGGCGAGCCGGGCGCGCTGCGGCCCTGGCTGAACCAAGCCGACTCGACCGCGTTGAAGACGGGGAGCCTTTGCTCTGCTCCGCGATCGCCCGCGGGCGGCACGATAACGGCGTCGGCGGCGGAACTCGTGTCCTGGCTCAATGGGGCCGCTTCCGGCAGTTCCGCGGCCGGCGATCCGATGGTCGCATGCGACCCGGCGCGGCGGGCCGGCCGGCCGGCGGCGGGCGACCACGGCTCGGATGACGGCAGACCCGTATCAGGTACCGCCCGCCAGCCCGGCGCGGTATCCCGGATATCCGCAGGCTGGGGGGCGAACCTCGCCGCGGCTGCCTCTCGCTGGGCGGTGGCGTAGCCGGGATCTGAGACCGCCTCATGCAGACCCCGCCTTGATCCGGCGCCCGCGGAACCGCCGAGCCTCGTCGCCACCATCGCGCCCTGCTCGGTAAGGATGTCGTCCGGCAGCCAGATCAGCGCGGTCAGGCCACCGAAATCCGCTGGCTGCAACCGGACCCCGATGCCGTGCCGCGCGGCTAGCCTGGCGACAACGAGCAGGCCAATCCATTTAGGGATGTTCGTATCTGCCGTCGGCGGGTTTTCCAGCGCCCAGTTCGCGTGCGCCAGCTCTTTCGGCGTCATTCCGACCCCGCGGTCGGTGATCTCCAGCAAGACACCGCCACTGGTCAGCGCACGGCCGGAGATATCGACCTGCATATCCGCCGCGGAGAATGACGTAGCATTCTCAGTCAGCTCGATGAGCAGGTGGACGACATCATTTACCGCAGGTCCAACGATGGCAACGTCCGGTTGCGCAGTCGCCGAGACCCGCTGGAATTCCTCGAGCTCGGAAACTGCGGCCCTGATTACATGGGCCAGCGCTACTGGCTGGTGCCAGCCGCCGGACGGCTCATGACCGACCAGGATGAGCAGGTTCTCCGAATAGCGGTGCATGCGGGTGCCGATGCGCTTCACCCGGAACAGCGCGGCGAGGCGTTCGGCGTCCGGCTCTCCCTGTTCCAGGTGCTGCAGGAGACGGAGCTGGCGTTCCATGAGGGACTGGCCGCGGTGAGATAGGTCCGTAAACGTGGTGTTGAGCTTGCCATGCTGGGAGGCTTCGCCGACCGCCAGCCGGAGCAGCTCCCTGCGCAGCTCGTCGAAGGCGCGCGCGATCTCGCCTAGCTCGTCGGAAGCGTCGACGTTGACGGGCCTCAGGCCGAACGGCGCGCCGTCTCCGTTGCCGTTGTTCTGGCTGGCACCGTTCTGGCTGGCCCGGCGGACTGCATCCGCCAGGCGGGCCCCGGTCAGTTCCAGGGCTCCCAGCCGTAGCCGGTACAGGGGCTGCAGTACCGACCTGGCCACGGCGATCGTGAACAACGACGCCAGTGCCACCACGATGATCACGACACCGGCCGCCAGCGCCGCCATGACAGACCCGTTCGAGTTGGCCTGCGTCCTGTGCAGCGTGTCAATGAGGTAGGTGATGCAGAGCGCGATGACGGCGGCCGCGGCCAGCGGAATGAGGACGAGCAGCAGCAGGCGCGAGCGGACATGCCAGTCCCTGAGCCTGCGGCGCGATTGGACCGGCACAGCCGCCGCGCCGGCGCGCGAGCGCGGGTCCGCGCCGGCTGGCAGGCCAGCGGACGGGCTGGCGCCCGCAGGATGCCGGCCTAGGCCCTGGTCGTGCGCCGCGACGGGCATCGCCGTCCCGGAGTGTGCCCGGGAGAACGCTTCGCGGCTGCCCAGGCCGGCTGCGGCGAGCGGTCGCCTGGCGGCGGCATCGGGTGCCTGCCCCTCGGCGAGCCCATGGAAGCCCTCATGGCGTGTCCTGACCACGTCCACGATCATGAGCGAGCCGACCGCGAGCACGATGACGACGAAGAATATTTGCTCCAGCATGCCACTCACACCTTGTAGACGGCTGACGGCATACGCGTGATGCCGTCCTTGGCGTGCTTCCGGGGCATTCTGGTCTCGCCCGGATCGAGGCGCTCATCCCTGAGGACCGCCGGGCCCCGGCCCAGCAGTGCAACCAACATGAAAGCCTCCCTCAAGGCTTAGCGCGCGCCTGACCGGCACAATCAACGTTACTCTAACGACTAACCGGCTGCCGCATGCTGACAAAGAGGGAAAATTCGCATCGCTTCTCATTTGCCGTAACCCATGGCACACGTTTGCCGTAACTCATGGCACACGGACCTTAACTCGCCTGGCCGAGTTGTCACGAAATGCCGTGCTCACGGCGTCCGGGCACACCCGAACGGGCCCACTCGCTTCCCCATGATCGCGCGGGTTCACGGGACAGCCCTCATCCCTAGAGCGGACATGGCATGATCAACAC
>DATNFM010000273.1:0-9645 GCA_035606435.1 Streptosporangiaceae bacterium | reverse complement strand
GCCCGAGCAGATCACGCTGGTGCACGGGCCCGGCTGCCCGGTCTGCGTGATCCCGATGGGCCGGGTAGATGACGCGATGGCCCTCGCGGCCGAGCCTGACGTGATCATGACATCGTTCGGCGACATGATGCGGGTGCCCGGAAGCAACGGCTCGTTCTTCGACGCCAAGGCGCGCGGCACCGACATCCGGATGGTGTACTCGCCGCTCGACGCGCTGAAGATCGCCAAGCAGAACCCCGACCGCCGGGTGGTCTTCATGGCCATCGGCTTCGAGACCACCGCTCCCTCCACGGCAATGACCGTGCTGCGCGCGGCGTCGTCCGGGATCACCAACTTCTCGGTCTTCTGCAACCACGTGACGATCATCCCGGCGATCAAGGCGATCCTCGACTCGCCTGACCTGCGGCTGGACGGCTTCATCGGCCCTGGGCACGTGTCGACCGTGATCGGCTGCCGGCCGTATGAGTTCATCGCCCGCGACTACGGCAAGCCGGTGGTCGTGGCCGGGTTCGAGCCACTGGACATCCTGCAGTCGATCTACATGCTGATGCTGCAGCTCTCGCGTGGCGAGTCGACCGTGGAGAACCAGTACTCCCGCGTGGTCCCGTGGGACGGCAACGTCACCGCGCTGAAGGCGATCGGCCAGACCATGGAACTGCGGCCGTACTTCGAGTGGCGCGGACTCGGCTTCATCTCCCATTCGGCGCTCAAGATCAGGGATTCCTACGCCGCCTACGACGCCGAACTGATCTTCAAGGTGCCCGGCGTGCGCGTCGCCGACCCGAAGGCCTGTCAGTGCGGCGAGGTACTCAAGGGCGTGCTCAAGCCCTGGGAGTGCAAGGTGTTCGGCACCGCCTGCACACCAGAGACACCGATCGGCACCTGCATGGTCTCCCCCGAGGGCGCCTGCGCGGCCTACTACAACTACGGACGGCTGACGCGCACCCGGGTCAAGGAGGCGAGCCGGACGTGACCGGCTGGATCGACCGAGCCCTGGAGGAGCACGAGCAAGTCGAGCAAGTTCGTCGCGGCTCGCCCCAGCCCGCGCCCGGCACCGTCCGCGAAGAAGCCGTGCTCGAACGCATCGACCGGACCCGTCGCGCCCGCCCCCGCGTCCGGGAAGACCGGATCACGATGTCGCACGGCGCGGGCGGGAAGGCGACCCAGTCGCTGATCGAGGCAATCTTCCTTGAGGCGTTCAGGAACCCGCTGCTTGAGCCTTTGGAAGACGGGGCCAGCCTCAGCGTCGGCGACACGAGACTGGCGCTGACCACCGACTCCTACGTCGTGTCCCCGCTGTTCTTCCCCGGCGGCAACATCGGCGACCTGGCCGTGAACGGCACGGTCAACGATCTGTCGATGACCGGCGCGACGCCGCTGTACCTGACCGCCGGCTTCATCTTGGAGGAAGGCTTTCCGGTCGAGGACCTGACCAGGATCGTGACCTCGATGGCGAAGGCCGCCAGCGACGCTCGGGTGCAGATCGTGACCGGCGATACCAAGGTGGTCGAGCGGGGCAAGGCCGACGGCTGCTACATCAACACCGCCGGGATCGGGCTGATCGAGCCCGACGTGAACCTCGGCGTAGCCCACGCAAGGCCCGGCGACATGATCATGGTGTCCGGCCCGATCGGCGACCACGGCGTCACGATCATGCTGGCCAGGGGCGAGCTCGACATCGAGGCCGACGTCGTCTCGGACACCGCCGCGCTCAACGGCCTGGTCGCCGACCTGCTGGATGCCACGACCGGAATCCGGGCGCTGCGCGATGCGACCAGGGGCGGGGTCGCGACGATCCTGAACGAGATTGCCAAGGCCGCCGACGTCGGAGTGCTGGTCAGCGAGGACGCGATCCCCGTGCGGACCCCGGTCCGCGGTGCGGCCGAGTTGCTCGGCATCGACCCTATGTACGTGGCCTGCGAGGGCCGGATGGTCGTGGTCGTCGACGAGACCGGAGCCGAGCCCGCGCTCGCGGCGCTGCGGGCGCACCCGCTCGGCGCGGAGGCAGCCGTGATCGGGCAGGTCACCGCCGAGTCGGCCGGCATTGTCCAGCTGCGCACGTCCTTTGGCGGCACCAGAATCGTCGACCTCTTGGTGGGCGATCCCCTCCCGCGAATTTGCTGACTCATGCATGAGCTGGCTATTACCGAGGCGGTCGTGGCACAAGTGACCGAGCGGCTGCCTTTGTCGAAGGTCACGCTCGTGCGGCTGGAAATCGGCGCGCTGTCGGGGGTCGTGGCCGATTCGGTGCGGTTCTGCTTCGAATTGGTGGCCGAGGGCACGAATCTAGAAGGCGCCAGCTTGGAGATCGTCGAGTCGACCGATAGCTCTGACCTGCGGATTCTCTCAGTGAAGGTGGCTTGATCATGTGCGGGACGTGCGGCTGCGCAGATGACGGCGATTCTCGGACGATTATCCTGCAGCAAAAGGTACTCGCCAAGAACGACCAACTCGCCGAACGCAACCGGTCGTTTCTGGCCCATCGCGGCGCGGTAATGCTGAATCTTATGAGCTCGCCGGGCGCCGGAAAGACTACTTTGCTGGAAAGCATGGCGGGGGTCTTTAGCGAGCTTCCCGAGGTCGGTGTTATCGAAGGCGACCAGGAGACGGCCCTGGACGCCGATCGGATTAAGGCGGCCGGCTACCCGGTCGTGCAGATAAACACCGGCGTGGGCTGTCATCTCGACGCGGACATGGTCGCGGCGGCGCTGGACCAGCTCGATCCGCGGCCCGGCTCGATAGTGCTGGTCGAGAACGTGGGCAACCTGGTGTGCCCCGCGCTGTTCGATCTCGGCGAGTCCGCGCGGGTCGTGCTCGCGTCGGTGACCGAGGGCGGGGACAAGCCGCTGAAGTACCCGCATATGTTCCGGCAGGCCGATCTGGTCCTGGTGACCAAGATCGACTTGCTGCCCTATGTGGACTTCGACCTGGAGCTCTATGCGGCTGACGTGCGGCGGCTCAATGCGCGGGCCGAGGTGCTGACCGTGTCGGCGCGGACCGGGGAGGGGATGGAGGAGTGGTGCGACTGGCTTAAGGCCTCAGCTGCTGCCGGCGGTCGCGAGCGGCTGCTATCGCGGCCTGGCCAAGGCTGATCCCGCCGTCGTTGCACGGGACCCGGCTGTGGGTGAGGACGGTGAAATCCCGGGTTTCGAGCTGGTCGACGACGCTGGTGAGCAGCAGCAGGTTCTGGAACACGCCGCCGGACAGGGCAACCGTCCTGAGGTTGGTCTCGTTTCGCAGGGCCACGCAAGTCGCGACGATGAGACGCGCGACCGTGTTGTGGAAGCGGGCCGCGATGAGGTCACGGGGGACGCCTGCGACCAGGTCGTCGACGATGGCTCTGATCAGGCCCGTTGTCCCGTCTGTGGTGGCTGCGACCGGGTAGCGGCTGGTCTGCGCCGGCGCGGCTAGCTGCTCTAGCTCGATCGCGGCCTGGCCTTCGTAGTTGATGGTGTCGCGCACGCCGAGGATGGCGGCGACCGCGTCAAACAGGCGCCCCGCGCTCGATGTCGCGGGTGAGTTGACGCCCTTGCGGGCCATCGAGGTGATCGCCGCCCACTGATCGGCGTTGCGCTGCCGGACTCCGAGTTCGGGCTGGTCGCCGTCCGGGTAAGCCGCGTCGAGATAGGCCGCCGCCATGCGCCACGGCTGCCTGATCGCGGCGGCTCCGCCGGGCATGGGCACTGGGGCTAGGTGGGCTGCGCGGCGCACGTCGGTCAGGTCGCCGACGAGGAACTCGCCGCCCCAGATGGTGCCGTCGGTGCCGTAGCCGGTGCCGTCGAACGCGACTCCGATCACCGGGCCGGTCGAGCCGTTGTCGGCCAGGCAGGACGCGATGTGGGCGTGATGGTGCTGGATGCCGACTAGCTCGAGGTCGGGGTAGCGGTCGGCGAGATCGATCGCGTACTTGGTCGACAGGTAGTCCGGGTGCAGGTCGTGCGCGATCAACTCCGGCTCGATGTCGAAGAGGCGGCCCAGGTGCTCGATGCCCTCGGTGAACGCCCGCAGCGTGGCCGCGTTCTCCAGGTCGCCGATGTGCTGCGAGATCACGGCGCGGTCGCCCTTGCCCAGGCAGAAGGTGTTCTTCAGCTCGGCGCCGCAGGCGAGGACCGGCCTAGCGAGCCGGAAGGGCAGGCGCACCGGTTCGGGGGCGTAGCCGCGCGATCTTCGCTGGAGGGTTTCCTGGCCTCGGAACGGACGCAGCACCGAGTCGTCCGTCCGCAGGTGAATCGCCCGGTCGTGACCCAGGAACGCGTCGGCGATGGCGGCCAGCCGGTCGCGGGCGTCGTCGTCGGTGTAGGCGATCGGCTCGTCGCTTATGTTGCCGCTGGTCAAGACGATGGGCCGGGCGACCGCCCTGGTGAGGAGATGGTGGAGCGGGGTGTAGGGGAGCATGACGCCGAGGTGACGATTGGCGGGAGCGACGGCGTCGGCTAGGGGGCTGGCGTCTGGGCGTTTGGGCAGCAGGACTATGGGGCTGCGGCGGCTGGTCAGGGCCTGGGCGGCGGTCTCGTCGATCTCACAGAGCTGGCGCGCTTCGGCGAGGTCGGCCGCCATGACCGCGAACGGCTTGTCCTCCCGGTGCTTACGGCTTCGCAGCGTCGCGGCCGCGGCCTGGCTGGTCGCGTCTACGGCCAGGTGGTAGCCCCCTAGGCCCTTGATGGCCAGGATCTTGCCGCTGCGCAGGAGAGCGGCTGCGGCTGCGATCAGGTCTCCCGGAAGCCGGTCACCGCCGGGGCCCGTGGGGCCCGCGGGGCCGGTAGGGCCAGCGAGGCCTGTGGGGCCGGTGGCGACAGTGAGGCCCGTGGGGCCGGTGAGGCCAGTCAGCCAGAGGCTCGGCCCGCAGTCCGGGCAGCACGTCGGCTGCGCGTGGAACCGCCGGTCCGCCGGGTCGTGGTACTCCGCCGCGCACAACTCGCACATCTCGAAGCCGGCCATTGTCGTAAACGGCCGGTCATACGGCACGTCGCGGATGATCGTGAACCTCGGCCCGCAGTTCGTGCAGTTAATAAACGGATAGCCGTACCGACGATCGGCTGGGTTACCGAGTTCGCTGAGGCAGTCCGCGCAGGTAGCGGTATCGGCTGACACGAGGGCGCGGCGCTCGCCGGACGCTTCGCTTGGGACGATCACGAATTCGTTGGCGCCGCCCAGTCGCTGGGGCTCCGTGGTGATCTTGTCGATGCTGGCCAGCGGAGGTGCCTTGGTGCGCAGCGCCTCCAGGAAGTCGGCCACGGCGCTCGGGGCGCCTTCGACCTCGATGAACACGCCGTCGGCGTCGTTACCGACCAGGCCGGCGAGCCCGAGTTCGGCGGCCAGGGAGTACACGAACGGCCGGAAGCCGACGCCCTGCACGATCCCCTCAACCCGGATCGCGGTCCTGATCCGCGCGGCACTCACGATTCCAGTCTGGACTGGCCCCGGGCCGGACGTGGCTGACTTGGGCGCGGACGCAAGGTAGCCGCGCGGAATCAGGGGACGCAATATGTTAAGCCTAAAAAATTAATCTCTTGATTTTGCTTTTGTGGTTGCGCGGACGCTGAAGCCGAGATCCGGGTGCCGAGGACAGGCTCGGCACCCGGATCCGGGTCTTGCTGACTTGTTGTTGTGCTAGTCAGTCAGCGCTAGTTGCTGAAGACGTGCCAGATGATGTTGCCGTCAAGACCCGGCGTGGTCGTGCCCAGGATGTTGATGAACAGCGAGGGCGAGACCGTGGTGTGAGTGGTCGGGACGATCGCCGGGGTGCTCCAGGTGCTGCCGTTGAAGGTCTGGAAGCGGACATCGGTTGAGCCGGGCGTCTTGTAGGCCAGCAGCAGCGGACCGAAGCCGCTCAGCGTGCTGTCCGAGGCCGCCGGGCCGAGGATGGTGTGGGCGTGCACGCCGGGCACCTGGGTCGGGCCGGAGAACTTGGGCTTGGCCAGGTTGGCCGCGGTGTCAGCGGTGGTGCTGTACATGATGTTGGAGCTGCTCAGCTGCCGCCAGAAGAAGTAGATATTTCCGGTGGTGGCGTTGACCTGCTGCTCGGCTATGGCGGGGGTGTTAGCAGTGCAAGGCGCGCCCTTGCAGTTCGAGGTCACCGAGGGACCGGGCACGATCGCGGAGTTCGACCAGCTGAACCCGCGACCCGACGGGACACCGACGACGAAGCGGATGTGGTTGGCCGGACCGCGCCAGGTCAGCACGACCCGGAACACGTGGTTGGTGAACAGCACCGACGGGGCGTTGGTGGTGTTGGTGAACTGGACCTTGCTCGGCAGGACCGCCGCCTTGGTCCACTTGATCGAACCGCCGCCGTTCGTCTCGCCCTGCTTGAACCAGATGTGGTGGTCGAGGTGACCGGTCCACACGGCGAGAACGGCGTTGCGGCCCAACGGGTCAACGTACGGGCGGAACACCGGGCCCGAGCTGGCGTTGGCGCCTGTCAGCTGGAACTTCTTGGACCACTTGCCCTTGCGGAGGTTCGCGGCGCGGTACTTGAAGAAGACGTTGCCGCTGTTGCCGCGAGCGCGCCAGCCGGCGATCGTGCCCTGGCCGATCGGGCCGGGGAACGTGATCGAGCTGATCGTCGGGGTGCTGTTCGTGATCGCGCCGGGGACCGGGCCCTTCGGACCGCTCCAGCCCGCGCTGCTTGGTGCCGCGAACGCCGCGCCCGCACCCAGGGTGCAGATCGTGCCAGCCGCAGCAGCCGCGATGGCGAACTTCGTCATCGAACGACTGAACATTTAAAACCTCGCTTTTGTCTGGTTAGAGGTCCATCTCCGCCGCTCGGCGGAAGCACCGCAAGTATGCGATTGGCTGGCTGTGCCGGAAACGGGGATTCGCATTGACTTTCCTGAGTTCTAGCTGACGTTTCCTGTGTCCTGGCTGAGATTTCTGAGTCCCTTGCCATATCGCAAGAAATCGCCAAAAGCGGGTAGGCTCAGCCCGGTGATCACACCCTCCCGCCTGGTATTGGCCGCCGTGCTGGGTTCCACGGCCGCCGCGATCTGCTCTCTGCTTCCTCCCGCGGCTAGCGCTGGCGCAACTCAGAGGACGGTCCGCGGCCCCGCCGTCGCTCAGGCCCCTGCCGGTCCCGCCGTTCCTGGTGCTTCGTCGGGCGTCGTGATTGGGTCCGTGCGAACTCTCGGCGGCCCTGGGCTCGCCGGTGTCTGCGTGACCGCGACCGGGCCGACGGGCACCGTGCATGCCTTCACGTCGGCCGGCGGCCGGTACTTGCTGAGCGGCGTGCGGCCAGGTGCGTACCGGATCGGCTTCCGCGCCTGCGGTCAGCCTGGGCGTTATGTCGATCAGCAGTACGGCCAGCCGGTCCTGGTCGCGGCCGGCCACCCGACCTCCCTGAGGCCAGTCACGCTCAGGCCCGCCAACCCGCTGGCCTACCTGGCCGCTGTCGCCAGGGCGTTCCGGTCGAAAGACCGGGCTGGCTCGAGTTCAGGGCCGCAGATCTCGGGGAAAGTCACCGACTCGCACGGTAAGGCACTGGCCGGGATCTGCGTCGGTGCCAACCAGGTCGACACTGGTGGCGGCCCGCCGCCGGTTGGCCCAGAGACCAAGACCGGCCGGAACGGTACCTATCGAATGAGCGGTGGGTTCCTGAACTCGGGCCGGTGGCGGGTCGTCTTCTTTACCGGCTGCGGGAACAAGGGAAATCTCGCGCCGCAGTGGTGGAAATTCGCCGCAACCCAAAGCAAGGCGAAAGTCCTGGTCATTCACAGCCACACTCATCTGACCGGGATTAATGCCCGGCTAGTGAAGGGTGCTTCGATCAGCGGCACGGTCAGGGCGGGCAGCAAGTCAGGTCCTGGCCTGCCGGGCGCCTGCGTTGGGGCTGAGGACGTCGCCGGGGCTTTTGACCCCGTGCAAACGACAACCGGTCGTGGCGGCAAGTACCTGATCACCGGCCTTGGCACCGGCCGGTACGGCGTGTTCTTTGACCCCGGCTGCGGCAACAAGGGCGATTTCACCGAGGACCCGATCTCCCCGATCGTCTCCGTGACCGACGGAAAGACCACCAAGGGAGTCGACGGATTCCTGCCCAGGGCTGGCGAGATCAGCGGGACCGTCACCGGACCGGATCACCGGCCCCTGGCCGGCATCTGCGTCGAGGGGAGGAGCGATTCGGGGGATGTGGGAAGCGCCTTTGACACCAAGACCGGGCCAACTGGTCAATACGCCGTCTCCGGTCTTGTGCCCGGCAGCTATGAGGTTGACTTCGCCGCGGGCTGCGGCAGCAAGGGCAGCTTCGCGCCGCAGTCCTACAAGAACCAGGTGAGCGAACTGGCGGCGAACCCGGTGCTGATCAAGGCGGGCACGAAGGCCGGCGGGATAGACGCCGTCATGCAGCCTGGCGGCATCGTCACCGGCACCGTTACCAGCGCCTCGGGCAAGAAACTGGCCGGGGTCTGCGTACTCCTGGACAGGCAGTTCGAGAATACGGGGGCCGAGGTCGGCATTCTCATCGCCGGAGACGGCACCGGTGCCTATCCATTCGGCGCGATCGCCAGAACCGTTGCGGGCGGCCGGTACCGCGTGACCGACCTGCCTCCTGGCAACTACGCGGTGAGCTTCGCTTCTGGTTGCGCACGGCATGAGCCAGCGCAGGGCAGCCGGTGGTTCTCGCCGCAAGGTGGCGACCGGATGAGCCTGCTGACGGTTGGCACGGGGACCGTCAGCGGCGTCAACGCGAAACTGCCCGCTCCCGGCACGATCACCGGGATCGTGACGGGTCCGACCGGCAAGCCGGCCGCCGGGATCTGCGTGTTTCCTGAGGGCCTCACCGGCGAGCCGTCGAATGTCTTCACCGAGATTGTGACCGACGCGAATCCCCCCGAATCGAACAAGCACGGCGTGTACCGGCTCACCGGTTTGGCAGCGGGCAAGTACGGCCTGGAGTTCTTTCCCTGCCAATCGCTGCGGTTCGCCTCGCAGTGGTACCGGCAGGCAACCGAGTTCTCGGGCCTGACTCCGGTCGTGGTGCGCAGCGGCCACGTCAACGCTCATGTCAACGAGAAGATGGTGATCGGCCAGTCGGTCTCCGGGCGGATTGTCAAGGCCGGATCCAGCCATCCGGTCGCGCGAGCTTGCGTGACGGCGACCGACAAATCGGGGAACTTTGTCGGCTTTGCCGAGTCGAGAAAGGACGGCAGCTACACCGTCGGGCACCTGGCGGCTGGGGGTTACAGCCTGCAAGTCGGCCCGTGTATCGGCGGCGCCCTGGCCAATGTGGTCCGGTCGCACGTCAAGGTCGGCTCATCGAAGCCGCTGGCCGGCATCAATGTCCCGCTGCCGGTCGCCGGGCGGGTGACCGGCTTGGTGACTGGCGGCAGTCCGGCGCTGCCGGTGGGCGGCGTGTGCGTGACGGCGACACCCAAGACCGGCGCGGGCGTTCCGGCCACGGCCTTCAGCACGTTCGCCGGTCGGTACTCCGTGGGCGGGCTGGCGCCAGGTAAGTACCGGATCGAGTTCAGTTCGCTCTGCGTGCTCTCGCCGGGCGGGTTCGTCTCGCAGTGGTTCGACGGCAAGGCGACTCGCGGTCTGGCCACGCCGGTCGGCGTCGCGGCCGGAAAGACCACTGGGCCGGTCGACGCGACGCTGGCGGCCGACGGCGCGATCTCGGGCTCGGTCCGGGCGTCAGGCTCGCTCAAGGCC
>DATNFM010000272.1:0-27567 GCA_035606435.1 Streptosporangiaceae bacterium | reverse complement strand
GCGTGTCGCGGGATTTCTCGCGCGATAGGGCCGGGACCCGTCCGTGACCTGGCTCAGGGGGCCGGCAGGGGGCGGCGGCGTCCGGTGCCCGGCTGGCCCGCAGCGGCAGGCTTCATGATCGGGGAGACTTTCCGCCTGGTGGAGGGTTGACCGCGGAAAAGCGCGGCAAACACTCCACGACACGGAAACACTCCCCCGTAAACCGTATATACCGGACAGAATCTCATGATCGTGGAGACTTGCCGCCGCCCGCGCGGCAAACTCTCCCCCATCCGGGGCGCAACCGCCGCATCGACACCACAATCCCGGCAACCGACACGCCGCAAAAGCACCTTATTGTATTTTGGAATGAATACATTCCTGATGAATGTGCGGATTCATCTGCCCGCACAGCATCCCCGGCCCCCCGGCGGCCTCACCGCCAGCCCCGCCGGCCACATCAGCACCACCCCGCCCCACCAAGCGGTCCCCACCCCGCCCCACCACCACGAACGACACGCCCACGAGGTAATAAACGCAGGCCGTTACCTGAAGTTACCGTCGCGGCAAATGCCGTATACCCGACAGAACTCCGCTCACAGGATGGGAAGTCGTCGCGGCGGATGGGAAGTCGGCCGCCTGGCAGACTGGGAACTGCGGCCCAGGGGAACCAGTCCGGTGTCCAGAGCGCGATGTCCGAGCTGTCTGACGGCGGCTTAGAAGACTCAGCTAGGCGGTCTTCCCGTCCGGGTGATCGCGATGGCGTGTAGGGGAAAATCACGACTACCGGCCTGCTGCGCGGCCGTCTAGAGTTGTCGGTTCAGCACTCAGGAACGAGCGGGCGGAGGCGGGCCGGAATGGTGTCACAGGTTGCCGAGTGAGCGCCGAATCCGTTCGTGTACTTCTACTTAGCGGGCACGCACTCAGCCGTTACGGGCTCAGCGCCGCCCTGCGCAGCCAGCCGGGCATCGATGTCATCGCCGAGGCCGACAACCCTGCGAAAGCGTTAACCCTCGTCTCCGATCACGATCCAGGCGTCGTCGTGCTCGACACGGTTCATCCCGGCCGACGAGCTGCGCAGATAACCAGCCTGCTGCTCGACCGGCCGGCGTCCCTGACCCCCGCTGTCCTTATCGTTGCCAACAAGATCTGCTCGTGCGCGCCCGCCGTGGTCCGCGCTGGGGCACACGGGCTGCTGCTCAAGGACGCGGAGCCAGTCGAATTGGCCGGCGCCGTCCGAGGGGTCGCCTCCGGCTACATGATCATGCCGGCCAGCTTGGTGCGCTGCGCCTGCCCGCCAGAACGCCAACCGCGGAACACCTGCGATCCGGCCAAGCTGCGCACGCTGTCAGAACGGGAGATTGAGGTACTGCGCCGGGTCGTGGCGGGCAGCAGCAACGCGGAAATCGCCCGCGACCTGCATATCGGCGAAGGCACGGTCAAGTCTCACGTACAGCACATTCTCTGCAAGCTGGGCGTCCGGGATCGGATCCGCGCGGTGATTTACGCCTACGACGTCGGATTCGTCCAGGGCGAGAACCCTATCCAGCCGGCTGTGCTGCAGAGAAGAGCCTCCTGAGATGACCGGTCCAGGTCACGCGACGGCACTAACGCTGTTGAGAACACCGGTGAGTGCCTTCAGTGCTCCGGGCACGATCGAGTAATACATCCAACTCGCTCGACGCTCGGAGTTGATGACACCAGCCAGCCGCAGGACCTTGAGATGGTGCGAGATCGTCGGCTGGGCCAGGTTGAAAGCTTCCGTGAGGTCGCAGACGCACGCTTCCCCGCCGTCACTCGCGGCGATCAGGCCGAGCAGGCGGAGCCGGACAGGGTCACCGAGCGCCTTGAGCACTGACGCCATCTGGTTCGCTTGGGCCTCGCTGATCGGCTCCTGTACGGGAGCCGAGCAGCACGATCCGACTGTTGTCATTTCCTGCTCGCTCTTAAGGTGGTGGATCGCTCATATTATAGATGCCCGTCTATGCGGGCGTTAGATCCTCGCGGGCCGACCCGCGTACGCCCGGCAGTGCATGGCGCCGCAACTCAGAAAGGAAGGTCGCCTGATAGGGCCGTGTGTCCAGATCCGGCTGACTGCTGTACAGCTCAGCCCGCAGCTCCTGCGGCGCGCCGCCGCTCGCTGGCTGGCCGTCGCAGGGATAGGAGAGAAAGAGCACGGGCTCGATCAGCTGTTCTGTCCCGATGATCAGGTCCGCCTCGTCAAAACCATCCCCCGCCACGACGGACTGCGCTGGCACCGCAGTGAAGCCGAGCCGCCATTTGAATGCGAACAGGCCGGCTTTGACGAGATGTCCGTACAAGTTAGGGTCTGTCCCAAGGGTGGCTTGGCGATAACCCATCTGCCTGGCAGCTTCTACCGCGCTCAGGTACAGGGCCCTGGCCAGCCCGCTGCTGTGCCTGGGCTGATCGGTGGCCGCGAAGCGCAGCCGGACCAAGTTTTCGGCCGGGCATTCCTGGGCGATGCACGCGCCGACGAGCTCACCGTCGATATACGCGGCTACCGCGTAGTAGCCGGCCCATTCGTCGGTGATGCCGTCAGCGTGCTCGGCAGCGATCGCGATGCCGTTCCGCATGCCGGCTACTTGCGCTCTATAGAGCGTCAGGAATTCGCCGAGTAACCCAGGCCTGACTGGCTTGACGATTTCGAAGCGCACTCGATCGGCCGCCGCGCGGAGTTGCGCGATACGGATATTCTTCCGGTCACGAAACGATAGTTGAGCTAGGAAGCTTTCCTCGCTGTCCAGCGTCGCCGCGATCCAGGTGAGCCGGGCGGGCTTGGTCAGGAACCCGGCATCAGCAAGTTCAGCCCGGCGGCGACGCGACGGCATCGACACCCTGGCCACGTCGATGCGGCCACGGAACGCAGCCCAGTCGGTCGTGACCGCCTCGCGGGCGTCAACGAGCGCCATCGACAGGCCATCAAGCGCACGGATCTCCATCCGCCGGCTACTCCACGGCCACGAGCTGGGGTGCACGGTCGCTGGCCGGTGCCGCAGCCACCATCGGATGGTCCAACGGCATGAACCGCCGCAACCTCAGGCTGTTGCTCACCACGAAGACGCTCGAGCAGGCCATGGCTGCACCGGCGATCATTGGGTTGAGCAGGCCGAGGGCGGCGAGCGGGATCGCGGCCACGTTGTAGGCGAACGCCCAGAACAGGTTGCCTTTGATGGTGGCCAGAGTGCGCCTCGACAACCGGACCGCGTCCGCGACCGCCCGCAGATCGTCACGAACCAGAGTGATGTCGCTGGCTTCGATGGCGACGTCGGTTCCCGCACCCATCGCGATGCCGAGGTCGGCCTGTGCCAACGCGGCCGCATCGTTGACGCCGTCGCCGACCATCGCGACCACGTGGCCTTCCGCCTGCATGCGGCGGACGAAATCAGCCTTCTCGGCCGGGCCGATCCTGGCATGCACGTCGGTGATGCCGACCTCGTCCGCGACCGCCTTCGCGGCTAGCGCGTTGTCGCCGCTCAGCAGCACCGGCCAAAGACCTTGGCGGCGCAGCTGGGCCGTCGCCTGCACGCTCTCCGGCTTGACCGTGTCCGCGATGACCAGGAGGCCGCGCGCTCGCCCGCCCCAGCCGACGGCTATCGCGGTGCGTCCCGAGTCCTCGGCCCATGCCTGCGCGTCGAGCAATTCGCCAACCGCCGGAAAGCCGGTATCGGCGAGCCAGCTCAGCTGACCGGCGACGGTGAACTCCCCGTCGACGGTGCCCTGGACGCCACGCCCCTGGACGCTGGCGAATCCGGTAACCACCGGGAGCGGCACCGCGGTGGCCCGGCCGGCGGCCGCGATGGCGCGGCCGATCGGATGTTCGGATCCGTCTTCGAGCGCCGCCGCGATCGTGAGCACCGCGGCAGGGTCTTCGCCAGGCGCGACGATGGTCTCGGCGACCGTCATGATCCCGGTCGTGAGCGTGCCGGTCTTGTCGAGCACGATCGTGTCGATCTTGCGGGTGGATTCCAGTACCTCCGGCCCCTTGATCAAGATGCCGAGCTGAGCCCCCCGGCTCGTCCCGACGAGCAGGGCGGTCGGCGTGGCGAGTCCGAGTGCGCACGGGCAGGCAATGACCAGGATCGCGATGGCGGAGGTGAAGGCCAGCTCGATGCCGGCTCCGGCCGCCAGCCAGCCTCCGAACGTCACCGATGCCAGCGCTATGACCACCGGCACGAACACCCCGGCGACCCGGTCGGCCAGGCGCTGCACGGGTGCCTTCCCGGCCTGGGCCTCCGTCACCAGCCGGGTGATCTGCGCCAGCTTCGTAGCCGCTCCGACATGCGAGGCCCTGATGACCAGGCGCCCGCTCGTATTCGTCGTCGCCCCGGCTACCTCATCGCCAGGACCTACCTCCACCGGCACGCTCTCGCCAGTCAGCATCGAGGAGTCCACGGCCGAGTTGCCGCTGATGATGCGGCCATCGGTGGCGATCCTCTCACCCGGCCTCGTCACGAACACGTCGCCGACGGCGAGCTCATCCACGGGGATACGGGTCTCGGCGCCGTTCCTGAGCACCGCGACATCTTTGGCTCCCAGTTCCATCAGCGCCCGCAGCGCGGCCCCGGCCTTTCGCTTGGCCCGCTGCTCGGCGTACCGTCCGGCCAGGATGAGCACGGTGAGCACCGAGCCGACCTCAAGGTAGATGTGGTGCAGGCTGAATCCGGCGGTGGGACGCAGCGTGAATGGCATCCGCATCCCGGTGACGCCCGCGTAGCCGAAGAACAATGTGAACAGTGACCAGACGAACGCCGCGAGCACGCCGAGCGAAACAAGCGTGTCCATGGTGGCGGTGCGGTGCCGCAGGGCCAGCAGCGCCGCGCGGTGGAACGGCCAGGCACCCCAGACAACGACCGGTGCGGCCAGCGCCAGTGACAGCCACTGCCAGTACCTGAACTGCAGCGGCTCGATCATGCCCATGGCCGCGACCGGGGCGGTCAGCACGGCGCAGATGACGAGCCGCTGCCAGAGCGGATCGGCCGAACGCGAGGCCTCCGCCTGGTCGGCCGCCGGCCCTGACTCGGCCTGAACCGGTGCATGCACCGACGCCGTAAACCCCGCCCCCTCCACCGCGGTGATCAGGTCACCCACCGTGGTATCGGCGCTGTGGGTGATGCTGGCCTGCTCGGTGGCGAAGTTCACCTCGGCGTGCACGCCGTCGATTCTGCGCAGCACGCGCTCGATCCTCGCGGCGCACGACGAGCACGTCATGCCGCCCACGTCAAGCAGGACCGTAGTGCCGTCCTGATCAGTCTGCTGAGCCTGGATGCTCATGCCGCACCGTCCTTGCCGGATTGCTACGCGCGCCCGCCGAAATCGAATCCCGCGCGCTCGACCGCATCCTTGAGGTCAATTTCCGCGATATCAGCCATCGAGACGATCGTGACCCTTCCTGACTGATGATCGGCGGTGATATCGGTGCCGTCAGGGAAGCTAGCTCCGAGCACCTTCTGAAGCTTGCCCGCGCAGCCCTGACAGGTCATTCCTGACACATTCCAGGTTGTCGTGGAAACCACGGTAAGACCTCCAATTCGTTAGGAGAAAATTTGGCGATGGTTTTTAGCCTGAGTGCGATAGCTGAGGTTCCAGGGCGCCGGTGAAACGACGCAGGCGGCCAATCGCGTCGCGTAGGCGTGCTTCCTGCGCGACGTAAGAGACGCGGACGTAGCCGTCGGCACCGAAGCTCTCTCCTGGCACGACTCCGACCAGTTCGCGGTCGAGCAGCGCTTGCGCGAACGAGGCCGAGTCGCCGATCGCGGTGCCCAGAAAACGGGTGCCGAAGCAAGCCGTCACGTCGGCCATCAAGAAGAACGCGCCCTCGGGTTCGAACGGCAACTTCACCCCGGGCACCGAAGACAGTCCTTGAATAATGAGCCGTCGTCTCCGATCGAGGTCTTCGCGTCTGCGCTCCAGCTCGCCGATGGCGTCGGGGCTCGTCAGCGCGCCGAGCGCGGCCTGCTGCGAGATCGAGGACGGGCCCGATGCGGTGTGGCTCTGGATGGCGGTCATGGCCCTGATCAACGGCGGCGGAGCGGCAGCGTAGCCGATGCGCCAGCCGGTCATCGCGAAGGTCTTGGACACGCCGTTCACGGTCACCGCCCGGCGCATGGCACCGTCGCTGAGCGAGGCGAAGCTGGAGAACGTAGCGGGCGGGTACACGATCTCGGCATAGATTTCATCGCTGATGACGATCAGGTTCAAGCGCTCGGCGACCTCCGCGATTGCCTCCAGCTCCGCACGGCTGTAGACGGCGCCGGTCGGGTTGACCGGGTTATTGAGTACCAGCACCTTGGTCCGGCCGGTCGCATGGTCGAGCATCGCGTCTGGAGTGATCTTGAAACCGTTCTCCGGCGATCCGGCTACGACCACGGGAACGCCGCCGGCCAGCCTGATCATCTGCGGGAAGCTCACCCAGTACGGGGCGGGAAGCAGCACTTCGTCGCCGCCGTCCAGGATCGCCATGATGGCGTGGAACAGGGCCTGCTTCGCTCCGCCGGTCACGATCACCTGCTCAGGCCGGTAGCTGGTGCCGTGCCTGGCGGCCAGCCAGTCGCTCACCGCCCGGCGCAGCTCGGCGGTGCCGGCGGCGGCGGTGTACCTAGTGAGCCCGGCGGCGATGGCGTCCATTCCGGCGGCACTGGCCTGCTTGAGCGTGGGGAAGTCAACTTCACCCGAGGTCAGGTTGATCACGTCGCGGCCCGAGGCGGCGAGGTCCTTGATGGTCGCGTCGAGCGACGCCGTTGCCGAGGCCGGCAGCGTCCTGGCCCGGCCGGCGATCACGTCCACATGCGGAGTCGTCATGAGCGCACCTGCTAGGCGGCCGGGATGGTGAACAGGACGCTGGCGGGCTTGGCGCCGGGCGCGGCGACCTTGACCGCGAGATTCCAGTTGCCCGCCATGCCGAGCACGACGGTGGCCTGGTAGCCGGTGCCTCGCGGGAACGCCGTGATGGGACTGCCCGACATGCCCATGGAAGGCATCAGGGACTGGAGCGTCACGGCGGCACCGGTGACTGGTTTGCCTGCGCTGTCGCTGACCGTGATCGTCACCTTGGTGGTCGATCCGGCCGGCGCGGGGCAGGTCACGGTCTTGATCGCGATGGTGTCAGCTCCGACGCTCTTATGCTGGTCGCAGCTCTTGGCGCTGCGGGTTGGCCCGTCCGCCTGCGCGCCGCTAGCACAGCCGGCGGCCAGTAGTGCGGCCATCGCCGTCAGCGCGCCCAGGGGAAGCAGGCGCCGGGCCATCCCGCGCTCGGATGCCTGGTCGTCAGCCATCTGAGGTATCCCTTCCCGCTGCCGCGGCCGGCCGGTTCTGCGTGCTCCACAGTTCCGCGAACCTGCTGGGCCTGGTCAGCAAGTTGTCAGGCGTGTCGTTCTCGACGATCCGCCCGTCTTCGAGGACGACCACGCGGTCGGCCTCGCGGACCAGATCGAGCCAGTGCGCGACGACGATGGCGGTGCGGCCGGCGAGCAGCTTGCGGGTGGCGGCGAGCACGGCCCGCTGGCGGACCGGGTCGACGCTGGAGACCGCCTCGTCAAGCACGACGATGCGCCGGTCAGCGAGCATGGCCCTGGCCAGCGCCACTAGCTGGCGTTCTCCTACCGACAGCTTGTTGCCACGGTCACCGACCTGGGTGTCGTAGCTCTTGGGCAGGGCCGCGATCACGTCGTCGGCACCGACTGCCTTGGCCGCGTTGATGACCTGGTCATCGCTAGCTTCCGGGCGCGCGAACCGGATGTTTTCCATGACCGTGCCGGCGAACAGCTGCGCTTCCTGGGCGACGACGATCACGTTGGCGCGGACCGAGCCGGGCGCGATCGCGGACAGCTCGCGGCCGTCGAGGCGGATGGCACCAGAGTCGGGCTCGTAGTAGCGCACCAGCAGGTGGACGAGCGAGCTCTTGCCGGCCCCGGTCGGCCCGACGACCGCCAGGTGCTCGCCCGGCCGCACCTCGAGCGTGATGTCGTGCAGCACGGGCGTGCCGGGGGTGTAAGAGAACGTGACGTCGTCGAACTCGATGGCACCGGCCACGTCGGTGACATCGACGCCGGCCGCGCTTTCCACGTCGAGGTCCAAGATGTCGAGCATCCGCTTGGTCGAGACCTTGAGATCGGTGATCTCACCGAGCTGGTGCGAGATGTCGCGGATCGGGTTCAGCATCCGCTTGGTGAACAGCACGAACGCGGCGAGCGTCCCGGCGGTCAGTGCCGCGCCGCTGGCCATGCCCATCGCGGCCATCATCGTGTTGGCTCCGAGCAGTCCCCAGTTCATCGGCATCAGGCCGGCCGCGAAGCGGAAGAACAAGGGGTTGCCGAAGGTACCGGTGTGCTCGATCTCCAGGCCGCCGAAGAAGATCAGCAGCCCGAGCGCGATATACACGCAGAAATCGAGGTAGACGAGCAGGCTGACCCGGCGCAAGGCCAGCCCGGTGTGGATCTGCCGGTAGTTCTCGGAGAGCGCGTCGAACTCAGCAATGACCGCCGATTCGCGGCCGAACGCCCGTATGTCGGGCATCCCGTCCAGGCGCTGGGTGAGCCAGCCGACGACCTTGTCCCACTCGTCGCGCTGCCGCTGCCATTCACCCGACATGTTCCTGACCCGGCGGACGGCGATGTAGGCCATCAGCGGCAGCGCCGCCAGTGTCGGAAACGCGACCTTGGGGCTGAGGGTGAGCAGGAAGATCGCGACGGCGATGAACCAGATGACGCTGTGCAGCAAGGCGAGCAGCCGGCCCGTGAGGAAGTCACGGAACCGGTCGGCCTCGAACAGCACCTTCGACATCCAGGCGCCGCTGATCTGATCGCTGTTCGTCGCCAGCGACAGCCGGTGCAGCCGGCTCAGAAGATCACGGCGGATGGCGACGGTCATCCGCTGGTTGATGCGCACGGTCGCGGCCGTGTTGATCAGCCGTACCAGGCTGAGTGCCAGCGCGATGGCGATCAGCTGCAAGCAGGTGGCGCCGATGGCGGGCAAGTTGCCGACGACGATGTAGCTGATCCCGATCATGATGGTGTACATCTCGAGCAGGCCGAGCAGCGTGTAGATCGCCGTGGTTGCCAGCGCCGCCGAGTAGACGAGCTTGCTTGACCTGATGTACGGCGCAAACCGCCGGAAGATCATGCGCAACGACGATGCGATCTCGGTGCTCGCTGGTGCGGCGGGGAGCAGTGCTGTCTCAGCCATTGGCGTTGCTCCCTCCGGCTTGGGCGCCGGCTGGTTCCATGGTGCGCAGCGCCGCGGCGAGCACGGTACCGTCGGCGTGTTCGTCCTCTGCGGCCAGTCGCCCGTGATCGAGGACGACGATCCGGTCGGCGTGACGGGCCAGCGCCATCTGCTGCGTCGCGACAATCAGGGTCCTGGTGCCCGCCAGCGCCATGAGGGTGTCGATGAACCTGGCCTCGGTTTCCGCGTCGAGGTTGGCGGTCGGGTTGTCGAGCAGCAGGATCTTGGGTGCGACGAGCATCGCCCGGGCGAGCCCGACGCGCTGACGCTCGCCGGCGGACAGGTCACCGCTCCCGGAGAGCTGACGGTCAAGCGGCATATGCCCGATGCCGGCCTGGCCCGCCGCCGCCGCTATCTCGTCAGCGGTGGCTTCCGGCCGGACGAAGGCGATGTTGTCAGCGAGCGACCCGCCGAAGATCCACTGCCGCTGCGGAAGGCAGAGCACCTGTCGTCGCAGCGGCTCGGGGTGCAGGTCGGCGGCGTCTTGGTCGTCGTAGCGGACTGTCCCTGACGAAGGATCGGCTAGCCGGGCCAGAACCTGCAGCAGCACGGACTTACCGCTGCCGGTATGGCCAATCACGGCGACGAACTCACCCGCCTCGATCCGCAGGCGCATGTCGTCGAGCACGATCCGCCCGCCGAGCCGCACGGTGACGCCCTCGACGGTGAGCTGGCCGGTGAGGTCGGGAACCTGGCGGTCCTGGCCGCCTGGGCGCAGCGCCGGCTCGGCTTCGAGCAGCCGTTGCAGGCGCTGGCCGTTGACTATGCCGTGCAGCACGCCGTTGCTGTCCATGGTGAGCATGTGGATGCTCATCTGGAGCATCATGATCAGCGCGAACAGCGCCACCAGAGTTCCGACGCTCATCTGCCCGGCCGCGACGGCGTGCGCGCCGAGCCAGAGCGTGATGGGCATCGGCAGCGCGTTGATGAAGCTGGTGACCGAAGAGTAGGCGCCGTGGGTCATGCGCATGTGGCGACGGCGCGCCGACATTGTCTCGTTGATGTCGCCGAGCCTGGATTCCGCATGGGACTCGCGGCCGAAGGCCTTGATGACCGGCGCGTTGGCCAGCGATTCGACCACGCCGGAAAGCAGCGCGCTGAAGTGGCCGCGGATCTCGGTGAAGACTTTCACCAGGCGCAACTGGATGTGCATGCGAACGGTGGTCGCCACGAGCATGGGTATCAGCGCCAGCAGCGTGATCTTGCTGTCGAGCACCAGGCAGATAATGAGCAGGGCGCCGGTCATGAGCACCTGGTTGGCCATCTCGCCGAGGCCGCCGTTGATGATGCCGCGCAGCGCCGCCGAGTCCGTGGTCAGGCGGGCGAGAGCCTGACCGCCCGATGCCGCATCTGCCTCGGCCGGCCCCAGCTTGAGCAGATGACCGAGCAGGTCGTGGCGCAGATCGCTGACGGCGCGACCGGAGACCTCGTAGCGGATGCGCTTTCCGAGGTACAGCAAGGTGCCGGCCACCGCCCCGATGAGCAAGACAACGAAAGCCGATCCCAGCAGCAGGCGCGCGTCGTGATGCAAGATGCCGAAGTCGATCAGCTCGCGCACGACCAGCGGGATCGCGATCCCGCTAAGCCGGGCGCCAAGGAGCAGCGACTGGGCGGCCAGTATCCGGCGTCTATAGCGCATCATGTAGGCGTGCGTGAAACGCAGCGTCGCCATCGAATTTTTCACTGAACGTCTCCAGCTTTCCAGTCATCGCACATTGCCGGGTCGGGGCGGGAGGCCGGATTGGAAGGCGGCCTCCCGCCTCAGCCCGTTAGTCGCAGCATCCGCAACCGCAACTGCAGCAACCGCAGTCACCGCCGTCCTCGGGTGCGTCCTCGCAACCACAGGTGTCACAGCAGCCCATCCCTGCCATGTCGTCGTCCATTTGACTCCTCCTTTCTCTGGTCTCGGTCCTTGGAGCCGGTCAGCAGCAGCGGGTGTGCGGCCGCCAGACCGCCTCGTGCTCGGCGTCGGAGAGCGGTTCGAGCCGCAGGTCAAGCGCGGCGAGTATGCGCGCGTAGTCCCGTTCGAGAATGGCCTGGCTGTCACCGCGGACGATGACGCGGCCGAACACGCCGCCGCGCGGATGGTTGATCGGCAGCACGACCTCACCTGGCTCGACGTCCAGCTCGATCACCGGCGGCGCCGGGGACTCCAGGCCAGGGATATGGTCTTCGGCCTCAGCGCGGTAGAACAGATGGCCAGCCTGCTCGAAGACGAGGCACCGGTACCAGGCGAACGGCGTCCGCGTAACCGTCTGCCTGGGCCGCTGCCCAAGCGCCACATCAGCGGCGACCAGAGTCGGCTCGTATCCGGTGGTGACCGCCACGAGTTCGACCGTCTGGCCGCCGGGCACGCGCGGATTGATCTCCATGACGCGGGGACCGTCGGCCGTCAGCATCATCTGGACGGTCGCGACCCAGTTGTCCAGGCCGACCGCGGCCAGGGCCCGGCTGGTGAGGTCACTTACCTCCGCCAGGACGGCGGGCTCGAGATCGCCCGGGTATTCACCGCCCAGCTTGACGAACTTGGGCGGCGGCCCTACCTCAGCTTTCAGGCAGGTGATGACGGTGGTCTCGCCCGCCAGCCGATAGGCGAACAGGCCGATCTCGGTCCCGCGCAGGTACTCCTCCATCAGCACGGCTTCGTGACCGGCGGCGAGCAGGTCGGCCGCCGCGGCGGCGGCCTCCTCAGCGGTCTGGCTGAGCGTCAGCCCGGCTCCGCTCGACGCGGCCGGCGGCTTGACGATGACGGGCAAGCCAAGCTCCGCCACCGCATCGGGCGCCTGTTCCGGCGTGGTCAGGCACCGGAACCGGGCGACCGGCAGGCCGGCGTCGGCGAGCAGTCGCTGCGTGGTCGGCTTGTCCATGCAGTCGAGGGCGGCACGTTCGGAAATACCGCCGGACAGGCCCAGCCGGTCGCGAAGCCGCCCGGCCAGGGGCAGCAGGTGCTCGAGGTGGGTGATGACGGCGTCGAAAGGCGTCAGCCGGTGAACCCGTTCGACCTGGGCGATGATCGCTGGCCAGTCGTCGAAATTCACCTCGATGGGGGTATCTGCCGCGAGCGCCAGGTCGAGGGGTATCGACTGGGACGCCAGGCCCACCCGATAGCCGGCCGCCTTGAGGTTCTCGACGGTGCGCCGGCCTGACAGGACGAGCACGTTCGGCAAATTTTTCTGCCTAGTAATGGTCTTTGGTCCGTAGGCAGTCATCGCGAGTCACTCTCCGCAAGCACGAGGGCCGGATAGGAATCGGGCGACGGCGGCGCGCCTGCGCTGGCCTTGGCGACGCGCACCTGCAACTCGTCAGTGACCGCCCGGTACTGCGCGGCGAGATCGGCGTCGCTGTCTCCGAAGAGGACGACCCGGCCGTACACCCCGCCGTCGGGGTGATCCACCGCGAACACGAGATCGCCGGGATCGGCGTCGATCTCCACGATCGGATCGAGTGCCTTCGCTCCGGGGAAGAATCTCAGCGCGTCTACGTCGTAGCTGAGGTAGCCAGGCTGGCCGAACACCACGCACCGGTAAAGGACATGGCTGGCCTGCGGCGCACGGCGCGTCAACGGCAGGCCGAGCGTGGCCTCGATCGCGGCCCGCACCATGTCGACACCCGATACGACCTGCGTGACGTGCGCCAGCACGCCGCCGGGCGGGCGCGGGTTGATCTCCACGATCCTGGGCCCTTCTTCGGTGTACCTGGCCTGGACGTGAGCGACCCCGAAGTCCATGCCCACCGCCGACAGGGCAGCCCGCACAAGATCGGTGACCTCATGCTCCTGTCCTGCGCTGAGGCCAGCCGGGTGGTCGTAGCCGGTCTCGGCGAAACGCGGGGGCGGGCCGATGTGCGCGCGCAGGACGCTGAGGATCTCGGTCGCGCCGGCCACGGTCAGCGTTTGTACGGCGAACTCGGGTCCATCGAGGTACTCCTCACCGAGGAACTGGACCGGACCGCCTGCCGCGGTGAGTTCGGCCACGGCGGCGGTGAGCGCCACCTGGTCGGGGCAGAGCCGCACCGCTCCGCCCCCGGCACCCCTGGTGCGCTTGAGTACCAGCGGGAACCCGACCACGTCACCAAGGCCTGCCGCCTCCTTGGGCTCCATGGCGATCGCGTAGCGAGGATTGGCGATGCGGGCGCCGTCGAGGGCTCGCCGCATTCGGGCTTTGTCGTTGCAGTTAAGCGCCGCGGGCAGTGACATGCCCCGGACCCCGAGCCGGGCGGCAAGAAAGCCGGCCAGCGGAACGTAAGAGTCGCGCAGGCTAAGCACCGCGTCCGCGCTGAATCCGGTGCGGGCCTGTACCCGGCGCAGCTCCCGCTCGCATGCTTGCCAGTCCGCCAGGTCGACCTCGACCGGCACGTCCACCGAGCAGGCGATGTCCCAGGGGATGTCCTCGCCGAGCAGGATCGTCCTGATGCCCATCTCGGACAGGACGTCGAGGACGTGCTGGCCGGCGACGCAGGCGACAGTCGGACGGTCGGGTGCGTTCATTTAGCAGCACCTGCTCGCTGTTTCCAGGCCGTTCAGGACGGCGTGACTCCGCCGCTCCAGATCGCGGCACCACAGATGCAAGAGCGCATCGCGGTCCGGTTGCCCGGAGCGAACGGCCAGGAGCAGCGGGGTCGGGTGGGCGCCGTATCTCCGCTTGATGTCGCCGTTCGCCCGGCCCAGGTCGATCGTCTTAATCCGCTCCGCGATTGCTGCCTCCACTACCAGCGCGAGCATGGCGTGATAAGGCTCGAACGCGTCGAGCTCCGCGCTGTCCAGGCCGGCGAGCCACATGGCCAGGTGCTCGCCGAAACGCCAGCCGGTAAAGACCGCGCGCGCCGCTCCTGACGGGTCGCGTGCGGTCACCGAGCGCTCGCAGGGGGCCAGGTCGCGCAGGACCGCGGTCAGGAAATCGCCGGGCAGCAGCTCGGTCGGCGTCCCGTAGGCGACCAGCAGCCGGTGAATCAGCCCGATGGCCTCGTCGCGCTCTGGCGGACCGCTGGCGACCTGCCAGCCCGCGCTCAGCGTCCGGTTCCGCGCGTTGCGCAAGGACTGCTTGCGGCGGCTGCGCATCGATGCCCAGTACTCCTCGGGTGAGTTCCACGAAACCGGAACCCGGTAGCTGATGGCGACGGTCGCGGTCGCGTAGCCCTGGCCAAGCAGCCATCCGCTGAACGGACCCGGGCTTAGGTTCGCGTATCCGTAACACCAGGCGCCGAGGTCGCGCGCGGCGCCGCGAAGCCCGGCGTCGAGTGCCCGCAGTGCGCCCGGGTGCGCGGCGAGCGTGAGCGGTCCGCCGTCGAGCGCGGCGAGGCTGTGCGCGAGCAGAACTGGCCCGCCGACGTCCAGTGCGGCCGGCCGGTCGAGCGACAGGGCATACGACAGACGCGGGCAGCTGTCGATCAAGTAGGCCGGGCAGACCCCGACGAGCTGATCGCCATGGTAGGCGAGCACATGGGCGGCCGACATGGAACCAGGTGCCGTTCTTTCGAAGCAGACGTGCCAGGCGTGGCTGTGGAAGATGCTGCCGCCTGCGGCCAGCACGACCTCGTCCCAGTCATCCGCGTTGACGTCGGCGGCGCTCGTCGCCAGCTCGGCCCGGTAAATGAGTGCGTCCGGCCCGGCCGCGAGCATCTGGCTCGCCGTTCCTGGCACCGTGACGGTCATCGGCACTCCTCAGCAGCAGGGCTTGAACTCGCGGACATCCGCTGTCACGTCGATCGGCTGGAGGGTGACAACCTCAAGCTTGATCGCGTCGTTGATGACGCCAAGGTCCCTGGCGACTGCGTGGAGCGAGCGGCCGAAGACGACGATGCGGCCATACACGCCGCCGCCGGGATCCTCGACGGGCAGGACTTGATCACCGGCTGGAATGTCGACCTCGATGATCGGCGGGACCGGCGAGTCGAGCGCGTCGAGATCCAGGCGGGAGTTGTAGAGCAGCGTGCCCGGCCGATCGGTGACGATGCTGCGGTAGGCGGCGTGACTGACTTGGGCGACACTCCGGCTGACCGGGAGGCCAAGCGCCAGTTCGCTGGCCGCCCTGACCATGTCAAGGCCGCTCACCGCCGCGGTCATCTCGGCGAGCCGACCTCCGGGCCTGCGCGCGTTGACCTCGATCACCGTGAAGCCGGCGGCCGAGGACTTGACCTGAGTGTGGCTGACCCAGTTAGCCACACCCAAGGCGTCAAGTGCAGCCGTCACGACCCCGGTAAGTTCCGCGTACTCGTCCGGTGACAGGCCAGCCGGGTAGTCGTAGCCAAGCTCGACGAATACCGGCGGCCCGGTGACCTGCTGCGCGAAGACGCTGAGCACCTCAGTGACGCCGTCGATGGTCAGGGTCTGGACGGCGTATTCCGGGCCCTCGACGTACTGCTCGACCACGGCGCCTGGCAGGGTGCCTGGCTCGGACGCGGACATGATGTGTTCGGCCGCGCGCAGCACCTGGCCTTCGTCGCGGCACATGCGGACCCCGTATCCTCCGGACCGGTTTCTCGGCTTGACTACGACCGGGAAGCCGAACTGCGTCGCGGCCTCGACGGCCTCCGTCGCGCTGAAGGCCAGGCCGGCCGCCGGGCAGGAAACCCCGGCGGCTCGCAGCACGCTGCGGGTCCTGAACTTGTCGTGACAGTTGAGCGCAGCGGCCTGGGTCGGGCCGCGGCCGACCAGCCCGAGCCGCTCGGCCAGGCAGGCCATCAGGGGGATCCGCGGCTCGGTGTGCGTCAGCACAGCCGCCGGGACCGCAGTGGCGCAGAACTGCGAGATCAGCGCTAGGACGGCCTCGGGTTCGGCCAGATCTGCTTCCACCGCGACGTCGACCCACGGGATGCACTGAACAGGGACTTCGGCGTCCAGGTACAGGATGCGCGCGCCAAGCTCGTGAAGCACCTTGAACTCGCGCAGGCTCCGGCCGCCTAGCAGGACCACCGTAGGGGCCGGATCGGCGGCGTCAGCACTCGCGGCCGGCTGCCCTGCTCGGGCACCGGCCGGCCGGGCGCCGGTTAGCAGCAAGACTTGCTCGCCTTGGGCTGGTGCGCGTGCTCGGCGTGACTGGTCGAGGCGGAGGCGGGCCGCTGATGCGATTCCACCCGCACGACGTCGACGATCGCGGCCACGCGGCCGATGTCCTCGTTCGACAGTCCAGACTGCTTGGCCAGCGCCAGGTAAGACCGGACGCTCTCCTGGCGGTTGAACGCGATCGACGCGGCGAGAGCGGCAGCGGCGGCGACGGCCGGGTCGAGCGCTCCGTCTTCGAAGACGGCGGATACAAACGCTTGGTAGCTCTCGGCCAATGCCGGGTTCAGGTCGATCAGGCGACTGGTGGACGGAGCCGAGATTGTCGTGGTCATCAGGAGTCCTTCCGCTTTCGCAGCACAGCTCCGGCGAGCAATGCGGCCCTGCGGTTATCAGTCTGGTGAGGACACCCCAGAGAACCAATACGGTAATATTACCGACAAAACATTAAAAATAAGTACTCCTATTACCGGAGCGGACTCGGCTCCGGTAATAGGAGTACTTATTGCGTGCGCCAGCCCTTACAGCATCCGGTCACCCACTCGCGGCTCACCGCTGCGCATCCAGAGCGCGACCGCCGCTGATCGGGAATGCAGGCCATAACGCTGATAGAGGCGTTCCAGGTGAGTGCGCACGGTGCGCGCCGACACTCCCAGCTGGACGGCGATTTCCTTATCGGCGAGCCCGTCGGCTACTAAAGCTAATATCTCGCGTTGTCGTGGTGCGAATTCCACGCAGTTATGGCGGCCGCGGGCTAACGGCTGCTCGTGGGGGGCGGCAGTGACCTGCTCGGACACCTGGACTGTAGCCTCCTGGGGAGTCATGAGCGTTCCTCCTGATCACCGTCGCGATGCGGTCTGGGCGAGCCAGCCGTACCTAACTTTCCCTTATCTTCCCCGGCCAGGAACCGCGTGGCCGCGAGCATGAGCCGCCCTGCTCGCGCCAGGGCCGCCGGCTCGACCCGGTCCGCGCTGTCGAGCGGCGAGTGATAGTGCGCGGCTCCGGAGGCCAGGCCTACGGCCGGGAATCCGGCCGCCGCGTAACTGCGATTGTCGGAGGCGACCGGGCTGACGACGAGCGGGATGTCGAGCAGCCGGCCCGCCCGGTCCAGAGCACTGGCGATAGCTTCGCTACCTGGGCCGAGCTCTGCCGCCATGGCGTCGTGGAACCGGCCTACCATGTCGACGTTCAGCACGTACGGCCGTAGGCCGGCCTCCCGCAGCAACCGGGCGTGAGCGCGTGAGCCTTGCGCACCCAACTCCTCGGCGTCAAGCGCGGCCAGGTACACCGGCCTGGCCGGCCGCCATGCCGTCTCGGCCAGTGTCCGTCCGACCTCGATCAGCACGGCGATCCCGCTGCCGTTGTCCCCGGCGGCCGGGAAGTGGCGGTCAGGATCATTGCCGACCCCGTCGTAGTGAGCGGTCAGCAGGACTGGTTCAGCCGACAGCGCAGGATCGGTGCCCGCGATCTCCGCAACCACGTTGGCGCCTTTGGCGCTGGCCGCCTTGACGGTAGCCGCGCCAGTGACCTCCAGCCCACTGAGCCGAGGGAGGAGCTCCTGGCGAACCGACAAAAGCGGCAATACCACTCGTGCCGCCCCCAGCATGCGCTTGCTGAGGAAGCCCGACTGATCGGGAATCTGAGGGAGCAGCATCCCGGACGCGCCAGCTTCCGCCAGTCTCTCCGCCATGCGGGTGAGGCCGTCGCCCTGCGGCACCGCTTGGAGCATGACCCAGGCGCCGGTGGTGACGGCAGCGGCACCCAGCACCGCGACTCCAGTTCGCGGCTCGGGGACATGCGCTGACCGGGGGTGTACAGCGAAGTCGGTCCGGTGCTCGAGCGACCAGTCGGTGTCGATGCCCTTTGCTCGCAGCAAGGGAGCGCCGGTAAAAACCGGGATACCGGTGACGACGAAGTCCAGCGAGCGGACCGGCAGGCCGAGCCCGGCGAAGGCGTCCCCGATTCTGGCCGCCGCCCGCCTATTGCCCTCCTGGCCGGACAGCCGTCCCTCGTAGGCGGGCCCGGAGATCTGGCCGACCAGTTCATGAGCCGCCACGTCGCGGAACCCGTCAGCGAGGGCGACGGCATCGGCCGGGTCGGCGATATCAGGGTCAGCGGGCCTGGTGCGGCTGCGGCTCATCGAACTGGCCTCCCTCGGCAGGCAGGTCAGGTACTCAGCCGCAGCAGGAACTAGCTTGCTGCGATGCGGGCTCACTGACCGCCACTGGCTCGCCGCAGCAACTCGTGCCGGACGCCGTCTGCTCGGGCTCACTGACCGCCACGGGCTCGCCGCAGCAACTGGTGCCGGACGCCGCCTGCTCGGGCTCGTCGGGCTCGCTGACCGCCACTGGCTCGCCGCAGCACGCGGAGGCTGACACTACCGGGAGGACTGTCTGGGTCTGCCCAGCCGCCGGCGCCCCGGTCGTCCCGGATTCTCCGCAGCAGCCGGAAGCAGCCACGCCGGTGGTCATCGTCATGTCCGTGACAAAACCGCCACGGCTCTGAGTGGCCTCGCCCATGCGCTCCCCCTGTTCGTCGTTGCCCGTACCTCAACCGTAGGAGCTGAATCGGTAACCGTCAATATCCACGGCTATCGATATTGACAAATATCTATTCAGTTGCGGTCGCGAGTGCCGCCAGTACTTCGGGGCCCGCCGACCGCGCTGTCACCTGGCGTTCGCGCACGGCCGCCACGAACGCCTGGATCAGCGTGTGCTGGTGGTTCCGGTCCGACGACAGCTCAGGCTGGTAGAGGGTGCCGATGAAGAACGGATGGCCCCGCAGCTCGACCGCACGAGGCGCATCGGCCTCGTCCCAGGCCACGATCCGCAGGTCGCAATGCGTGAACAACCCGGAGAGCTGCGGGTTCAGGCCGTACGAGCAGTGGTACAGCTCAGTGCTCCTGAGCAGTCCGTAGATCTGGGCGAGCTTGCTGCCGGCGGCGAGTTGAAGTGGCCGCCGCTCCCCGCGCATCGCGCATGCGAGCGGCGTGATCAGCAGGACGTTGGCACCCGGCGCCGACTGCACGTCATCTGCTTGCGCGAGGCCAAGGATGTTGCGCGCCCATTCGATCAGGGCGTGCTGGAATCCTCCGCAGGTTCCCAGGTACGGCACGCCCGCCTCGCGGGCGTACCTGATGGTAGCGAGCACGTTGGCCATCGAACGATAAGGCGAGCCAGGCACCACCCAGATCCCATCGGCTTCAGCTAAGTCAGCCGGAGCGTCAAGAGTCGCGGTCGAATGCCAGCGATGGCCGACGTTCAGGCCCTCCAGCGCCTCGATGATCCGGTCATGGGCGGCCTCGCCGGTCTCTCGGTCGCCGACGAGCGCGACCAGTGGCACGTTCAGCGTGGACATAGAGGTTCTCCTTCTTGTCAGCCGCTAGATCAGCGGCCGGCCGGTCATGACCGTGGGGATCGGGCAGTCGAGCATCGCGAGCGCAGTTGGTGCGACATCGCCCAGTGTCCCGCTGTCCAGTTCGGCCGCTTCGATCTTGTGCGCGGGAACGATGATCAGCGGAACGGGGTTGGTGGTGTGACCGCCGTAGGGCCGCAGGGTGCCACCGGCGTCGGCCTGAGTCATTTGCTCTCCGTTGCCGTGGTCCCCGACGACCATCAGCCATCGCCCGGCCTCGCGGGCCGCGGCCGCGATCTGGCCGACGGCCTTGTCGACGGCCTCGGTCGCCTGAACGGTGGCGGCGTAGTCGCCGGTGTGACCGACAACGTCGATGTTGGCCAGGTTCGCCAGCACCAGGCTGACGTCGGGACGGCTGGCCGCCGCGACGACGTGACCGGCGACCTCAGCGACCCTCATTTCCGGGCACTTAAGGTAGTCGGGCGGCGTTTCGCCGCTGACGCAGACATGCTGGTCCAGCGGACGCGGCGCGGAGTCGCGGCCATTGACGAAGAACGTCACGTGATCGAACTTCTCCGGCTCGGCTATCCGAACCGACACCAAGCCGGCCCCGCTCATGGCGTCCGCGAGACCGCCAGAGGCATCGGCCCGGGACACCAGCGCGGCTATCGGGCAACTGGTGTCGTATTCGGCGAGGCTGAGGAGGGTAACCGAGTCGCGCTGGCTCTCGCGCAGCCGGCTGGCGATCATGTCGGCCAGCGGAGCGGTGCGATCGGACCGGAAATTGGTGAAGAGTATGGCGTCGCCCGGCATCACCCGGCGAGCGGGGCGGCCCTGCGAGCAGATGGCGGTCGCGGGCAGGCCAGCATCCGCTCCGGTATGCCCCGACAACGCCGTGGCGGCGTCCTGATAGTGGCCGTCGGCCCGGCCGTCGAGGATCAGGTCGCACGCCGCCCTGGTCAACTCGGCCTTGCCGCTCTTGTCCATCGCGAAGTTGCGGCCGATTAGGCTGCACACCTGCCCGGAGCCTGCGGTCGCCAGCAATCCCGCGAGCTGGTCCAGGTAGGCGGAGGCGGTACCGTTCGGCACGTCCCGCCCGTCGGTGATCGCATGCACCAGGACGCGGCGAAGGCCCGCGTCGGCCGCGGCGCCAAGCAACTCGCCGACATGACCGATGTCCGAATGAATTCGCCCGTCCGACATCAAGCCGACCAGGTGCAGCGAGCCGCCAGATTCCGCGAGGCGTTTGCACGTCTGGCTAAGAACGGCATGAGTACGCAGCCGACCCGACTTGGCCTCGTTCTCGACGAGGAGGCTGTCGTATTCAAGCGGCCGCCCGGCGCCGATGACGAGGTGCCCGATCTCGGAATTGCCGACCGTGCCATCGGGCAGCCCGACCGCCAAGCCGGATGCGGCCAGCGCGCTGACCAGGCTTGTCGCCCGCAACTGGTCAAGGCACGGGGTACGGGCGGCCGCGATGGCATTCGACGGACCGGGCGCCGCTATGCCCCAGCCATCGAGAACGAGGAGGATGCCAGCCGTCATGCGGCTGCCCCGCCGATTCGCACGCCGTCGAGCTTCTGCCAGAAGTCAGGGAAGGATTTCACGACGCAACCCGGGTTGCGGATGACCACGCCTGGGGTGCGAAGGCCGGCGATGGCGAAGCACATCGCGATGCGATGGTCGTCATAGGTGTCGATCTCCGCGCCGCGCGGAGCGGCGGAACCCTCGACGGTCAAGGTGTCCGTCGTCGTCGAGACGACGACGCCCATCTTGGTGAGCTCGTCGCTCATCGCCTGGATCCGATCGCATTCCTTGAGCCTGAGGTTGCCGATTCCGGTGATGTGGGTGGTGCCGCGAGCGTAGGCGGCGACCAGGGCCAGGGTGGGCGCGACGTCCGGCATGTTCTCCATGTCGATCTCGATGCCGGTGAGGTTGCCGCCTTCGAGCGTCACGCTGTCCTGCGTGATCTCCGCCCGGCATCCCATGGACTGCAGCGCCGCGACCAGGCCAACGTCGCCCTGAGCGGAGCCCTGGCCAATGCCGGGCACGGTGACCTGGCCGCCGAGAATCGCCGCCGCCGCCAGGAAGTAAGACATGCCGGAGGCATCGGGCTCGATACCGATTTCTCCGCCGTCGTACGTCTGCCCGGCCTGGACATTGAAGGACCGATAGCCGTCGCGACGCACGTGGACTCCGGTGCGCGCCATGGCCGCGATCGTCATGTCGATGTACGGCTTGGAGACCATGTCATCGACGACCGTGATCTGCACGTCGGCGGCCGCCCGAGGCGCGCTCAACAGCAGGCTGGTCGTGAACTGGCTGCTCACCGCGCCACTGATCTGGGTACCGCCACCAGCCAGGCTGACCCCTTCCACCTCGACCGGCGGGGATCCGTTGTCACGCACCGCCCTGGCTCGGACTCCGAGCGGGCCAAGGGCCGAGAGCAGATCTCCCATGGGCCGTTCCTGCATGCGGGCGTTGCCGGTTATCAGCGTTCGGCCTTCAGCCAGGCTCGCCAACGTGATAAGCGCGCGCAGCCCGGTTCCCGCGTTCCCCATGTAAATAGGCTCGCTCGGAGCGCGCATCGGCCGGCCGGTCGGCACTAGGCCGATCTCGTTGGTCGCCTCGTCGATCGTGACGTCAACGTGCCCAAACGTCGCGACCGCCGCCGCCAGCAGCCGGGTGTCGTCGGCGAGCAGCGCTCTACGCAGCGACGTCGGATGGGGTGAAAGGGCGGCCATCGCGATGTGCCTGTTGGTGTAGCTCTTGGATCCGAGTACTTCGACGGTGGCGTCGATGGCTGCTAGCGGCTGGATTTCAAGCCGGTCAAGCTTCAGTCGAGGATCGACGGCGGGATCGGTTGCGTGCGTCGTCATATCTTTCCTCCGCAGTGCTCGTTCGGAAGCGGGGTTGTCATTTCGTCGCTAGCGTCTGCCTGATGGAGTTGGCGAACAGCACCGCAAAGGACGCTTTGGTGGCGGCTGTTCCTGGTCCTGGGCTCGTGTTGATCTCGTATCTGATGTTTCCTGACCTATCGATCACGTAGGCAACGTCGCTGTAGGAGATACGGTCATCCGACCCTTCCTGGACATACACCGAGTAGCGCTGCCATACGCGCCGCAACTGGTCAGTTGTCCCGGTGAGGAACAACCAGCCAGGCAGGCCAGTCAGGCCCACCCTGCGGTCGAATTTGTTGATAACCCCGAGTGATCGCTCCGACGGGTTGAGGGTCACCGCGACCACCGCCGTGTCGCGGGAAGTCGCGTTGAGCAGTCCCGCCGCCGTCCGGACTTCGGTTGCTATCAGCCGGCTATCCGCGCTGGCCACGGGATCAAGGAAGGTAAGGAAAACAACCTTCCCGCGCAGGCTGGTCAGTGCGAACTGGCGGCCATGCTGATCGACGAGCCGGATCTCCGGAGCCGGCCGGTCAGCCGGCACCGGCTGCCCGTCCACGGCCTCGGCCAGGATCGGGTCAGCCCTGCTGTCCGCCTGGGCCGCGGCCATGGGCCCGGCTCCGAGCACGATCACGCCGAACGCGCCGATGCTCAGCACGAAACTCAGGCTCGGCGTCGCTAAGGCCTTGCCCAGCGCCGCTCGGAGCGCGCGCTGCCGGCGTCCGCCCGCATGCCCTTGATCCTCGGCCGGAACGGTTACCGCGGGTTCAGTGAGTTCGGCTGGGACCCGCGTTAGCGCCAGATAGCCGCCGATCACGATGAGCAGTATCGGAAGCATGCTGTTGGGATCCGTGCCGACGCCGCCGAGGAAGCCGAAGTCTTGGACAAAGATCCAGTCAGCCAGGCACAGCACCGCCACGGCCACGACCGTCAGGCCGAGCAGCCTACGGCGCCCAAGCACCAAGCTCAGGCCGACAGCGGCCAGCGCGGCCACAATGAACAAGTTCACGGCGAAGCCGTGCGCCAGGTCGAACGCGCCGAATGCTGAAACCAGCCGAGATGTTGTCCCCGGCTGAGGCATCTGGGCCATTTCGCCGACCATGCTGGCCAGCGAGCCGGGATGACCCGGCGAAGCGCCCTGCCAGAAGCCGCGGCCCGGCCACGCCTGAAGTACCGACATCGCCATGAAGAACAGCCCGCTCGCCGCGAGGACGGCCCGGCCCATTCGGGCAGTGCGCCACGTCCGCTCGGGCAGCGCGATCAAGGCACCCGCGACGCTGTAAAACGCCGCCGCCCCGGGCGCACCGAACATCCAACTTTGACCGCCCGCCAGGATCCCGCCAAAAACCTCACCGAAGACCCAGACGACAATCCCCCACCCAAGGCCGACCAGGCCCGCCAGCCGGGACGACAACCCGCGCGGGGCCACGAGCATCCAGATCCCGACGCCGATCTGAATCCAGACAGCGGAGGCACCGGCCTGAATAGGATGATATGACCACGATGTCGCGGCCCAATTCGCGACGTGCTGGGCCCAGGTCGGGGACGTCGCCGCCACCGGTTCGATGACTTGCGACGGCAACCCGATCGCCATGGCCGACTGCGCTTGGAGCAGGCCATCGAAGATCCACAAGATCCCGAAACCGATCCTCAGCAGCCTCCGAGCCTGCGGTTCGGACCACATTTGCCCATCGGCCGGGGCGCCCCGAGCTAATTTGAAAAAGGAAGCGGGCCGCCAGAGGTTGAAGATTCCCCAGAATGTTGCCAGCAGCAGGAAAATCGCCAGCGCAATGATCGCCTGATGGATCAGAGCCGTATGGAAGGTTGCGACGACTACATGGTTGTAGACGTTCAGGCCACTGTTCATACCCGGCATGGCAGACCATTTCCTGAAGTAGTGCCCAAGACGCCTGCTGCATGCCCCCTGAGCGCACCCGGACCTAGGTGCCGCAGCGACAATCTAGGCGGACCGCAAGCCTGGCGGTAGTCGTGATTTTCGCCTACATGCGCCGGACCCATCTCGCTTCGATCAGGCGGTCGGCGTGAGCAGGGCACCTACCCGCTGAAGTGTGGCGGGCACAAGACGATAGAAGACCCATTTGCCGCGGCGCTCGCAGTCGATGACGCCAGCCTCCCGCAGCAACTTGAGATGGTGGCTAATGGTCGGCTGCGTTAAGTCGAAGGCGCTGGTCAGGTCGCAGACACACGCCTCGCCGCGGTCGTGGGCACCAATCAGAGATACCAGGCGGACTCGGGCCGGATCGCCAAGGGCCTTGAACACCTGCGCTAACCAAGCGGCTGAGTCCTTGTCGATCGGTCCGCCGGTCAACAACGGCGGGTCACAGGCCGCTTCATTGTCCGCAGCATCAATCGACATCCCTCTATCTTGACGACCTTCAATACGATGTCGCAAGAGATGCCGCAAGCGACCCAGAAAGCGGTCAGGGCGTTGGCCGGTCGGCTGGGCTAAGCAGTACCGAGAGCGCGCCGAGGGTGGAAGGGGCAAGCGAGAAGTAGACCCAGACGCCGCGCTTGACGCGAGTGAATATCTCCGCCTCGACCAGGATCTTGAGGTGATGGGAGATCGTCGGCTGGGTCAGGCCCAGCGGCTCGGTGAGCTCGCAGACGCAGGCCTCGCCGTACCTATGCGCGGCGACCATCGACACCAGCCGCAACCTGGTCGGATCCGCCAGCGCCTTGAGCTTGTGCGCCAGGTCGGCGGCCTCGCTGGCCGTGAGCGGCTCGCGCAGCAACGGCGCGAAGCATCCTTGTCCGCCGTCGACAACTGGAAGCCGGGGGCCGTCCCGGGAACCGAAAGCAGGGACACTCACCTGACCAGTATGCAACAGGCATTGACATCCGTCTATCTTTGATGCAGCCTTCATATAGACGATCTTCTATGTGAGGGGCGATCAGAGTGAGCGGAATGAGCGACCAGACAAGCACGGCCCTGCGCGAGGAAGTCCGGTCCAAGTACTCCGCGGCCGCCCTGGTGGTCACGGAGACCGGAGCCACCGCCTCCTGCTGCGGTGGCTCGTCGGACAACTCGTGCGGCGGAGCCGAGCCCGCGGCCGCGATGGCGGCAGGCAGCATCAGCGCCAATCTCTACCACGAGGACGAGACTGACGGGCTGCCGGAAGAGGCCCTCCTGGCCAGCCTGGGCTGCGGCAATCCGATCGCGGTCGCCGACCTGCACGAGGGAGAGCGCGTGCTAGATCTGGGCTCGGGCGGCGGAATCGACGTGCTGCTGTCGGCCAGGCGGGTCGGTCCGACTGGGTTCGCCTACGGGGTTGACATGACCGATGAGATGCTGGCGCTGGCCCGTGCCAACGCGGCCAAGGCCGGAGCCGAGAACGTCGAGTTCCGGAAAGGTGAGATCGAGGACCTGCCGCTTCCTGACGCGTCAGTGGATGTGGTGATTTCCAACTGCGTGATCAACCTGTCGACTGACAAGCCCGCCGTACTGGCTGAGATGTTCCGCGTTCTGGTCCCTGGCGGGCGGATCGGCATCGCCGACGTGGTCGCCGAAGACCACATGTCTCCCTCTCAGCGCCTCGCCTCTGGCTCGTACGTCGGCTGCATCGCCGGCGCGCTGTCCCGCACCGAGTACCTCGACGGCCTGACCGCGGCCGGGTTCACCGGCGCATCAGTGACGTTCACCCACGAGGCAGCCTCCGGGATGCACTCGGCGATCGTCCGCGCCGTGAAGCCCACCGCCTGACCGGCGCCGTCAGGCGTTAGGTCCCCCCGAGCGCCTCGCGGATCGCGGCGAGGCGCTCGGGAACGATCCGCCACCACGTCCACTTGCCGCGCCTGTCCCCCTCGATCAGCCCAGCCTCGGCCAGGACCCGGGTGTGGTGGGACACGGTCGGCTGGCTCCGGCCGAGGGGTTCGGTGAGATGGCAGCCGCACACCTCGCCCTCAGCGGCAAGAATCGATATCAGCCGCAGCCTGACGGGGTCGGCCAGCGCGCGCAGCGCAGCGGCCAGGGCCAGCGATTCGCTCTCGGATAGAGGCACCTCGGTCAGCGGCGGCCCGCACAGTGCCTCATCGATGAGCGGAAGGGTGATCGCGGCGCGCATTGCCGGCATGCTGACCTCCGATTGACATCCATCGATGCGTTGACTAACGTCAGATCGACAAACATCAATCTATCCCAGCCCAGGCGGTCTTCGATGCCCGCAACCTTGCCAAGGTCCCCCGCGTGACTAACGACTTGGCGCTGTGGCGGCGACTGCTGGCCGAACTGCTGGGCAGCGCGTTCCTGGCCGCGGTCGTGATCGGATCGGGTATAGCGGCGCAGCGGCTGTCCCCTGGGGATACTGGCCTGGAGTTGCTGGAGAACGCGGCGGTGACCGCGGCCGGGCTGTTCGCGATTATCTTGATGTTCGGCCCGGTGTCAGGCGGTCATTTCAACCCGGTGGTGTCGTTCGCTGATGCCGCATCGGGCGGCCTGAGCTGGCGTGATGCGGTCGCGTACCTGCCGGCTCAAGTGGTCGGATGCATCGGCGGCGCGGTGATCGCGAACCTGATGTTCGCGCTGCCGGCGGCTAGCATCTCGGCCAAGGACCGCGCCACCCCAGCCCATTTCTTGTCCGAGATCATCGCCACCCTCGGACTGATCCTCGTTATTTTCGCCCTGGCCCGGTCAGACCGCTCCAAGGCCGCTCCGGCAGCGGTCGGCGCGTACATCGGCGCGGCCTATTTCTTTACCTCCTCCACCAGCTTCGCCAATCCCGCCATCACCATCGGCCGGACGTTCTCGAACACGTTCGCTGGCATCGCCCCAGCGTCGGCGCCGTCATTCATCACCGCTCAGATCATCGGCGGCCTGCTCGGTCTCGCGGTCGTCAGGACGCTTTATCCAGCTATCACCCCGGCCCAGGCCGCCGACATCATCGTCCCTCACCACCAAGACCAGGCGAGCTAGACCAGTCCACAGGAGAGCCTGTCATGAAGCGCCTTGTGATGATCGGTGGCAGCGATGCGGGGATCAGCGCCGCGCTGCGCGCCCGCGAACTGGACCCGGGCGCGGAAGTCACCGTAGTGGTCGCCGACGCTTACCCGAACTTCTCGATCTGCGGCATTCCCTACTACGTC
>DATNFM010000271.1:0-74682 GCA_035606435.1 Streptosporangiaceae bacterium | reverse complement strand
GGCGAAGCCGCCCTTCCCGCCATTATTTCTTCTACCAAAGACACGAGCCCGGCGCGAGCGGCATCACGGCGACGGAAGCTGTCGATCGGGGCGTAGGGGTCGACGAACGCCAGCGCGTCCGTGCCGCGCTCCAGGTCGTGGAGGCGTCGAACACCACGCCCTTGCCGAAGATCGGCGTCATGAACGGGTAGGCACCGGCCTGGTCGAGGTCCTCGTCGGGGGCGCGGAAGAAGTACTCGTTGGCGTCGGCGCCGGACAGGAGGATGACGGGACGGCCGGCCAGGTCGAAGGCGCCGACGTCGCCGCATTCGGCTCTGACTCGCCGCATGAGGGCGATCGGGTCGCGGCGGAGTTCTTCCAGGTGGCCGGTGTCGGGTTCGGCGCCGGAGACCTGCTGCGGTTGCTTCATGTGACGGGCGCCTCGGGCTGGACCTCGATCAGGGTCAGGTGGGCGCCGCGGCGGGTGGCGACCATCGCGGCGACCGCGTTGCCCACGTCGGCCGGCTTCAGGTAGCCGGCATGGCGCATCAGGCCCCAGGGAGTCCATTCGTCGAACAGCGCGGTGAGCGTCGCGTGATCCCAGTCCATGCCCATGCCGGTCAGCGTCGGGCCCGGCCGTACCACTCCGACTCTTATTCCGGTGCCTTCGAGCTCCATCAGCATGGCGCGGGCCATGCCTTCCAGTCCGTGTTTGGCCGCCACGTAGCCGCCCATGTTGGGACGGGGCCTGATGACCACGTCGGAGGAGATGAAGACGATGTCGCCGCGCTGGCGGGCCTTCATTCCGGGAACGACCGCCGCGACGAGCCGCTGGACGCCGACCAGGTGGATCTGGACCTGGGCGGCGAATTCGGCCGGGGTGGACTCGTGGGTGCGCTGGAGTTCGACCGCGCCGGCGCTGGTGACGAGAACCTCGGGTTCGCCCAGCGCGGTGGTGGCCGCTTCGACGAAGGCCGTCACCGAGTCGTCGTCGGCTACGTCGAGGGGGGCCGCGAAGGCCTCGCCGCCGTCCGCGGTGATCTTGGCGGCTAGCTGCTCGCAGATCTCGGTGCGGCGGGCGCCGAGAGCGACCGGATAGCCTCCGGCGGCGAGGATCTCGGCGGTGGCGGCGCCGATGCCGGAGGAGGCGCCGGCGATGAGGACTGGTCTACGCATCACGGGCCAATGCAAGCGACGGGAAGCCGGGCGAAGCCGCGCACGCTGATCGAGTGGACTCGCTCGGCGGCGGCTTCGTCGATCTCATAGCGGGCGACTCTTCGAGCAAACTCGGTGAGAGCGATCTTGGCCTCGAGGCGAGCCAGGTTGGCCCCAAGGCAATAGTGGCGGCCGGCGCCGAAGCTGATCAGAGCCGAGGTATCCCGGTCCAGGTCGTAGCGGTCCGGGTCTTCGAAGGCACGGGGATCGCGGTTGGCCGAGCCGACCAGGAGCAGCAGGCGGGCGCCGGCCGGGACAACCTGGCCGTGGAATTCACTGGGCTGGGCGACGGTCCTCGCGAGGAACTGGCTCGAGGTGTCGAAGCGCAGGGTTTCCTCGACCCAGTCCGGCACCCGCGCGGGGTCGTCTCGCACCTTGGATAGTTGGCCGGGAAAGCGCCAGCCCCAGTAGACGGCGTTGGCCAGGAGCTTGGTGGTGGTCTCGTTGCCGGCCACCACCATCAGGAACAAGAAGCCGATGACCTCGTCGCCGGTCAGCCGGTCACCGTCCAGGTCGGCCTGGAGCAGGGCGGAGGTGAGGTCTTGGGCCGGATGGCGGCGGCGCTCGGCGACCAGGTCCGCGAAGTAGCTGGCCAGGGTCAGGGCCGCGTGCATGCCCGCCTCAGGGACATCGGTCAGGCCGTCCTCGCGGTGCATGACTACGTCGGCGAGCCTGCGTAGTTCGGCCCGGTCAGGCTCGGGCACCCCCATCAGGTCGCTGATCACGTCCATCGGCAGCAGGCCGGCGAAATCACCGACGAAGTCGAACTCGCCTGCTGCCAGGGCGGCGTCGAGGTAGCGCCTGGTGAGCGTCGTGATCGAGTGCTCAAGGTCACGGACCCGGCGCGGAGTGAAGCCTTTCGAGACCAGTGCCCGCATCCTGGTGTGCTTCGGCGGGTCGAGCGCGAGGAACGACATCGTGCGGTGGGCGTGGCTGCCCCAGGCGGACGGCTCGATCGAGACCCCGTTCGCGCTGGAGAAGCGGGCCGGGTCACGGAAGACGGCGACGACGTCCTCGTGCCTGGACAGAGCCCAGAAGTCCAGTTCGTCGTTGCGGTACAGCGGTGCGGTGTCCCTGAGCCGTGCGTAGACCGGGTACGGGTCGGCGTGGATCTGGTAGTCGTACGGGCTGAAGGCCAGATCGGTCACCGTGGGTAAGCCCTTCACCGCATGATCAGCTCGACCGCTTCGGCCAGCCGGCCGGCCATTCTCGCGTAGGTCGTGTAGCCGAGGCCGGCCTGCACCATCGCGCCGAAATAGGCCAGCTCGATCAGGCCGGTGACCGGATTGCCGGGCCCGGCGGCCGCCTCCAGCCGCTGGTGGATCTCCCTTCCGATCTTGATCCGCAGCTGCCGGACATCGGGGTCGGTGCCGAACATCGCGGCCGTGCAGCCCGCGGCCAGCTCGGGCTCGCCGGAGACGAGGAGAGCAAGCTCGGTGAGGACGGCTTTTATCCGAGCCTCGGCCTCCGGTTCGGCCTCGTCGACGGGCGGCAGGGCCCTCAGCCGGCGCCAGAACACCTCGGTGAGCAGGTGGTCCTTCGAGGCGAAGTAGGTGTAGGCGGTGGCGGCACCGACCTCGGCGCGGCGGGCGACGTCCCGGACGCTGAAGTTCTCGTAGCCGGCCTCGCGTATCTCCTCGACGGCGGCCTCGGTGAGGCGGCGCACCGTGTCCGCCTGGCGCGCGGTCAGGCGCCGCCGCGTCGGCTCATCGGCCAAGGGCTCATCGGTCGTCCGCTCATCGGCCGCCAGGTTTCCGGACATGTGTCCAGACACTAGTTCGGCGTCCGGCCAAGCGCAAGGGGCTAGGCGCTCGCCGCCGCGCTCCCCGCCGCGCTCGCCGCGTGGCGGCCGGCCCGGCGGCCGGAGAACACGCAATCGGCCAGGGACAGGCCGCTGACGTAGGAGTTCGAGCAGAGGCCGACCGCGCTGCGTCCGGCCGCGTACAGTCCGTCGATCACCGACCCGTCCTCCCGCCGCACCAGGCCCGTCGACTCATCGACCACCAGCCCGCCGAGCGTCAGCATCGGTGCGGGATAGGCCGGCCGGGGCCGGATCGACAGGTCGATCAGGGAGTACGGCGGCGTCTTGAGCTCGACCAGCAGGTCGGCCGGCTTGCCCATCGGGTCCCGCTCCCCCGAAGCCGCGACCTCGTTGTAGGCGGCGACGGTGGCGGCGAGACCAGCCGGGTCGACCCCAGCCTGGGCGGCGGCATCCTCGACCGCGGACGCGCTGACCCTGGCCCGGTTCAGCAGGTAGCGCGCCTGCAGCAGCTGGAACCACAGCGTCGAGGACCGCAGCTTGCGACGCGACGCGTCGATGATCGGCTGGTCGGCCAGCAGCCAGCCGCGCCGGTCGTGGTTCACCAGCGCATCGCCGATCGCGGCCCCGTACCTGGACTCATCACAGATCCGCTGGCCGGCCGAATCGACGATGATCCCGCGCAGGAAGGCCGCCGGCGGGGTGATGAACCGCCAGCAGGAGACATGGTCGAGAAACCTCGTCGCACCGCCCGCGTCGACGCCGAGGGTGATGCCGCTGCCGTCGTCGGCGACCGTGCCGAGCGCCAGCCCGCCCCGGTAGGCCGGCGCGTGCTCGCGCAGCATCGAGCGGTTGGCCACGAAGCCGCCGGCCGCGATCACGACCCCGCGCCGGGCACCGATGCGCAGCGGCCGCGCCCGCTTGGACTCGATCCTGGCGACCGGCTTGTGCAACCGCCGGCCGAGGCCGCCGAGGTACAGGAACGGCTTCTTGCCCAGCTCGTGCAGCACCCGGTGCCTGAGCCGGGTCCAGCCCGATGCGCCGCGCAGGCTCCGGCATTCGACGCCGACGACTCGGCCGGCCTCGTCGGTGATCAGCTCGACCGCCCTCGTCTGGGGCAGAAGCCGGGCGCCTGAGGCCCGGACCGCCCGGTCAAGCGCGTCGTACAGGACCTTGCCGGACGTGCCGCGACCCAGCGCCCGGTGCCCGCGCGGCGCCGGGGCGGCAACGTCGGCGAACGACAGCTCGCTGCCCGAGTAATACAGGTAATGCCGGTTGGTCGGGTAGGAGGTCTTCTCCGGGCACAGGCTCCCCTGGAACGGCACGCCGTGGCCGACCAGCCAGGCCAGCAGGTCGGCGCTGCCGACGCAGAACTGCGCCAGCGTCTCCTCGCTGACCGCGTCACCGACCTCGCACCGCAGGTACGCGAGCATCGCCTCGGGCGTATCGGTCACGTTGGCCGCGAGCTGCTGGATCGTCCCGCCGCCCGCGTAGACGATGCCGCCGGACAGCTCCGTGGCCCCGCCGCCACCGAATCGGTCGATCACCAGCACATCGGCTCCGCCGGCCGCTGCCTCAAGGGCCGCGCACGCCCCGGCCGCGCCGAAACCGATCACGACCACATCGGCCTCAAGGTCCCAGTTCCGCTGATCATCCGCCATGGGCAGAACTTTAGGGCCAGAACTGGAACGTGTTCTACTCCTGCTTCAGTTCGGGCCGACTCAGTGCAGCCGCCTGCCGGATCCGGTAGGCCGCGACGTTGGTCCGGTTCGAGCACGAGGTGCTGCAGAATCGCCTGGACCGGTTCTTCGACAGGTCGACGTGCACGCTCTGGCAGTCCTCGGCCGCGCACACCCGCAGCCGGTCGAGCTGGCCGGTCCTGATCACGTCGGTGAACGCCATCGCCGCCTCGACCGCGATCCGGTCGGCCAGCGGCGCGTCGCTCGGCGTCGCGTGCAGGTGGTAGTCCCAGATGTCGTGCTTGACGAGCTGCGGCAGCGCGTCCGCCTCCCGCAGCAGCGTGTTGATCAGATCGGCCGCGTCGTCCTCGGTCAGCTCCCAGATCTTCTCCAGGCGCGGCCGCAGGGATCGCACCGCCTCCAGTTCGGCCTCGTCGTGCGTACGATTCCCCGACCACCCCTGCTCCTGCACGAACTCGTCGAGCGCGGCCGGGTCGGGCAGCAACTCGGTGCCGCCCCGGCCGGTGTTCACCAGGGCCGCCGCCGACCCCAGCGCCACCTCCGTGTCATGGGCAAAAAGCAATTTGACTCCTTTCGGCCCGAGCCTATAGCGTCATGAGCGTAGTCGATTTTACTTCTTACAGGAGGACAGCGTGAAGCTCGGTGGCACCGGCCTCGCTCTCGCCGTGCTCTCCGCGGCGACGTTCGGCACCTCAGGCACCTTCGCCTCATCTCTCATCGACTCGGGCTGGAGCCCAGCCGAGGCCGTCCTCGTCCGGGTGTCGCTGTCGGCCCTCCTGCTAACTATCCCCGCGATCGTCGCCCTTCGCGGCCAATGGGGCCTGCTTCGCCGAAGCGCGGGCCAGGTGGCCGGGTTTGGCGTGTTCGCGGTGGCCGGGGCGCAGCTGTGCTACTTCAACGCGGTCCAGCGGATGCCGGTGGGCGTCGCCATGCTGCTGGAGTACCTCGGCACGATCCTCGTCGTCGGCTGGCTCTGGCTGCGCCGCGGCCAGCGGCCACGGCCGCTCACGATCGGCGGCGCGATCGCCGCGATCGCCGGCCTCGCGATGGTCCTCAACCTGACCGGCTCGACCTCGATCAACCCGGTCGGCGTGATCTGGGGCCTGTTCGCGGCCGTGGGCCTGGCTACCTTCTTCGTGCTCTCGGCCCACGAGGACTCCGAGCCGCTGCCGCCGGTCGCGATGGCCTGGAGCGGCATGTGCGTGGGCGCGGTCATGCTGGCCGTGTTCGGACTGCTGCACGCGCTGCCGATGGCGGCCAGCACCACCGACGTCACGATCGGCGGTCACCGGGCGAGCTGGCTCGTGCCGGTGCTCGGGCTGGCCATAGTCGCGGCCGCGATCCCCTATATCGCCGGGATCGCCGCCGCCCGCAGGCTGGGCGCCAAGCTGGCCTCGTTCATCGGCCTGGCCGAGGTCCTGTTCGCGATCTTGTTCGCCTGGCTGCTGCTCGGCCAGCTCCCCTCGCTCATGCAGCTCTTCGGCGGCGCGGCGATCGTCGCGGGCGTGACGCTGGTCAGGATCGACGAGCTCAAGGAGCCGGCCGCACCCGTGCCCCAAGAAATTTTTCAGGGAGAAAGCATGGCCGTGGTCTCTTCCCATCATCCCGAGCGACTCAGCCATCACGAACTCGCCTGATTTCTCGCAGGCGGGTTACCGGAGCGGCGGCAGCTCCTGCGGGGGGCCAAGGGCCGGGCGGAACAGGTCACCGACCCGATCGATCCGGTCAAGGACGGTCCTGACCGTGAAGCCATCCGGTCGAAGGCCAGGGTCATCGAGTTCGTCCCAGGCGATCGGAGCCGAGACCGGAGCGCCGGGGGCCGGGCGCGGGCTGTACGGGGAGACGAGCGTCTTGTTGTGCACGTTCTGGGTGTAGTCGAGCCTGGCCAGGCCCTCGCGGGCCTGGACGTCCCACTTCCAGCTGACCAGGTCGGGCACCACCGAGCCGATTGCCTTGGACAGCTCCTCCACCCAGACCCTGGTGTCAGCGAAATCGAGCCCGGCGACGACCGGGATCCAGATCTGGATGCCGCGCCGGCCGGTCACCTTGGGCTGGCCCTTGACCCCCACGTGCTCCAGCGCGGTCCGGTGCAGGCGGGCCAGCACCAGCACGTCGTCCCAGCTGGTGGAGGGTCCCGGATCGATGTCGATGAGCGCGTAGGTCGGATGGCGCGGGTCGGCGGTGGTGGAGGTCCAGGCGTGCCATTCCAGCGCGCCGAAGTTGGCCGCCCAGATCAGCGCGGCGGGCTCGTCGACCACCAGGTACGTGGTGGTCCGGCCTTCCTTGGCATCCGGGTTGACCCAGCGCGGCACCCAGTCCGGTGCGTGATCGGGAAGCTGCTTGTTCCAGAATCCCGGCTTGGTGGCGCCGCCGGGGAACCGGTTCATGTTGAGCGGGCGGCCCGCGACGTAGGGCAGGATCACCGGCGCGATCCGGGCCGAGTAGCTGATCAGCTCCCGCTTGGTGAGCCCGGGCTCGTCGTCTCGGCCACCGAATAGCTCTTTGTCGAGGTTGGTCAGCTTGAGCTGGCGGCCGTAGACCTCCCAGGTGCCGTTGTTGCCGAGCTCGTCGAGCGCGGCCAGCTCGTCGTCGCTCACGCCGGCTGTGGCCGGTTCCTCGGCTTTCAGCTGGACAGAAGCCTGGTCGGGCGGCAGGTCCGAGCGCCAGAGACGGTCAGGGTCGGCCTTGACCTCGTCGTTGGTGCGGCCGCTGAGCACCGACGTCGGATGGTCGGCCGGATCCCAGCCGGGCACCGCGAAGTCGTCGTCCTTGTGCAGCAGCAGCCACTGCTCCTGCTCACCGGCGTTGGCGCGGCCGCGCCGGACCAGCACCAGCCGGCCGCGCAGCTTGCGCCCGTGCACGTCGGCGTGCAACTCGCCGGCGGCCACCGCGGCGGCCGGATCGTCGGTGTCGTGCGGCTCCCAGGTGCCGAGGTCCCAGACGATCACGTCGCCACCGCCGTACTCGCCCCTGGGGATCACGCCCTCGAAGTCGATGTACTCGATCGGATGGTCCTCGACGTGCACGGCGAGTCGCTTGGCCTTCGGGTCAAGCGTGGGCCCCATCGGCACCGCCCAGCTGACCAGCACGCCGTCGATCTCGAACCGCAGGTCGTAGTGCAGCCGCCGGGCCCGGTGCTTCTGCACCACGAACCGGCGCTGGCCGTCGCCGGGCAGGGCCGCCACGTCACCAGCCGGCTCTGGGGTACGCGAGAAGTCACGTTTTTTCTGGTAAGTACCTAGTCGCTCAGCTGGTCCGCCGGGTCCCATGAACCGATACTGCCACCGCTTCGGATTAGCTAACACAGCCTTGATTAGATGCCTGCTGGACGGGCAGGGCAGGAGACCAAGTAGCTGATGGCTAATCAAGTGAGGTTTCCAGATGACGGTCCATCTCTCCGACGAATGGTGGGGCCTAGCCGCCTGCAGGAACGCCGAGCCGGAGCTGTTCTTCCCGATTTCGGTGACCCCCGCCGCCCGCTCGACGGTCGAACGCGCCAAGCAGGTCTGCGCGTCGTGCCCGGTCCAATCGCAGTGCCTCAGCTACGCGTTGCGTCATCGGCAAGAGCAAGGCATCTGGGGCGGGCTCACCGAGGACGAGCGTCGCCGGATGAGCCGGCGGGTGGCGGCGAACGAGCGGACCGCGACCCGGTCGGCCGGCATCAGAGCCCGCGCCCACGCGCGCTAGCGAAACCCAAAATCACGGGGCTGACCTGGCAAAACCTTTGCCGGATGTTTAGAGTCCCCGGTCCGGGCATAGCTAGGCCCATGAAAACGGCCACGAAGCTCACGCAGAACCAACTCATTGAGGCCTGGGACACTGAACGGCTAGATGAGCTCAACGACAGCGAACTGCTCAGGGTGGTTCAATCCGAACCCCAGGACAGCCAGCAGCGCGAGGAAGCCTGCGCCGTGCTGGTGCGGCGGTACCAGGCGCTGGTCCGGTCCTGCGTGATGCGCTACCGGGACAGCCCGGAGCCGGTTGAGGAGCTCATGCAGGTCGGCTACGTCGGATTGCTGAAGGCGATCAACAACTTCGACCCCGAGATCGGCGGGAGCCTGGCCGCTTACGCCCAGCCGTGCGTCAGCGGCGAGATCAAGCGGCACTTCAGGGACAAGCGCTGGCAGGTTCACGTGCGGCGGTCCGCGCAGGAACTGCGGCTCGAGATCCGCAAGGCCAAAAGCGAACTGTCGCAGCAGCTGTCTCGGACCCCCACCGACGCTGAACTGGCCGAGCACCTCGGCATCACCGCCGCCGACCTGCTCGACGCCCAGCGGGCCGATCTGGCCTTCCAGGCCTCCTCGCTCGACGCTCCGCTGTCCGACGGCGGCGACGCCGGCACGCTCGCCGACGTACTCGGCTGCGAGGACCCGAACCTCGAGAACACGCTGGAGATGGACGCGGTCTGGGGACACCTGGGCGAGTTGCCCGAGCGTGAGCAGAACCTGCTGCTGATGCGCTTCTACGGCAACATGACGCAGACCGAGATCGGCGATGAGCTGGGCATCTCCCAGATGCACGTGTCCAGGCTGCTGGCTCACGCGCTCGGCTACCTGCGGGACCGGCTGCTCGACACCAGGGAAAGGAATGACGTGCGATGAGTAAAGCCGCGGGCCTGACCCTGCTCGCACTCGGCGCGATCCTCGCGTTCGCGGTGAACGGACACCCCTCCTGGCTCAACATCCAGGTCGTGGGCTGGGTGGTCATAGCCACCGGCCTGGCCGGGATGCTGATTCCGCGTGCGGGCTACGCGGCCGTGCGGCGCCGGGTCATCCGCCGCCGCACCGGTCCTAACGGGCAGCCTGTAACCGAGGTCGACGAACGCCGGTACCCGCCCTACATCCGGCTCAACCCCAACGCGATGACGCCGGTCGAAGACCCGGCAACCCTAGTGGCTGGCCGCGAGGACGTCGAAACCCAGCACGTCCCGCCCCCCAGCGTCGACACAATCGATGAGTACGTGGATAGGCTGGACCACTAACTGGGAGGATCGCCGACCCGCAGCGCGAGCATCGTGACGTCGTCGAGGAGCACGCCCCCGCAGAACTCGACCAGCAACCGCTGCATGCCGGCGACGATGTCGGCGGGCGAGCGGCCGGACAGCCCGGCGAGCGAGTCGGTCAGCCGTTCACCGAAGTACTCGAATTCGGGGCTGCGGGCGCCGGTCAGCCCGTCGGTGCAGAAGAACAGCACCTCGCCGGTGGCCAGGTCGAGTTCGGACACCTTGGCCTCGCCGTCAGCGAAAATGCCGAGCGGCTCACCGCCGCCCTCGATCAGCTGAGCCCGGCCATCGGGCTTGACCCGCACCGGGCCAGGGTGGCCGGCGCTGCCGAGCACCACCCGCAGGGTGCCGTCGTGCCAGCTCAGGTGGGCCGCGTCGGCGGTGACGAAGCGCCCGCCGAAGGCCTCGGCCAGCATGACCTCGTTGGCCCGGCGCAACACCTCGGCCGGATCGGCGTTCCAGTGCCCCAGCACCCTGATCGCGTGCCTGGCCGCCGCGGTGACCGAGGCGGAGTCCTGCCCCTTGCCGACGACGTCGCCGATCGCGATCCCCCACCCGTCCGGGGTCGGGTAGATGTCATAGAAGTCGCCGCCCACCTCGCGGCCGAGCGTGGGCGGGATGTGGGCGGCCGCCATTTCCACGCCGGGAATGGGTCGCAGCGCCCTCGGCAGCAGGCTCCCCTGCAGCGCCTCGGCCGCTTCCGCGCGCTGCCGCATCGTTCGCTGGACCGCGATCGTCCTGGCCAGCTGATCGGCCGCGTCCTCGGCCAGGCCCATGTCGGCCAGCCCGAAGGTGCCCGCCGCGGCTCCTCTGACCAGCGTCAGGGTGCCGTAGCTGATCCCGCTGGCGGCGATCGGCGCGCACAGCAGGCAGGCGCCGCCGAGCAGCATGAGCAGCGGCACGCCGTCTTCGGTGACGCCAAGGATGTCCTCATCCTCGGGGTGGGCCACGAGCATCGGGCTGCCCGACCTCGCCACCTGGCCGGGAGCGGACTGCGCCGTCGGCGGCACCGCCAGCGCGATCTGGGCCCGCCCGGCTGAGTCCTCCCGGTCGGGTCCGGCGATGCTGTGCCGTCGCAGCTTGTCATCGTCGCAGAGATCGATGATGGCCCACGAGGCCAGGCGGTCGGCGAGCAGCCGGCCGAACCGCTGCAGGAGCTGGCCCTCGCTGGACACGACGTTTTCCAGCAGCAGCTTGTTGATCGCGGTGACCACGTCGATGCGGCCGGTGGTGGCCACGATGCCGTCCTGACCGTGACCGGCCTTGGGCTTCCCGACCGCGCCGCGCCCTTTTTTCTCCTGAACGGTGTTAGGCATGACAGTCGCCAGCAGCCGGTCATCATCGCCGCGCACGCTGACCGTCCGGATCATGACCTGGCATTGCCGGACGCCGGATGAGCCGTACAGGCCGCAGCTCAGCAGGCGCGGTTCGCCCGTCCGCACCGCCGCGGCCAGCTGCGAGCGGACGGCCGCGCGCGACGGCGGCTCGACCAGCGCGGCGAACGACCGGCCGGTGGCATAGCCCTGCGCGGTGCCCACGAGCTCGGCGGCCGCCGTGTTGGCCCGGCGGATCGCGCCGTCCCGGCCGAGCACGAACAGCGCGACCGGAGCCTGCTGGAAGATCGCGTGCAGCAGCCGGCGGTCCGCGTTGGGCTGGGGGCTGCCGCCGTCATCGGGCTGGCCGAGCGCCCCGGCGCGGTCAAGTTCGCTGACCGCCGCGTCCAGCTCGGCCAGGGCCGCGTCGAGCAGCGGACGGGCCTGCGCCTCGGGCATCCCTGCGGCCTGCCTGAGCGCCTCAACCCGGCGCTTCAGGTCGGTAGCTTCGACGGCCTGCTCGGATGGATCGGTCTTGTGCCGTGTGGCCAAAAAGTAAGCTCCTTATCGCATCTCAGGCTACCGATGCCACGATCTCGCGCGCCACGTCTAGCGCCCTGACATTCTTGCGCTGCGACGTCTCCCGCAGGTGCCGCAGGGCGTCGTCCGCGCTGCAGCCCAGGGCATGCATGAGGATCCCCTTGGCCTGGTCGACGACGGCGCGGGCATCCGCGGCATCCTGCAACTGGCTCGCCGTCCGCCGGGCGTCATGGTAGACCGACACCGCGCCGAGCACGGCGCCGCCGAGCGCACCGAGCTCCTGCGCCGACTGAGCCTGGCGAGGGTCGATGGACTGCGCCCTGGCCCCGACGAGCGTGAGCGACACCGCATCGGATCCGGCGAGGTGGGCGAACGTGAGCGAGCAGCGAACCCCGGCGACCAGCGCGGCCTGGGCGTACTCAGGCCAGCGCTGCTCGATGAGAGTGTCGGGACAGCTGACCGGCACCGCGGCCTGGGCAAGCGCGGCCAGCACCGGACCACGTCCGGCCCGGACCTCCACGTCGATCAGGCCGGGCAGGTCCGGGTGGGTCGAGGCGATCAGCTGCGGCTCGCCGGCCCGCCAGATCGCCACGTTCGCGGCCGAGCAGCCGAGAACCGACTGCTCGGCGGCGGTGGCGAGCCGGTGCAGCGAGCGCGCGTCCGACGCCGTGGCAAGGTCAAGCAGCCCAGCCAGATCTGAGCCGGGCACGCCAGCCGCGTCAACGCCGATCATCACCTAATCGTGCCACTTTCCTGGTGCTGAGCACACCCGGCGAAGCCGGGAGGTTCACGCGTCCAGCCAGCGTTCCATGCAGGTCAGCAGCTGCTCGGTGTCGACCGGCTTGGTGACGTAGTCGTTGGCACCTGAGGCGATGGACTTGTCCTTGTCGCCCTGCATCGCCCTGGCGGTCACGGCGATCACCGGCAGGTCGGCGAACTGCGGCATCTGCCTGATCGCGCGGGTCGTGGCGTGCCCGTCCAGCTGCGGCATCATCACGTCCATCAGCACCAGGTCAATGCCGCCGCGCCGCAGCGCCTCGATGCCGTGCTCGCCGTTGCCGGCGTGAATGACGACCATCCCGTACAGCTCAAGCACGACGGTGAGCGCGAACACGTTCCTCGGGTCGTCGTCGACGATCAGCACCCGCTTGCCCCGCAGGCTGTCGTGGGCTCCGGACTTGACGACCGGGCGGATCGGTGCCCGGCCGGCCGGCGGCGGTTCGGCGGCCCGTTGCTGCACCGCCGCGACCGCCACGGCGGCGGCGGCCTCGACGGCCTGGTCCGGCGCGATCGTCTCGACCGGGCCGTGCCAGGCGGCCGGCAGGTAGAGGGTGAACGTGCTGCCGGACCCCATCGAGCTGCAGACGGTAATCCGTCCCCCGAGCTGGGCCGCCATCTCGCGGCAGATCGCGAGCCCAAGGCCGGTGCCGCCGTAGCGGCGGCTAGTGGTGCCGTCGCCCTGCTGGAACGCGCCGAAGACGGAGGTCAGGTTCTCCTCGGCGATTCCGATGCCGGTGTCGATGATCGCGAACTCGATCGAGCCGCCCGCCCCGTTAGAGGAAGACCCGTTGGTGCCGGCTGTCGCCGAGATCCGGACCTCGACGCTGCCGCGCTCGGTGAACTTGACCGCGTTGGACAGCAGGTTGTGCAGGATCTGCCGCAGGCGCTGCTTGTCGGTGAAGATCTCGGCCGGGACGCTCGGGTCGAGCTTGATCGTGAAATCCAGCCGCTTCTCGACGGTCAGCGGCAAGAAGATCGCCTCAAGCTCCTCGACCAGGCCGCTGAGCGCGAACCGTTCCGGGTGCATGTCCATCTTGCCGGCCTCGACCTTGGACAGGTCGAGGATGTCGTTGATCAGCTGCAGCAGGTCAGAGCCTGAGGAATGAATGACGTTGGCGTACTCGACCTGCTTGTGGGTGAGGTTCTCCGACTGGTTCTGGGCGAGCAGCCGAGCGAGCACGAGCAGGCTGTTCAGCGGCGTGCGCAGTTCGTGCGACATGTTCGCGAGGAACTGCGACTTGTACCGCGAGGCCTGGTCAAGCTGCCTGGCCCGCTCCTCGATCTCCTGCCTGGCCAGCTCGATCTGCTCGTTCTTCAGCTCGATGTCGCGGTTCTGCCGGGCGAGCTGGGCCGCCTTGTCCTCCAGGTCGGCGTTGGACAGCTGCAGCTCGTCCTGCCTGACCTGCAGCTCGCTGGTGCGGGCCTGCAGCTCGGCGGCGAGCCGCTGGGACTCGGCGAGCAGCGCGTCGGTCCTGGCGTTGGAGATGATCGTGTTGACGTTGACGCCGATGGTCTCCATCAGCTGCTCGAGGAAGTCCTTGTGCACCTGGGTAAACGGGAAGAACGAACCCGCCTCGATGACGCCGAGCACCTGGTCCTCGAACAGGATCGGCAGCACGATCAGGTTCAGCGGGGCCGCTTCCCCGAGCCCCGAGGAGATCCGGATGTACCCGGCCGGGATGTCGGTGAGCACGATCGGCTTGCGGGTCTTGGCGACCTGCCCGATCAGGGACTGCCCCAGCCTGACCTGGCTCGGCGCCTCGATGTCGGCGCGCAGGCCGTAGCCGGCGATGAGCTTGAGCCGGTGGTCGGCTCCGGTGCCCTCGGCCAGGAAGAACGTCCCGTGCTGGGCGTTGATCAGCGGGGTCAGCTCGTTCATGATCGTTTCGGCGACCGCGGGCAGCTCCCGGTGGCCCTGCAACAGGCTGCTGATCCTGGTCAGGTTGGTCTGCAGCCAGTCCTGCTCGGTGTTGGCCTTGGTGGTGTCGCGCAGCGACTCCACCATCGCGTTGATGTTGTCCTTGAGCTCGGCGAGCTCGCCCTCGGCCTCGACCGAGATCGACCTGGTCAGGTCGCCGGTCGCGACCGCGCTGGTCACCTGGGCGATCGCGCGGACCTGGCGGGTCAGGTTCCCGGCCAGCTCGTTCACGTTCTCGGTCAGCCGCTTCCAGGTTCCCGAGACGCCCTCGACCTCGGCCTGGCCGCCCAGCCGACCCTGGCTGCCGACCTCGCGGGCCACCCTGGTCACCTCGGCGGCGAAGGAGGAGAGCTGGTCGACCATCGTGTTGATCGTGGTCTTCAGCTCAAGGATCTCACCGCGGGCGTCCACATCGATCTTCTTCGACAGATCGCCCTGGGCGACCGCGGTGGTGACCTCGGCGATGTTGCGGACCTGGCTGGTCAGGTTGAACGCCATCGAGTTGACGTTGTCGGTCAGGTCCTTCCAGGTGCCGGCCACGTTGGGCACGGTCGCCTGGCCGCCGAGCATGCCCTCGGTGCCGACCTCGCGCGCCACCCGGGTGACCTCGCCGGCGAACGCGGACAGCGTGTCGACCATCCCGTTGATCGTGTCGGCCAGCGCCGCGACCTCACCCTTGGCATCGACCGTGATCTTCTGGCCGAGGTCGCCCTTGGCCACCGCCGCGGCCACCGAGGCGATCGAGCGCACCTGGTCGGTCAGGTTCGAGGCCATCACGTTGACGTTGTCGGTCAGGTCCTTCCAGGTGCCTGAGACGCCACGGACGATCGCCTGGCCGCCGAGCGTGCCCTTCGTGCCGACGTCGCCGGCCACCCGAGTGACCTCGTCGGCGAACGCGGACAGCTGCTCGACCATCGTATTGATGGTCTCCTTCAGCTCGAGGATCTCTCCGCGAGCATCCACCCGGATCTTCTGGGTCAGATCGCCCTTCGCGACCGCCGTCGTCACCGCCGCGATGGCCCGGACCTGGTCGGTGAGATTCGCGCCCATGACGTTGACCGACTCCGTCAGCGCCTTCCAGGTTCCCGAGACGTCCTGGACGTCGGCCTGGCCGCCCAGCTTGCCCTCGGTGCCGACCTCGCGGGCGACCCGGGTGACCTCCCCGGCGAACGCGGACAGTGTGTCGACCATCCCGTTGATCGTGTCGGCCAGCGCCGCGACCTCACCCTTGGCATCGACCGTGATCTTCTGGCTCAGGTCGCCGTCGGCGACGGCCGTGGCCACCTGAGCGATCGAGCGGACCTGCGAGGTAAGGTTGCCGGCCATCGCGTTGACCGAGTCGGTCAGGTCCCGCCAGGTGCCGGACAGGCCGGGAACCTGGGCCTGGCCGCCGAGCTTGCCCTCGGTGCCGACCTCCCTGGCCACCCGGGTGACCTCGGAGGTGAACAGGGCGAGCTGGTCGTTCATGCCGTTGAAGACCGTGGCGATCTCGTCCATGAGCGGATCGCCGGCCAGCGGCAGCCTGGTACTGAAGTCTCCGCCGCGCACAGCGGTCAGACCGGCTAGAAGTTGCGACAAGCGCGGATCCGGCGGCTGATGAGTAGTTCTCGTAGCCGTGGGCACTGTAAATCCTCTCGAACTGTTTGCGCGGTGCCTGTGCGCAAATTCAATTCTGCCTGACGTCGGCACCGGCAATTCGGAACTTAAGACGAATCCACTCGACGGGGCCAAGCTAGTCAGGAAAGGTTAGGGATCGTGACGGTCAACGGGGACGCCTATGTTGCGCGGCTGACCGAGCTCGTCGCCAGGCAGCGAACCGAACTCGACCAGTTGCAAGCCGAGGCGGCCGAGCGAGCCGTGATCGATCTCGCGCGCGGGGTGCTGATGGAGCGCCTTGGCTGCGCGGCGGCGGACGCTGCCCGCCAGCTGTCGAAGATCGCCGAGGACGTCGGGGTCCCGCTGATCCAGCTAGCCAGCGACATTGTCGGTGAGCCACTCACCGCCCCCAGGCTATCCGAACAGTCGAGCGAATCCGTGGAATCATCGGTGGCGGTGACCGGAGCGGCAATGGAGCTGGCCGAAGACGGCACGGCGCTGGCCACCGCGATGCTGGAGCAGACACTGGCCGACGCCGGAGCGGTCGGGGTGGCGATCTGGATGATCGCGCCGGACGGAGCGGTCGAGCTGGCCGGGCAGGCGGGCTTCGGCCCGTCCGAGGCGAGCCGGTGGCAGCGGATCCCGCCCGGCGCCAACGCGCTAGCCGCCCACGCGGCCGGTGACGCAGCGGAGTTCTGGTGGGCGAACGGCCGGCCCGCCGGTGACCAGACGGCGCTGATCGGATCCTGGGAGTCCGGGGCCAGGGCCGTGGTGCCGGTGCTGACGGAGAACGGCCGGTGTATCGGCGCGCTCGAAGTCTGCTGGCCCGCTCCGATCGGCGACTTCGCCGACTGGCTCAGGCGCCAGATCGACTCGCTGGCCGGCCTGGCAGCGCACGCGCTCGGCGCCCGGTCCTCCGGCACCGAACTGGCCGCCGATCATCGTGAGGCCTGGGTGCTCGGCCTGATCGACGGGCTGGCCGAATCGGCGCTGTTCGCGTCCGCGATCAGGGACGACTCCGGCAAGGTGAGCGATTTCAGAATCGTGCACGTCAGCCAGGGTTTCCGTGACCCGGACGGTCGCCTGCCGTACGTGCTGGCCGGCCAGTCGCTGATCGAGGCGTATCCGTGGGCGGCCATACCAGCGGGGCTGTTCCACCGCGCCGTCGACGTGCTGCGCACTGGTACGCCCCAGCACGTGACCGGCGAGGTGATCGGCACGGTCAGCGGTACCGGGCAGATCGTCGTCGCCAGCGTCCGCATCGTCCGCCTGTTCGACGGCGTCGCGATCAGCTGGCGACACGAGGCCGAGTCCGACCGGCTGGCCGCCCTGGTGCAGCACGCGCAACGGCTTGGCCGGTTCGGCGGCTGGGAAGAGAATCTGTCGACCGGAGCGGTGCACTGGACCGAGCAGATGTTCACGCTATTCGGACGGCCGGCCGGCCAGCCGGTGAGCTTGTCCGAGCTGCCCTCCTGCGCCCAGCACGACGACCGTCCCGCAGTCGAGGCGTTCCGGTCCAGGTTGCTTGAGGACAAGGTGCCGACCGCGGCCATGTTCCGCATAGTGCGGGCCGACGACGCGAGCATCCGGCAGGTCCGCGCGTTCGCCGAGCCGGTGACCAACCACTACGGGGACCTCATCGCTGTCCGCGGTGCGTATCAGGACGTCTCCGCGCACTATCACACCGAACTGGCGCTGGCCGCCACCCGCGACCTGCTTACCGACACCCAAGAGCGAGCCGATGAAGAGCACCGGCTGGCCATGCGCCTGCAGCAGGCGATCACGCCGCGCTCCTCGCACCTGGTCGAGACGGCCGGCCTGGACGTGGCCGCCAGGTACCGGCCCGCCGGCCAGGGTCACCTGGTCAGCGGCGACTGGTACGACACCGTGCTGCTGCCCAGCGGCCAGGTGATGCTGGTCGTCGGGGACGTGGCCGGGCATGGCATCGACGCGGTCACCGGGATGGTTGCGCTGCGCAACTGCCTGCGCGGCCTGGCGATCACCGGAGCCGGTCCGGCCGCGCTGATCGCCTGGCTGAACGAGGTCGCCTGCCACCTGACCGACGAGACGTTCGGCACCGCCATCTGCGGCCTGTTCGACCCGGCGGAGGGTGTGCTCCGCTGGACCAGGGCCGGCCATCTGCCCGCCGTGCTGGTCAGGGACGGCACGGCCAGCGTGCTGCCGCAGCCGCGCGGAGTCCTGCTGGGCGCCGATCCCGCTGTCTCCTACCAGGAGGAGACGACGCCGCTATTGGCCGGGGACACCCTCCTGCTGTTCACCGACGGCCTGATCGAGCGCCGCGACCAGTCGATCGATGACAGCATCCAGCAGATGCTGGAGGTGGCGAGCAGGCCGGTGACCGACATCGACGCCTATGCCGACCACCTGGTCGCGCACGCCTTCTCGGACACCGATGACGACGCCTGCCTGGTGGCCGTTACCCTGCGGGGTTCTTAGTCGCCGATCTGGCCGCCTCGAGAGCCAGGTCGACGGTCTCGTACATCGGGATGCGGTCGGCCAGGCCCGTAATCCACAGCGACCTGGTGCTCTGATACCTGGCGGCGGCGAGCGCGAGCGATCCGCCCGCGTCCTCGAGGCTCTTCCAGTGGCCGACGATCACGGCGAGCGAACTGGTGTCCATGAAGTCGACGCGGGACAAGTCGAGCACGAGCCGGACATGCGTCTTGCGGGCCTGAGCCAGCGCGTCGTCGAGCCGACGGCTCGTCACGATGTCGAGGTCACCCTGCGGACTGATGACGCCAACGCCGTCGTGATCTTGCCAGGAGACCTGGAATTCTTCCAAGCTGCACCCCACGCGGTAACGCCGGAGCTGAAGTTGAGAGCCACATAGTATGGCGTGGCGCCACGCCTGCGACGAGCGGCACACGCCTGCAATGTATATGGTGAGATACTGGGTGGCAGAACGTCCAGCACTGAGGCATGCCGGCCACTGAACGCAGCGATGGCGTGGGTGGGGTTCAGAATGGATGTGGCCGGTACAGCCGCTTCTGGCCTTCAGCATCTAGCGCTCTTCTATCGCGACACCGAGGAGTATCTCTCGGCGATCGCGGCCTTCGTCAGCGGGTTCGCCGCCCGGGCCGAGCCCTCGTTCATCGCGATCCCGGGTGACCGGCACGCCAAGCTTCGCCAGGCCCTGCCAGTCGCCGCGCCGGTCGTCTTCGCTGACATCTGTGACTTCGGGCGCAACCCGGCCAGGATCATGCCCGCGATCCAGGCGTTCACCGAGAGCGCGGCGGGCGAGCCGTCCATCTTCGTCGGCGAGCCCATCTGGCCGGGCCGGAGCCCGGCCGAGACCTGCGAGGCGACCAGGCACGAGGCCCTGATCAACCTGGCGTTCGCCGCAGTGGCGACCACGATCATCTGCCCGTACGACGCCGCCAGGCTCCCCCGCGAGGTCATCGCCGACGCACGCCGCACCCATCCCCAGGTGACAACTCCGGACGGCCCGCCCGAGCGGAGCCAGCCGTTCGCCGGGACTGGCCTGCTTCCTTCGGTCTGCGACCGGCCGCTCGCGCCGGTCCCGGCCGGCGCCGAGCTGATCAAGTACCGCCAGAGCCTGCGAGAATTGCGCGCGCTCATCGCCGACTACGCCCGGCGAGCCGGCCTCCTGCAGGCCAGGGCGGTCGACTTCGTCCTGGCCGCGAGCGAGGTCGCCGCCAACACACTGCGGCATACCAGCGCGGGCGGGACGCTCAGCCTGTGGCAGGCCGATGGTGAGCTGATCTGCCAGCTACACGACTCTGGCTTCATCGACGACCCGCTGGCCGGCCGGCGATCACCGAACCGGGACCATCCGGGCGGCCAGGGCCTGTGGTTGGTGAACCAGGTCTGCGATCTTGTCGAGCTGCGAACCGGTGCGGACGGCACCGTGGTCCGCCTGCACATGCGCCTGGCATCACCCTGACTTTGCGGCTAGCCCTGACTTTGCGGCTAGCCCTGACGCTGCGGCTAGCTGAGTGCCTTGCGGCTCGCGGCGATCTGCCTGCTGAACTCTCGGTAGTCGCGCAGCGCCAGCCTGAGGTTCTCGGTGACGGCCCCCGGATCCGACGAAGCATCCAGCTGCCAGGTCTGCGCTATGGCTTCCCGGCGTCGCGACAGCCGCCGGGACAGCAGCGCGATCAGCGCGCTCACATCGGCCTCGACCAGCTCGGCGGCTTCGGCGACCGACCCGCGCGGGTCATCGATGAAGCCGACCAGAATGTCGCGCCAGCGCTCGGTGTCGGTGTCGGTCTGGGCAGCGGGCGCGGGCAACTGCGCCGACCGGGCCGCCGCGGGCTTCAGTTCGTCGATCGACACCATCCGGATACTCGATCCAGGCGGTCCGGCCCCCTGGATGGGCTCGGTCATTTCGTCAGAGCCGGTCAGGTTCACGCTTGTCATGTCCGTTCCTGCCGTTAGCGCCGAGCCTGGCCGGCGGTGTCTGTTTCCCATTCTTCCGACTCCGTGCGTTCGTCCGCCGGATCCTCAACCGCCGGATCCTCAACTTCCGCGTCGGTCGCCGCCGCGTCCTGCATCACCGGGTCGTCATGCGCCATCTGGACCGGATGCACGGGCTCCTCCGCCGGACCCGCTAGCAGTTCGCGGAACAACTCCCGGTAGTGCAGCATCGCTACGCGCAGCTCCTCGGTGCTCGCCTGTCCGGCGGCCGCCTTCTCGCTGATCTCGTGGGCGTGCCGGACGTGATCGAGCACCTGAGCGTGCGTCACGGACAGATCGGCGAGCGTCTGGTGATACTCGGCGGCCGGATAGCCGCGGTCGCGCATGACGGACTCGACGAGCTGCTGGGTGTCGGCGATCGCGATCTCAGGATCGTCGACGAACCGCTCCTGGACACCGACCCATTGCGCCTGGTACTGGTCGCGGGCCGCATCGCTGAGTTCTCGCAGGTCAAGCTTCCTGACCCGGCGCTCGCGCTCGGTCATCTCGGCCTCGGCCAGCCGACGGCTCTCGCTCCGGGCGACGAGGCGGTCGTACTCGGGGCCGAATCGCTCCTGCAGCTTCTTCCGCCTGCTCGACATCGCGATCCCGAGACCGGCGATAACAGCGAGCAAAGCCGCGATCACGACGGCCAGGACGACGATCGATGTTGTCATGCTGGGCCTCCCTTGGGGGAACGGGGCATAGCCCGTCGGTTCAGCCCCGGCTGTCAGCCCCGGCTGCCCCTAGCCACCGCTCTCAAACACCCGGCCCCGCTGACCTGGGACGGCGCGCCCCGGCTGGACAGACCCCGTGGTGTGCGCTAACGTGCTGGGTAGTGCTTACGACGCAGGCACACCCCAACAGTCACGGCGTGACGTTGCTGGGTGTGCCTAATTTCTTTTTGGCGGTCATCCCGCTCTCTTAGGCCTCTCCAGCGATCCGCTGTGATCCAGCCGGACACCGCAAGGAGATCCCAGGGATGAAGATCGCCCTCGTCGCACGGCATGCAGTACCGACTGCTCACGGCGTCGATCCGTTCTCTGCTGACCAGGCCGCCCAGGTCAGCGGACTCGGCCGCGCACTTGTCGCGAAGGGCCACGAAGTGGTCATCTACGCCCGCAAGGAATCGGCCGACCAGCCAGGACGGCAGGCTCTCGCGCCTCGCCTGTCCGTGGAGTACCTCACGGCCGGGCCGCTAACGCCGGTCCCCGCCGACCAGCTCGCGCAGTACGTGAAGGACATCGCCAGCCAGCTGTCGGCTCGCTGGGCCAAGAACACCCCGGCCGTCGTCCACGCCTTCCACTGGACCAACGGCCTGGCCGCGCTCAGCGCGGCCCGCGAGCACCCGGTTCCGGTCGTGGTGAGCTTCGGCTCCCTCGGCGCCGCCGAGCGGCGGCACCGGATTCCTGGATCATCCGACAGCGTCCGCTCGCGCCTGGAGCCAGGTATCGCCAAGGCGGCCACCGCCGTCCTGGCCAGCACCGCCGAAGAGATCGACGAACTGGCCCGGCTCGGCACCCCGAACGCCAAGGTCCGCCTCGTCCCGTGTGGCGTCGACACCAAGAAGTTCAAGCCGGCCGGCCGGATCGCCAAGCGCAACCGCCGGCCGCACCTGATCGCGATCGGCTCGCTGGCCGAGTACCGCGGCCTGGACAAGATCATGCGCTGCCTGGTCGATCTGCCGACCGTCGAGCTGACGATCGTCGGCGGACCAGCGGCCGAAGAGCTGGATTCCGACCACGGCTACCGGATTCTCGGCAAGCTCGCCGCCCATCTCGGCATCGCCGACCGGGTCAAGTTCGCCGGACACGTCAGCGACGACGACCTTCCCAAGCTGATCAGGTCGGCGGACTTGCTGGTCAGCGCGGCCCGCTACGAGCCGCAAGGCATCGCCGCGATCCGCGCGATGGCGTGCGGCGTGCCGGTGGTCGCGACCTCGATCGGCTGCTACGCCGACGCCGTCGTCGACGGCACCTCGGGGATGCTGATCCCGTCGAGCCGGCCGGAGATGCTCGCGAGCCGGCTCCGCGACCTGCTCGCGACCCCGATGCGGCTGGCCGCGTTCGGCATCGCGGCCTGTGACCGCGCTAACTCCAGGTACTCCTGGGACCGCATCGCCAGGGAGACGATGGCGGTCTACGAGCGGTCCATCGGAATGGACTCCCCCACTAAGGCCGCCGAGACCGAGACCGACGCCGCGACCGCACCCGAGCCGACCATCCAGCGCCTTGTGACCAGGCCGGTCTCGGCCGGACGCCGCACCGAGCGCCGGGCCGCATAGCACGGTCAGCTAGGGGAAGGACAGGAGCCATGATCAAGAAGTCACTCGGCCTGGCGGCGTCACTTGGGCTCGGGCTTGCGATCGCGGTGGCCTGGCCCGACCTCAAGCGCTATGTCAAGATCAAGCAGATATCGGCGGCAACGCCGCACCCGGAGATCGTGCCTGCCGACGGGCGCACCGTGTACCCGCAGCGGTCCGCGGCCGGCGCGCCCGACGGCACCGGCGATTTCGATTCAGCCAAGCGCGGCGGCCCGGTCCTGGGCTAACGCCGGCGTCAAGAGAAGACCTGCCGATTTATGACAGGGCAGCCGTCATGCTGCCGAATACTCCCAGGACTTGGTCAAGCCCGGTCAACTCGAAGATCCGCAGCACCGGCGCCGCCGCCGCCACGACCTTGACCTCGGCGCCCTGCTCCGCCGCTTTCCGGTACGCGGTCGCGAGTGCGGTGACTCCGGCCGAATCGCAGAACGTTGTCCCGGCCATGTCCACGACCACGACCTGAGCGCCGCTCTCGCTGACCAGCGACATCAGCAGTGCCCTGACCCGGCCCGCGTTGTTCACGTCGATCTCGGCGGGGAACTCGACGATGACCGTCTTCCCCGCCCACCGAACCGGCCAGCGCTCCACCGACACAGATCACCTTCCGCCCGCCTAGCCCGGTCGCGGAACCCCGCAGACAAGCCTTCCGCTCACTATCTCTGCCAGGCTAGCCCTAGCCGGGCGACCCGGGCGAGGGCAGCGCGCCGATCTCGATTGCCTTCGTCACCGCAGCGGTCCGCCCGGCTACCCCAAGCTTGGCGCAGGCCCTGGTCAGGTGCGTCTTGACGGTCGCCTCGCTGACGAAAAGGGCCCGGCCGATGGCCGCGTTGGTAAAGCCGCGCGACACTAGCGCGAGCACCTCCGTCTCCCGGGCCGACAGCGCCTCGGCCTGCGGCCCAGACCCGGGCCCGCGCATCCGCGTCACCAGCCGCCCGGCCACGACCGGAGCCAGCACGGTCTCGCCGCGCGCGGCCGCCCGGATCGCCGCGATCAGGTCGGCCCGCGGCGTGTCTTTCAGCAGGTACCCGGTCGCCCCGGCCTCAACGGCGCGCAGGATGTCCGCGTCGGTGTCGTAGGTGGTCAGCACGATGACCTTGGCCTTGCCGCCGTCGGCCTGCAGCCGGGTGATCGCCTCCACCCCGTCGCCGCCCGGCATCCGCAGGTCCATCAAGATCACGTCGGGCTCGCTGGCCCTGGCGAGCGCGGCGGCCTCGCCGCCGGAAGACGCCTCGGCGACCACCTCCAGATCCGGCTCGGCCGCGAGCATGCCCCGCAACCCCTCGCGTACGACCGGATGGTCATCGGCCAGCAGCACCCGGATGATCCCGCGGTGCTGGCCCGAAGCGGGCGAACCCCTTGACCCCCCGCTCATGCCACCTCCGCACTGACCGTAGTCCCCTTGCCCAAAGCACTCGTGACGTCGAGCTTGCCCCCGATGTCATCGACCCTGGCTCGCATCCCCCGCAGGCCAAAGCACCCGGTGTCGTCCCGGCCGACCTCGAACCCAACCCCGTCGTCGGCGACCTCGAGCCGCACCCCCGAGCAGGCGAAGCCCAGTCTGACCCGCACCGACCGAGCCTGCGCGTGTTTGCGCACGTTCGAGAGCGCCTCCTGGCACACCCGCACCAGCACGACCTCGGCGCCGGTCCCGAGCGGCCGCGGCTCCCCCGTCACGGCGAACTCCGCCGCGATGCCCAGCTCCTGCCCGGCCCGCTCCGTCAGCCGCGCCAGCGCATCGCCCAGCGTCCCCGAGGTCAGCGCGGTCGGCGCCAGCCCGGCCACCAGCGCCCTGGCCTCGGCCAGGTTCTCCCTGGCCGTCCGGCCGACCAGCTCGAGCTGCTGGCGGGCCTGCGCCGGGTCCGACTCGATCATCGACTCGGCCGCCTGCGCGAGCATCACGATGCTAGTGAAGCCCTGCGCGATCGTGTCGTGGATCTCGCTGGCCAGCCGCTCGCGCTCGGCCAGCACCCCGGCCTGGCGGTTGGCCAGCGCCAGTTCGGCCCTGGTGCGCTCAAGCTGCGCGATCAGCTCGGCCCGCTCGGCGCTCTGGCTGATGATCCGAATGATCCAGGTGCCGAACGCGACCGAGAACGCGATCCCAGCTGCGGCGATCCCGGCCAGCGACTCCACCTCGGCCGCCGGGGCACCCTGCGCGAGCGCGACCAGCGGCTGGGTCAGACTGAGCGCGACGACGGCCGCCAGTGCCCCGCGGAAAGGCAGGATCATGAAGCATTGCGGGCAGAGCGCCAGCAAGATGAACGTGTTGGAACCCGCGAAGACCTGCGCCACCACGAGCAGCGGGACCAGGCCGATCACGTAGATCGTGCCGCGCCAGAGCAGCTGGCGGTCGCCGTACAGGGCGGGCCGGCCCACCAGCAGGTACCAGGGCACCATCGCCAGCAGCGCCCCGGCGGCCGCCAGCCGGCCAGGTCCGCCGGTCGGCCCGGCCACCTGGGCGATGCCCACGGTCGCAAGCAAGACGACCGCGAAGTACAGGTCCCAGCGCCGCTCGCCGACGGTCCAGGCATCGACCTGCAGCGCGTCGACCTGGACCGCGTCGAGCCGGACCGAGTCGACATGGACCGTCGCAGAGGCGTCCGCTGGGTTGCTCACCGCCGGTCCTGACCCGGCCACCGGAACGTCCAGATGCATATGACCAAGCTTGCGACCAGCCAGGCCCCGAGCACCAGTGCGATGCGGCCTGATTCCCAGCTGTGGGCGGGCTCGGCGACAAGCAGCTTGTCCGGCAGGAAGGCCGAACGCAGTCCCTGGCAAATCCACTTCAGCGGGAAGATCGCCGCCACCCGCTGCAACGAGGTCGGCAGCTGGCTGAACACGAAGTAGACCCCTGAGATAAAGGACAGCACCAGGTAGGGCAGGTTCATCACGGCGACGGCGCTCCGGGTCGACGCCTTGACCAGGCAGCTCAGCGCGATGCCGAGCAGCGAGCAGGTAGCGGCGCCGAGCACGAGCACCCACGCCAGCGTCAGCCACCGGCCCGCGCTGGTGGGCAACTGCAAGCCGAGCAGCCCGACCCCCAGCGCCAGCAACGCGACGACCTCGCCCAGCGCGACCACGAACGCCAGGATCGCCTTGCCCGCGAAATACCCGACCGGCGACAACGGCGTGCCCGCCAGCCTGGTCAGGGTGCCGTCATCGCGGTCGGCGGCGATGCTGACGCCGAGATTGACGAACGTGGCCGACATCAGGCCGCTGGCGATGATTCCGGCGATGAAGTACTGCCTGAAGCTGACCCCGGTGCTCCCGATCGTGCCGTGGAAGATCTGGCCAAAGAGCACGAGCAAGATCATTGGGAGCGCGAACGTAAAAACCACGGATTCGCGTTGCCGAAAAAAGAGCTTGATCTCGACGAGCCCGCGAACCAGAGCCTGCCTCGGTAGCGACGGCAACCGGCTCGCGGCCCGATCCAGCCGGCCGGCCTGCGATGCGGCGGCGATCATCGCGCTGCTCCGCTCTCGCTGGACGCGGCTTGCTCGGCCGCGGCGATCAGCTCCAGGTACCTGTCTTCCAGCGACGGCCGCCTGACCTGGAGGCCAGGCACCTCCCCGCCGGTGCTTTCTGATAGCTGGATAACGCATTGCGTGGGCTTGGATGTCTGCACAGACCTGATCCCCTCGGGGGCCAGCCAGCTGACCGTCGCCTCGTCGGCGGATCGCCCGAGTTCGGCCGGCGGTCCGAGGGCGACGATCTGGCCTGCGGCCAGCACGCCGACGCGGCCGGCCAGCGCCTCGGCCTCGTCCAGGTAGTGGGTGGTCAGCAAGATCGTCGTGCCGTCCTGGGACAAAGCCGAGATCAGCTCCCAGAACCGCCGGCGGGCCTGCGGGTCGAAGCCGGTGGTGGGCTCGTCGAGGAACAGCAGCTCAGGCCGTCCGACGATGCCGATCGCGACGTCCACCCGGCGGCGCTGGCCGCCCGACAGCTTGCGCAGCCGCTTGCCCGCCTGCTCGGTGAGCCCGACGGCGGCGATCACCTCGTCGGGATCACGCGGCCGGGGGAAGAACGCGCCGTACTGCGCGACCATCTCGCGCACGGTCAGCTCGCCAGTGGCCCCGTCCGACTGCGGCACGATCCCGATCCGCGCCCGCCAGGCCCGGTCACCCGCGGCCGGATCGGTGCCGAGCACGCTGACCTCGCCGCCGTCCCGGCGCCGGTGCCCTTCCAGGATCTCCACGGTCGTGGTCTTGCCGGCCCCGTTGGGGCCAAGGAGCGCGAACACCTCGCCCCGCTCGATCTCCAGGTCGATGCCGTCCACCGCGGCCTTGCCCTGGTACCGCTTGCGCAACCCGCGGACCTTGACCGCGCAAGCCGGATCACCCGCGCTTGACGACACTGCCATATTTGTCATGCTTCGATCGTGCCGGGTAACGCGCTGCCATCGCGTCGTCCGGCTCGCCAGCGGGCCGTCATCCGTTTGGCTGACGCCAAGCCAAACCGCAGGATGACGTACGCTGCGCGGTTCGCGGTTAGCCTTGTGCCGTGTCAGCGCTGTACGCATGGCTTCGCCGCCACCCTCGCCTGGTCGACGCGGGCCTGGCCGTGCCGATCACGCTCGGCGGCCTGGCCAGCGTCTTCGCCGGACGGCGCAACGTCTCGGTCTTGGTCCTGGTCGCGATCGTCTTCACGATGACCGTGTCGATCGTGTTCCGGCGGGCGCACCCGATCGGCGCCTTCACGACGGCGACCGCGGCCGGCGGGCTGCAGGTGATCGTCAACATTCATCCGCTGCTGTCCGACTTCTCGATCCTGATCCTGCTCTACACGCTGGCGGCCTACTCGACCAGGCGCAACTCGCTGATCGGGCTGGCGGTCTGCTTGTTCGGCTCCGCGATGGAAGTGGTCCGGCTGCAGTTCCTCATCCCGGCCCATGTCACCAGCGATGCCGACTGGCTGCTGATCTTCGCGATCGCGTTCGCCGGGCCCTCGCTGATCGCCTGGGTGCTCGGCGACTCGACCAGGTACCGGCGGGCCTACTACATCAACCTCGAGGAGCGCGCGGCGAGGCTGGAGCGGGACCGGGACACCCACGCCCAGATCGCCGCCGCCGCCGAGCGGGCCAGGATCGCCCGCGAACTGCACGACGTGGTCGCTCACAACGTCAGCGTGATGGTCGTCCAGGCCGACGGCGCGACGTACGCGATCGACGCCGATCCGCAGCGCGCCCGCACGGCGCTGACCGCGATCTCGGCGACCGGGCGGCAGGCGCTGGCCGAGATGCGGGCACTGCTCGGCGTGCTCCGCCGGGGCGACGACGACACCGGCCTGGCAGCGCTCGCTCCGCAGCCAGGGCTCGGCCAGCTCGACGAGCTGCTTGACCAGACCAGAGCCGCCGGCCTGCCGGTCTCGTGCACGATCGAGGGCGCGCCGCGGCCGCTCGCCGTAGGCACGGCGCTCACCGCCTACCGGATCATCCAGGAATCGCTGACCAATACCCGCAAGCACGCCGGCCCCGCCGCGGTCGCGAACGTGGTGCTCCGCTACACCGAAACCGCGCTCGAGCTCACGGTCGCCGACAACGGCGCGGGCGCCTCGGCCGCGTGCGACGGCGCCGGGCACGGTCTGACCGGGATGACCGAACGGGCCTTCATGTACGGCGGGTCCGTGCACGCCGGTCCCCGGACGGGCGGCGGCTTCGAGGTCACCGCCTGGCTGCCGGTCGTGCCTGTCCCGGCGAGCGCGGCATGAGTGAACACGGCCTGAATGAAGACGGCCTGAATGAAGACGGCATGGCGATCAGGATCGTGCTGGTCGACGACCAGGAGCTGGTGCGAGCCGGGTTCAAGATGGTGCTCGATGCCCAGCCGGACATGACCGTAGTCGGCGAGGCCGCCGACGGCCTTTCGGCCGTCGAGACTCTGCGCCGGATCCAGGCCGACGTCGCGGTGATGGACGTGCGGATGCCCAGGCTGGACGGCATCGAGGCGACCAGGCGCATCTGCCAGGCGGGCGACCGGCCCCGGGTGCTCATGCTGACCACCTTCGACCTGGACGAGTACGCGTTCGCGGCGCTGAAGGCGGGTGCGAGCGGGTTCTTGCTGAAGGACGTGCCTCCCGAGGAACTGCTGTTCGGCATCAGGGCGGTGCATTCAGGGGACGCGGTCGTCGCGCCGTCCACGACGCGACGCCTGATCGACCGGTTCGCCCCGATGCTGCCTTCGGGGGCCGCCGAGGCCGAACCTGACCTGAGCGGCCTGACCAGCCGCGAGCGAGAGGTGCTCACGCTGATCGCCCAGGGCCTGTCGAACACCGAGATCGCCGAACGGCTCTTTGTGTCGGAGGCGACGGTCAAGACCCATGTCGGCCGGGTCCTGGCCAAACTAGGCCTGCGCGACCGCGTCCAGGCGGTCGTCTTCGCCTACGAAACCGGCATAGTCAAGGTCCGAGGCTCCGCCTGACCACCCGGCCAGCACTCCGCGCCACGCCCGCCCCGCACGCCACGCCCGCCCCGCGCGAAAACGGCCCGATCCGCGGGCAGTGCGTGAATGATCCCCGCTTATTCGGGGCAGCCTCCTGAACTAGGCCCGAGACTGGCGGCCTCTTGAACCTGACCTGCCCCAACGCACGTCAGTGGCCCTGCAAAGCCGAGGCCAGACAGCACCCCCCGGCCGGTGCGTTTGACATATGCTGCGCTTGCAAACTATAGTTAGCTTCAGAACATGAGAGGGAGGATCCCTATGAACGACTATCGAGCAGCCGGGCAGGAGCTGCACAGCCAGGTCCTGGCAGCTGCCCGGAAGGGACAGGAGCGGGTGAACACCACGGTCAAGACCGTGCGGGCGGCCGCCGACCAGATCCGGCCGCAGCTAGCTAACTTGCCGAAGCCGAGCCTGCCGAGCCGCGCCCAGTTGCAGACCAGGCTGCCTAAGCCTGAGCAGCTTCGCGCCAGCGCTGAGGAACTGGCCGGGCACGCCAGGTCGGTCCGTCGCGTCGTGATCGGCCAGGTCGCCAGTGTCGCCGCGCCGCTGGCGCAGCAGGCCGCGACCCGGCTCGCGCAGATCAGCGAGCCCCCGGCCAAGGTAAGCACTGCCAAGACGAGCACCAGCAAGTCCAGCACCCCCGCGAAGTCGGGCACCGGCAGCAAGCGGAGCACCGCCAGCAAGCCCCGGACGACCGCGAAGTCGACCCCCGCTGCCAGCAGCGGTACCACGACCAAGGTCAGCAAGGTGACAGTGACCAGCGACTCCAAGCCCGAGGGCACCGCGAAGAACGCCAGCTCGAGCAAGCCCAAGACCAAGCCGGCGGACAAGTAAGCCGTCAAGGCCTGTCTCCAGTCAAGGCGCGGTCGCGCAGCTAGCCTGCCGGCCGCGCCTTCTGGATCAGCTGAACAACGGACGAGCACGGATCAACAAGGGCGCGGGAAATGACGCTGAAAGAACCCTGGGATGCCCAGATGGAGGCGCTTGGCGGGTTTATCCGCAACCAGCGCAAGCAAGCCAACCTTTCCCTGCGCCAGCTCGCCGAGAAGACCAGGCTGTCCAATCCTTACCTGAGCCAGATTGAGCGCGGACTGCATCAGCCGTCCATGCGCGTCATCAAGCTGATCGCCGATGCCCTCAACGTTTCGGCCGAGACCCTGCTCACGCAGGCTGGCCTGCTGCACCAGGTCGCCGGAGGGCCAGAGGCGGCGCAGGCGGACCATCAGGCGGTAGAAGAGGCGATCAATGCCGACAGCCGGCTCAGCGATCAGCAAAAGTCCGCGCTGATCTCGGTTTACCGGAGTATGCTGCGCAGCGACTAGCACTTATCGCCCTCAGTCTGACGTATCGGTGCGAACATCACGAAATGACGGCGGGTGCGCGGCGCGGGCATTACGATACATCAGCGTGACCGACCTGACCTCGTCCGCGGCACCGCTGCCCCAGCGCCGTCCGGCGCGGGACGACAGCGCTGGGCCGATCCTGCCCCGCCGCACCGGCACGCTTCGGCGGGTTGGACGGCATCGCAGCGCCCATCGCATCAGCGTTGCCTCTGACGCTCCCGCCCTCGTGCTCGCTGTTCCCGGCGCGAGTACTCACGCCTACGCCGAGCTAGCCGACCAGATCGCTGAAGCGACGGCCGAGTCCTGCCCAGGCGTCGAAATCAGGATCGGCTTCCTCGACGGAAGCTCCGATCTGCTGATGGACCTGCTCGCTGCCGAGCCAGAAGAGCAGTCCGAACCAGCCAGGCTGCCCGAATCAATCGCGCCGTCAGAGCCCGAGCGAGGCGACGGCTCGCATCGAGCCAACGGCACCCACCGGCCGGGCCACTCGCACCGCTCGGCGCATTCATCACCCGAGCACTCAGCGCCGCCGGCCGAGGCCCGGGGAGGCGTCAACGGCACCGGCATCGTCCCGCAGGCCGTGATCGTGCCACTGCTCGCCGGAGCGCATCCGGACTTCGACCGCCGGGTCGCGACGATCTTGTCGCAAGTGCCGATGCAAGTCATGCTCGCCCCGCACCTGGGCCCGCACCCGCTGCTGGCCGGGGCGCTGCACGACCGGCTGTCCGAGGTCGGCCTGGCCAGGGCCAGCCGTGCCCGCGGCCTGAACATCTCGATCGGCTCCAACGGCGTTCTGGTGATCGCCGATCGCGGCCCGCAGGCGGTCGCCGACGCCGGCGTCACCGCGGTGCTGCTCGCCGCCAGGCTGGCGGTTCCGGTCGTGCCGGCCTCGCTCGGCGACACCGACAGCCTCAGGGCCGCCATCGAGCGCCTGGCCGAGGCTGGAGCCTCGCATCCGGCTATCGCCCCGTGCGTGATCGGGCCAGAGACCAATCCCGCCGAACTCACCCACCTGAGCAGCGCGCTCGACGCCCCGTGCGCCGCTCCCCTCGGTGCCCATCCGGCCATCGCTCAACTGGTCGCGGTCCGGTACGGCGAGGCCCTGGCGCGGATGAGCACTGTTAGTCCCAGGTAAGGCACGGGCAGTCTTAGATAAGCGCGGGTAGCCATTGACAGACCGGGCACCTGTGCGCTGAGGTAACGAACGTGCGCATCCCGGCGCCTTCTTTAGCGCCGGAACAAGCTTTTACACACCACGTCTGACGATGCCTCCGCGCGTCCGCGGTCGCGTCTGGACACCTCGCAAAGGGGAGCTGCATGAGCGAGTGGAACGCGATGACGTTTGAAGGCAAGCCCACCATCTTGCGTGTGGTCAAGGACCAGGCCAGCGAGATGTTCGCGCTGGCCGAGCAGCCTGACGCCTGGGAGGCACCGACCGCCTGCGAGAACTGGGAGGTCAGGGACGTCATCGGGCATCTCGTCGACACGATGGAGGGCTACTTCAAGGCCTTCGAGGTCGCCCGGGCGGGCGCTAGCGCCGAGAATGCCTACGGCCTGCTCGGCATGCATGAGCGGGCGGGCGGCGAGGCCCGGTCCTTCCGCAATCTGTCGCAAGCCGACATGATGACCCGGGTCAGGGCCGACTTCGAGAAGATGCTGGGCATCCTCGAGCCGCTCAGCGAAGAAGAGTGGACGACGATGATCGTGCCGCACTTCTACATGGGCCCGGTGCCGGCGTTCATCTACGCGGCGGGCCAGCTGATGGACTACGGCGTGCACACCTGGGACATCAAGGAGGGCTCCGGCAAGGCGCACGCGCTCAACGCGGACGCCGCCGACCTGCTGGTGCCGTTCATGTTCATCATCTGGCAGTCGACGATCCACCCGGACTCCGACACCACGCCGTTCACGATCGGCGTTCGGGTAAGCGGCCGCAACGGCGGTGACACCAGGGTCTCGGTGAGCGAATCAGGAATGAGCTACGAGCCCGGCGACATCGACGACCTGCCTGCCATCATCGAGTTCGACCCGGCCGCCATGGTGCTGACCGCCTTCGGCCGGATCAACGGCGGCACGGTCAGCGGCGACACCGCGCTGGCCGACCGCTTCCTGAACCTGTTCTACCGGATCTGACGACCCGGGCAGCCGGGGCTGGTCCACCAGGGCTAGCCCTGGCTCTCGTACTCCCCCGGCTGGTGTCCTTCTGGCAGGCGGTGCTTGGCGATCCGCGCGGTCGGCGTACGGGGCAGCGCATCGATCAGCTGCCAGAACCGCGGCACCTTGAACGCCGACAGCCGCTCGGCGGCGTAGGCCCGCAGCGCATCGAAGTCGGCCGACGCGCCCGGGGCGAGCACCACGAACGCCTTGATTTCATCCTCGGTCAGCTCGGACGCGACGCCGACCACCGCCGACTCCACCACGTCCGGATGGCTATCGAGCACCTCCTGCACCTCAAGCGGAGAGAGGTTCTCGCCCCGGCGGCGCAACACCTCCTTGCGCCGGCCCACGAACGTATAGGTGCAGTGGTCGTTCACCGTCACCAGGTCCCCGGTGCGCAGCCAGCCATCACCGGTCAGCACGGCGGCCGTCTCCTGCGGCATGCCCAGGTACCCCGGCGTCAGCACGGGGTTGCGCAGCAGCAGTTCCCCGGTCTCCCCCGGCCCGAGCTCGACCTCCTCCTCGGCCAGCCCGGCGTCGCCGCCCGGATCACCCGCCCCGTCGACGGCCACCACCTTGGCCTCGTTGATCTTCCCGAGATACGGGTGCTGGCGCACGGTGCCGAGCGTGCCGTACGGCCGGGAGCCATGGGGCCAGATCAGCCCGTACGGCGACTCTGACATCGCGTAGCCGACGACAATCCGCAGGCCGAACCGGCGCTCCATCTCCTCCTGGCGAGCCCGCTCGGGAGCCGGCCCGGTATAGCACAGGCGCAATGGATTGTCGGCGTCGTCGGGCCGCTCCGGCTGACGCATCAAGATCTCGAGCATCGCGCCGATCGCGTTGAACTCGGTCGCCCCGTGCCGACGGGCCGCGTCGAGGAACCCGCTGGCAGAGAACCTGGGCAGCAGGACCAGTCCCGCACCGCACGCCAGCGACCCGAGCACCGAGTAGATCGGCGCGTTGATGTGGAAGAGCGGCAGCGAGGTCATCAGGCGGTCGCTGGCGTCGAGTTCCATCCAGTGAGGGAAGCCCTCGCCGGCCATCACGTACGCCCGGTGCGTCTGCATGACCAGCTTGGACCGACCGGTCGTCCCCGAGGTCGGAATCAGCACCGCCAGATCATCGGGACGGACGTCAGAGCCAGGCAGAGCAGCGGAACGCTCGCCTGGCTTCCCGTCGCCAATTGAATTTACATTTATAACGCTTCGCACCCGTCGGCCGCCTTTACCGGCCTGCTGCACGGCCACATTAATCGCCGGTTCCAGCTCGGGGTCGGTCAGCACGGCAAGCGGCTCGACCTGCCGGATCAGCCCGGCGAACTCGGCTTCGCTGCTGGCCGGGTTGACCGGGACGGTGACCGCGCCGAGGCTGGCCAGCGCCAGCCAGGCCATCAGGTAGGCAGGGGCGGTCCTGGCTGTGAGCAGGATCAGGTCACCGTGGCCGATGCCTTCGTCGGCGAGTGCTTCCGCCAGTACTCCGACCTCGCCGGCCACCTGCGCGAAGGACAGGCTCTTCTCGTCAGAAAACAGCCAGATCCCGTCGGGGTCGCGCCGCGCCGCCCGGTCGAGCAGCCGGGGAATCGTGCCCGTGTAGCCCGCCACGGTCGTGCCGAACGCCGCCTCACCGGTCATGGAAGAACCATACGGGTGCCAATGTTTCCTGTCAGTATCTGCGACCGGCCGTGAGGCCGGCCCGCGGAACGCGGGCCGGCCTCGTTACCTGGCGGTAACCTACGGCGACGGAATGCCGCTCCCGGGAGCAGGGGGCGGCGGGGTACTGTCCGCCGTAATCGCCCCGGATGGGGTGTCATCGGTGACGAACACGCCACTGGTCGGCACGAGCGTCCCGTTCTTGATCACGGCCATGTACGCGCCCGTGGTCCCATTGTGGTCGGTGGCTGAGTAGGCGTACGGAGCGACTACGGCATCCTGGCCGAGGCCGCCATTGATCGCGTCGATCAGGTCCTGCCTGGTCGGATTCCGGCCGGCCTTGAACATGGCCTGCACGAAGGTGTAACCGACCGAAAGCCCGTACAGGACGTTGCCGTCCAGCGGCAGCTTCGGCAGGTACTGCTTTTGGATCTTGCTGAACAGCTGGATCCAGCTGTTGCTGGTCTGGCCGGTCGATGGCAGGTAGCTGTCGGTAATGATGCCCTGGGTGAGCGAGTTGCCGAACCCGGCGGTCTTGTTCTTGGCGAACGCTGCCAGCAGGCCCGCCAGGGTGATCGGGTCGGAGCCGACGTCGCTGACCACGAGCTTCGGGCCGTACTTCAGGCCGAGCATCGTGAGCTTCATGATCGCGGTGAACGCGGGCACCGTGAACGAGACCACGACCTGGGCACCCGCCGCCTTGAGCGCGGCGATCTGCGGGCCGATCTTGGTGTTGGTCGGGTCATAGCTCTGCTTGGACACGAGCTGGGACTTCGGCACCTCGTAGGTGAGACCCTTCAGGCCGTCCTGGCCGAACTCATCGTCCTGGTAGAAGACGCCGACCTTCTTGCCGGCGAAGTGCTGCTTGATGTAGTCGCCGAGGATCTTGCCCTCGCGGACGTAGTCAAGCTGCCAGCCGAAGGTGTCCGGCAGGGAACTGGTGTTGTTCCAGCACTCGCAGCCGGAGGCCACGAACACGTCGGGGACCTTCTCGCTGTTGATGAACGGGGCCACGGCCAGGTGGGTGGGGGTACCGAGGCCGTTGAAGATGGCGTAGACGCTGTCCTGCAGGATGAGCTGGTGCACGACCGTCGAGGTGATCGACGGGTTGTACTGGTCGTTGAGGAACTTGTAGACGATCTTCCGGCCGTAGATGCCGCCGTGCGCGTTGACGTGCTGGAAGTACGCGTTCGATGCGGGGGCGATCTCGTCGTAGCCAGGGGCGGCTATGCCGGTGAGCGGCTGGTGGGAGCCGATCGTGATCTGCGAGGTCGTGATGCCGGGCGCTGAGGCCGTCAGCGGGGTCTTGCCGCCGCCAGACTTGCCGCCGCCATTGCTGCTGCTGCCGGACGAGCTGCAGGCGGCTGCCGCCAGGCTCAGGGTGACGAGTCCGGCGATGGCCGCCATCCTCGCCGGATGCGATCTGATCATGTTCTTCCTTTCTCCTTGCGGTCTGCCGCCGGCGAGCGCCGACGCCACGAGGTCAATGCGGCTGCCGCTGAATCAGAGTCCGGCTGCGGAGCCGGACCGATCAGCCGCGAGATCCCGCCTGCGATACCGCGCGGGAATGCCAGCATCACGACGATCAGCACGACGCCGTAGGCCAGGATCGGAATGGACGAGCTAGTGGCCTGGGTCAGGCCGTGGCTGGTCGCCACGTTGGTCAGGTAGGTCGGCACGATGACCAGCAAGATGCTGCCGTAGATGGCACCGGACAGGCTGCCAAGACCGCCAAGCACGGCGGCGGTCAGCAACTGGATCGACAGGCTGAGCGTGAATAGGCTCGGCGAGACCGTGCCGACCACGACCGCGAGCAGTACGCCGCCCAGGCCCGCGTACGCCGCGCTGATGATGAAGGCGAGTATCTGCATCCTGGCGACGTTGATCCCGGCCAGCGCGGCCGCGACCTCGTCGTCCCTGACCGCCCGCCAGGACCGGCCGATCTTGCTGCGCACGAGGTTGGCCAGCAGCACCATCGCGAACAGCGCCGCGGCGCAGTTCACCCAGGCCTGCCAGCGCAGCGGGGAAAAGTTCACGCCGAGGAACCCTGGCACGGTGACGAAGAAGCCCAGGCCCTGATCGCCGCCGAGCAGTCCGGAGAACCTCGTCGCGAAGAACGGGAGCGCCACCGCCAGCATCAGCGTCGCGCCGGCTAGGTACGGGCCGCGAAGCCGGGCGGCGGCGACGCCGAAGATCGCCCCGACGACGGCGGCGGCCGCGGTGGCGACGATCAGGATGACGATCAACGGCCAGTTCAGGTGCATGAACAGCAACGCGGCGACGTAGCCGCCGACCGCCATGAACGCGCCGTTGCCGATCGAGATCTGGCCGGACAGGCCGATCAGCACGGTGAGGCCGGCCACGGCGACCACCGAGGCGGCCACCTGCGCCATCTGGTAATCGCGGTACTGGTCGAGCACGATCGAGGCGATGACAAGCACGGCGGCGCCGGCCAGCGCCAGCGCGACATGCCGGCGGCCGGTAGTCCTGACTACCCAGGGCGCGAAGCGGCTGGCCGCTCCGATGAAGATCTGATCGGGGGTCGAGTTCATCGCGAGCTACACCCGCCTTGCCGGGGCCGACGAGAACAGTCCGGTGGGTCTGAGCATCAGCACCAGCAGCAAGGCGGCCAGGCCGAACAGATTGACCACCTCGCTGCCGAGGTAGCCGCCGGCATAGCTGAGCACGATGCCGAGAATCAGGCCGCCGACAATCGCGCCGCCCGGGCTCTCCAGCCCGCCGATGACCGCAGCGGTGAATCCGAGCACGAAGATCGTGTCCATGCTGTTCGGGCTGAGCAGCGTCGAAGGACTGACCAGCATCCCGGCCAGGGCACCGAGCAGGCCGGCCAGTGCCCAGCCGAGGGTCAGCATCCCGCCGACCCTGACCCCGAGCAGCCGGGCGACCGGCGTGTTGAACGCGGTCGCCCGCAACTGCAGGCCGATCGAGGTGTACTGGAACACCACCGCCAGCAGGCCAGCCGCGATCAGCACGGCGACCGCGATGAAGATGTCATTCCTGGTGATGCCGAGCGCGACGCTGCCGATGCTGAGCCCATTCGGTGAGAACGGCGTGGGGAACGACCGGTTGTTGCCGCCGAACAGCACCCCGGCCAGTCCCTCGATGCCGATCAGCAGCCCGATCGTAACGATCACGGCGTTCAGCGGCGGCTTGTTGGTCACCTGCCGGGTGACCAGCCGTTCGGTGACCCCGCCGACGACCAGGCCCGAGAGCAGCGCGCCGACGAAGGCGAACCAGTAGTTGCCGGTCCGGTACTCGATCTCGAGCGCGACGAACGATGTCAGCATCGCCATCGCTCCCTGGGAGTAATTCAGCACCCGGGTGCCACGCCAGATCAGCACCAGGGACAGCGCGATCGCCGCGTAAATCAGCCCGGCGCTGATCCCCTGAAGGGTGAATTCGAGGAACTCGACCATCCGTCGCGCTGTCCTTCCGCCGTTCTTCTGTTAAAAGCCCAGGTAGTGTCGTCGGAGGGCCTCGTCGGCAGCGAGCTGGCCGGCCGGGGCAGTGGCGACGACGCCGCCGAGATTGAGCACGACGCCGAGGTCGGCGATGGCCAGGGCGCTGCGTGCGTTCTGCTCGACCAGGATGATCGTCAGTCCGGTCTCGGCCTTGAGCCGGCCGATCAGGTCGAGCACGTCGAGGACGATCTTGGGGGCCAGGCCCAGCGAAGGCTCGTCGAGCAGCAGCACCCGCGGGTTGGTCGCCAGCGCCCTGGCGATGACCAGCATCTGGCGCTCGCCGCCGGACAGCGTGCCGGCCGCCTTGAACCGGCGGTCGGCGAGCACGCTGAACCGGTTGTAAATGTCGGCGAGCGCCGCGGCCCGCTCGGAGCGGGGCCGCAGCAGCAGCCCGAGCTGCAGGTTCTCTGCCACCGTGAGCTCGGTGATCACGCCCTGGCCCTCGGGCACGTGCGCCACGCCGGCCCGGCTGACATCCTCGGGGCGCCGCCCGGCCAGGTTCGCGCCGTCCAGCCAGATCTGGCCCTGGCTCGGCTTGAGCGAGCCGTCGATCACGCGCAGCAACGTGGTCTTGCCGGCCCCGTTGGCACCGAGCACGGCGGTGATCGTGCCGGCCTGCGCGGTGATCGTCACGCCGCGCAGGACCGGCACCGCGCCGTAACCGGCCGAGACCTCGCGCACCTCAAGCGTCGCCGGGCTGCTCATGCCTCATCCCCATCGTGCGGCGGTGCCAGCCCAGGGGGGCGACCCCCTGGAACCCCCGGCGGTGCTGGCAAAGGCGCCTCGTGAACCGCCCCGAGGTAGGCCTCGGTCACCAGCGGGTCGGCCTGCACCTGCGCCGGGCTGCCCGCAGCGATCAGCACGCCGAAGTCGAGCACGAAGATGTGGTCGCAGACCGACATCATCAGGTCCATCCGGTGCTCGATGACCAGCACGCCCGCGTCCTTGGCCAGTTCGGTGATCAGCTCGCCCAGCTCAGGCAGTTCGTCTTCGGCCAGGCCGCTGGCCGGCTCGTCGAGCAGCAGCATCCTGGGGTGCGCGGCCAGCGCCCGGGCCAGGGCGACGCGCTTGCGCGAGCCGTGCGGCAAGGTGGCCGGCAGTCGCCCGTGCAGCTCCGCGATGCCGACCCGGTCAAGCGCAGCCATCGCCGTTGCGTGCAGCATGCGCTCGTCCTGGTCGGACCTCGGCCAGGCGCTCAGCGCCGACCAGAAACCCGATCGTGACCGCACCCCGGCCCCGACCATGACGTTCTCGGCCACGGTCAGCCCGCTGAAGAGCCCGACCGACTGCAAGGTACGCGCAATTCCATAGCCCGCGAGCTGATCTGGGCGGGCCTTGATCAGGTCTTTGCCTTCGAAAGTGATCGCCCCTGCCTGCGGCTTGACGAACCCGCAGATCGCGTTCAGCAACGTCGTCTTGCCCGCGCCATTGGGGCCGATGATCCCGGTCACCATGCGCGGCCCGGCCGTCAGCGACACGTCATCGAGCGCGGTTAGGCTGCCGAAGCTGACCTTGAGCCCGCTGACGTCCAATGAGTCAAAGCTCACGAAGGACATGCTCCTTGCCAACTGCCTCTGCTAGCAGTCATTGCACTACGAATGCTAAAACTTGAACGACATAACCATTGCGGAGGTAGGCACGCAACCTGAGCGGCCTATTGTGGCTGAACCGTAACCAACCGGAATGACGGCCGCCTCGATCTTCAACTACCACCCATACCGCAAGGACCGGCGAAAGAGTAGTCCAGGGCCGGTGAATTTATTGCGTTTTATGCAGACGCCAGATCATGCAGGGCGCGGGCCGTGGCCAATGATGTGTCCACGGCAAGCAGGCGAGGCTGCTCCTGGCCGGCGATGGCCGCGTTGATGTGCCGCAGCGCGGCGGTGAACGCCGGCTCGTGGACGCTGGCCTGGAATTCGACCGACGTGCCGCCGGTCGGGTGCAGCACCACGTGGTCGGCGGGTCCGGGGTGGTAAAGGTTGCTCAGCTGAATCTGTCCCTTGTCGCCGAGCAGCCGGGAGAAAGTGTCGGCGCCCCGGCGCATGCCGCAGGACAGCAGCAGCCTGCGGCCGCCGCTATACCCGAGCGTGCCCCAGGTCTCGACGTCCACGCCGTCCCCGCCGATTTCCCTGGTGGCCCACGCGGTCTCATGCTCGCCGAAGACTTCCTGGGCGAGCCTGACCGGATAACAGCCGACGTCGCGCAGCGCGCCGCCTTCAAGGCCGGCCGACAGCCTGATGTTGCCCGGCTTGGTGATCAAGAAGTGGAAGTCCGCCTGGACCTCGCGCAGTTCGCCGATCGCGCCATCGGCGAGCAGCGACCTGACCCGGTCCATGTGCTCGTTGAACGGGAAGACGAATGCCTCCCACAGCAGCGTGCCCGTCTCGCGCGCGACCGCGAGCACCCGCTCGGTATCGGCCAGCGTGCCGCACAGCGGCTTCTCGCATAGCATCGGCTTTCCGGCCCGCAGCGCGGCGATCGCCTGATCGGCGTGCATCGAGTTCGGCAGCGGGTTATAGAGCGCGTCGATGTCCGGATCGTCGATCAGGTTCTGGTAGCCGGTGATCGCGCGCTCGACGCCGTGCTCACTCGCCCACTGCTTAGCGCGTTCGCCGTCCCGGCCCGCGACGGCGGCGGCCACCCCGCCCGCGACCCGGAGCGCCGGCAGGAACTGCGCCCTGGCTATGTTGGCGGTGCCGATGATGCCCCAGCGTACGGGTGGAGTGTCAGTCATTGCCCCAACCTATGACAACGGTGTTTCAAGCGGCAGGCTGACCCAGCGGCGCTCGTGGTGGCTGATCTCCACGGCGTTCACCACTTCCTGCACCCACAGCCCGTCGTTGAAGTTGCCTTCGTTGCCCTCGATCTCACCGAGTACCTCGCTGGCAAAATTGGCCACCAGGTTCGCGTAGTACAAGGTGCGCCAGGACTCGCGCGGGCTGCCGCCGGCCGGGTAGTAGCTCTGCGGCACCTCCACCTCCTTGAACTCCACATCGTCGGGCCGGGCGACCTTGAACGTCTCGCAGATGCCGAATTCCTCGACCAGCCGGGCGATGGCCGCGCCCTCGCTGCCGTAAACCCGCACCTCGATGCCCGGGTAGTTGCCGACGGTCACGAAGCTGGTCTGCACCGAGCAGATCGCGCCGCTGGCGAACTCGCCGATGAAGATGTCCCCGTCGTCGATATTGACCCTGGCCATCTGTCCGGTATCGAGGATCATCCGCTCAGGGACGAAGTTCCGCATCACCCCGACGACCGCGGTCAGGTCGCTGCCCATGAACCAGTGCCCGATGTCGATGACCGGGGCGCCGTACCCTTCGAGCGAGGCGACTTGCAACGGCCGGTCGCCGGACCGCTCACCGCTGCGCAGCGGCGATTCCGGCTTCAGCCACTGCGAGTTCTGCTCGTAGGCGTTGTAGATATAAGGAGTACCCAGGCTGCCGCTGTCGATCAGGTGCTTGAAGTACCTGACCGCCGGGCTGTACCTGAACGTGAGGCCGACCTTGGTCTTCAGCCCGCTCGCGGCGGCCAGGTCGGCGGCCCGGCGCACGTCACGGAAGTCGTGCGCGACCGGCTTCTCGCTGAGCACGTGCTTGCCGGCTTGCAGCGCGGCCATGTTGAGCTCGAAATGGTCGGAGTCCCTTGTGACCACATCGATGATGTCGATGTCGTCGCGGGCCAGCAGTTCGCGGTAGTCACCGGTGACGAACTGGGCCCCGAACTCCTGCCCGGCCTTGTTCGCGCGGTCCAGATCCCGGTCGCAGACGGCTACCAGCTGGCAGCGCTCGTCGCGCACCCAGCCGGGCAGGTGCGCCCAGTTCGCCCACCGCCCGGCGCCGATGACCCCTATGCCGAGTCGCTTGCCTGCCATGTAGCCGACCCCCTTACCTCTTGATGCCGCCAGCACCTGACCCGGTGACCTGGACCGTCGGTATCGAGAAGCTCGGTGGCCCAGCTGGAGCACTCATCGGTGGCCAGCGGGCAGCGCGGCGCGAACCGGCATCCGGGCGGCGCGTCGATCAGGCTCGGCGGGGCACCAGGGATGCTGCGCAGCTGACCCCGCTCACCACCTTGCGGAAGCGCCTCGAGCAGTGCCCTGGTGTAGGGATGGCGGGGCTCGGAGATGATCGTCGCGGTGTCGCCTTCCTCGACGATCTGGCCGCCGTACATCACCACGATCCGGTCGCAGACCTCGGTGATCACCGCGAGGTCGTGGCTGACCAGGATCATGCTCATCCCCGTGTCGCGCTGCAGTTCGAGCAGCAGGCTGAGGATCTGGTCCTGGATGATGACGTCCAGCGATGTGGTTGGCTCATCGGCGAGCAGCAGCTTCGGCTCGGAAGCAAGCGCGATCGCGATGAGCGCGCGCTGCAGCATCCCGCCGCTGAACTGGAACGGGTAGTCCTTCATCCGCTGGTCAGGGGCGGGGATCCCGACCCTGACCAGCAGGCTGATCGCGCGCCCGTGCGCCTCTTCGCGCGACATCCGCGCGTGCGCGGTCACCGCCTCGATCAGCTGGTCACCGACCGTGCGGACCGGGTTCAGCGCGGTCATCGGATCCTGGAAGATCATCGCGAGCTGGCTGCCGCGCAGCCGCTGCAGCTCCTTCTGCGAGACCGTCAGCAGGTTGGCCTCGCCCCTCGGGTGATAGATCACCTCGCCGCTGCTGTAGGTGCCCTTGCGCGGCATCAGGCCCATGATCGTGCGGCAGGTGACGGTCTTGCCGCAGCCGCTCTCCCCCACCACGCCGAGCACCTCGGCCTCGCGCACCTCCAGCGACACCCCGTCCACGGCGCGGACCACCCCGTGCCTGGTCGCCAGGTACGTGCGCAGATCTCGGACACTTAGGAGAGCAGTGTCTCTTTCCCCCGCAGTCACCGGTCACCTGGCCGCAGGATGTCGGCGAGGCCGTCGCCGATGAGGCTGAACGCGACGCCTACGAAGACGATCGCGAGGCCAGGCAGGGTGGCGATCCACCACGACGACAAGATGTAATTCTGGCCGTCGGAGATCATAGTCCCCCACTCCGGGCTCGGCGGCTGAGCGCCCAGGCCGAGGAAGCCGAGCGAGGCGGCCAGGATGATGTTGCCGATCGCATCGACCATCGAGAAGACGATCACCGCCGACACCGTGTTCGGCATGATGTGCCGGAACATGACCCGCATGCGGGAGTACCCGAGCGCCCGGGCGGCCAGCACATACTGCTGTTTCTTGGCGACGATGGTCTGCGCCCGCATGATCCTGGCGTAACTCACCCAGCTGGTGATCCAGATCGCCACGAACATGTTGAAGATGCTCGGGCCGAGCATCGCGATGATCGCGATGATCAGCACCAGGAACGGGAACGCGAAGAACAGGTCGACGATCCGCATCAGCAGGTTGTCGACCCAGCCGCCGAAGTAGCCGGCCACCAGGCCCACGATCGTGCCGAAGACCAGCGTGACGCTGGTCGCGCCGAACGCGATCGCCAGGTCGATTCGGCCGCCGTACAGGATGCGGGCCAGGACGTCGCGGCCGAACTGGTCGGTGCCGAGCAGGTGGCCCCCGGTCCCCGGCGGCGAAAGTGGATGCAGCACGTCGATCTTGATCGGCGAGACGCCGGCGAGCAGCGGCGCCCCGACGATCGCGAGGATCGCGATCCCGAGCATGGCCAGCCCGATGATCAGCACCATCCGGCGGCGCCCGGTGCTGCGGCTCCGCTTGGCGGTCCGCTCCGCGACCTTGAGCAGCGCCTCGGACGGATGCAGCGTCCATGATGCCCGGGGGGACGACCCCCCGCTCTGCCTACCCGGGGGACTACCCCCGGACCCCCCGGCCCCCGGGAGTCTCTGCGACGTCATTCGCCTATCTCCTGACCGACGCGAGGATCGAGGCTGGCCTGGGTGATGTCGGTCAGCAGGTTGATGAGCACGATCAGCACCGCGAACAGCAGCGCCACCGCCTGCACGACCGGGTAGTCACGGTTGGACACCGAGTTGACCAGCAACTGGCCGAGGCCAGGCAGCGAGAACACGTTCTCGACCAGCACGGTGCCGCTGATCAGGTAGGCGAGGTTCACGCCGTACACGGCGACCACGGCAAGTACCGCGACCCTGAACACGTGCCGCCGCAGCACCGTCGGGTAGGCGATGCCCTTCATCCGGGCGGTGTCGATGAACTCCGCCTGCAGGGTCGAGATAGTGGCGGCCCGCAGGCTCCTGATCAGCACGGTCGAGAACCCGAGCGCGATCGTCAGCGCGGGGAGGAACAGGGAATGGAGGTGGCCGATGATCCCGGCCCCGAAGCCGCTGAGCGGGAAGACGTTCAGGTGCACGCTGAACACCAGCAGCATGATGATGCCGAGCCAGAAGGCCGGCATCGCGAAGCTGATCGTGAAGAACACCCGGGTCGACTGGTCGACGACGCCGCCGCGCCGGACCCCGGAGATGAACCCGAGCGGCAGCGAGATCGCGGCGGCGAGCACCGCGCTGTAGATCACCAGGAATACCGTCGGCGCCAGGTGCTGGCTGATCACCGTGGTCGCCGATTCGCTGTAGAAGTAGGAGTAGCCGAGGTTGCCATGGAACAGGTGGTCCATGAACAGCCCGTACTGAGTCCAGATCGGCTTGTTCAGGCCGAGCGACGCGTCGATCGCGGTCGCCCGCGCGTGGGTGTAGCTGCTGCCGAGAATGGCCAGCGCCGGGTCACCGGGGATCAGCCGGAGCAGGAAGAACGTCACCAGCGTGATCCCGAACAAGATGATGACGAGGTGGATGAGCCGACGCGGCAGCGTTCCGAATCGGCTCACCCGTAACCTCTTCCTTCTCGTATTCCGGTAGCTGGCCTGACCTAGTGCTGGGCGACCGTGAGAGTCTCCAGCGACAGGTCGTAGTTGCCGAGCGGGGTCACGTGGAATCCCTTGACCCAGCTGCCGACGCCATACCGGTACGGGCTGTAGTCGGTCACGATGAACGGCGACTGGCTGTAGATGATCTGCTGGATCTGGCTGTAGAGGTTCTGCCGGGCCGAGTCGTTTAGCTCCGACCTGGCCTCGCCCACCAGCTTGGTGGCCTGCGAGCTGCACCAGTAGCTGTTGAAGGCGTTGGCGCCGCCCTTGCAGTCGGCACCGAAGGTGGCGACCTCGTCGGGGTCGATGATGTCGTTCGTCCAGTAACGCTCGCCGAACTCCGAGTGCCCGCCGTCTTCCTTGTCATAGGCGGTGAGCAACTCATAGGACTGGATCGACAGGTTGATCCCGACCTGGGCCAGCTCGGACTTGACGACCACGGCCTCGGCCTGGCCGGCCACGTCGCCGCTGACGGTGATGATGAAGGCCTTGAAGCCATGCGGGTAACCGGCCTGGGCCAGCAACTTCTTCGCCTTCGCGGGGTCGTACGGGTACGGCTGGATCGAGTTGTCGTAGAACTCCATGTGGTACGGCATGAACGAGGCGCCGGGCACCGCGTCGCCCTGGTAGGCGAGCTTCACGATCGCCTTGCGGTCGATCGCGTAGTTGATCGCCTCGCGGACAAGCTGCTTCTTGAACGGCGCGAAGTGCTCGTCCATCTGGATGAAGTCGACCCTGGTGGACGGGAACAGGTTCACGTGCAGGCCGGGGGTCTTGTCGATCTGGCTGGTGAGGTTGCCGGGCGGGTTCTCGATGATGTCCGCCTTCTTGCTCTCCAGCATCAGCACCCGGGTGTTGTCGTCGGGCACGATCAGGTACTTGACCTTGGCGACCTTCGGCTTGGTGCCGTAGAAGACCGGGTTGGCGGCCAGATCGATTTCGCTGTCTGGCTTATAGGAGGTCACGTGGAACGGACCGCTGCCGACCGGGTGCTGGAAGAAGGCCTTGCCCTGCGAGGTGACCAGCTTCTGCGGCACGATCGAGTACGCGTACATGGCCAGATCAGCCAGGAGCGGCGCGTGCTTTTCCGACAACGTAAAGACCACGGTGTGAGCGTTCGGCGCGGTAATGGTCTTGACCGCGGTCAGCAGGAATCCCCATCCGCCTGAGAACTTGCGCGACCGGTCAATCGAGAACACCACATCATTCGCGGTCACCGGTGAGCCGTCGGAGAACTTGGCGTCGCGCAAGTGGAAGGTGTAGGTGAGCCCGTCGGGCGCGATGGTCCATGAAGTTGCGAGGTCGGGTACCAGAGCGGTCCCGGTCGCATTCGGCTGTAGCAGGCGGCTGTAAAGGTTCTGGTCCATCCAGATGGACTCGTTCACCGAGTTGGCCTCGGGGTCGAGGGTGTCCACCCGGACGGCGTTGGCGATCACCAGGGTGCTGTTACCGGCGGCCGGTCCCGATCCGGAACTCGTGCCCGAACTTCCGCTCGAGCAGCCGACAGCGCTCAGGGTGATGGCGATCAAGCCTAGGCCCAGCGTTCTTAGCCTGTGAGCGCGAAGCATGTTGGCGCACCCCCATTTCGTCGATTGTCGACAGCGTGGTCTAACTGTAGGTAGGTACCGAGGCAAGGTCAATAGACCTTTTGCGCCCCGCCGTCCGTGATCTCCCCGTGGTCTGGCCGAGAATCTCCTTATTTATCAGGCGTTACCGGGCGAGATCCCGCCTTGACTAGACCGGCGCGGCCTGAGATATTCGTTGACTGTCGACAATCGTCCGGAGGGTTGTAGTGCTCAATGTGCTGATCGCTTCGCCGCTTGAGGCTGAGTTCGCGGAGCGGATCGCAGCGGTCGATCCCCGGATCCGGCTGCTCTACGAACCCGAACTGCTGCCGGTCCCCCGCTATCAGTGCGACCATACCGGCATCAAGCGCGACCTGAGCGCCGCCGAACTGGCGCGCTGGTCGCAGCTGCGGGCGGCCGCCGACGTCAGCTTTGACTTCGACTGGCAGGCGGTCGACCAGATCCCGGCGAACAGCCCCAGGCTGCGCTGGATCCAGGGCACCAGCGCCGGCATCGGCGGGCTGCTTGAGCGCACCGGGCTGATCGACGCCCCGATCGAGTTCACCACGGCCGCCGGCGTGCACGGGGTTCCGCTGGCCGAGTTCGCGTTGTTCGGGCTGCTGTACTTCGCCAAGGGCGCTCCCGTGCTGCACGACTGGCAGGCGCGGCGGCACTGGCAGCGGCACACGACCAGGCAGCTGCGCGGCACCCGAGCCGTTCTGGTCGGGCTCGGCGGCGTCGGCCGCCAGGTCGCGTCCCTGCTCGCCGCCGCCGGCATCGAGGTGATCGGGGTCGGCCGCCCGGGACGCAGTTACCAGGTGCCCGGCGTGTCTTCCTATGCCGACGACACCGAGCTGGCCTCTGTGCTTCCCGGCGCCGACGCCCTCGTGCTGGCCTGCCCGCTGACCGAGCGGACGCTCGGGCTGATCGGGCGGGCTGAACTCGAAGCGATGCCGGCCGGCTCGGTGCTGGTGAACCTTTCTCGCGGCCAGGTCGTGGATGAAGCAGCGCTGATCGATCTGCTCACCTCCGGACATATCGGCGGAGCCTGCCTTGACGTGTTCGAGACCGAACCGCTGCCGGAGACCTCGCCGCTGTGGGCGCTGCCCAACGTGCTGGTCTCGCCGCACTCGGCCTCGACCGTCTCGGTCGAGAACGAGCTGATCACCGAGTTGTTCACCGACAACCTCAGGCGCTGGCTAGCTGGTGAGCCGCTGCGCAACACCTTCGACGTGACTGCTGGTTATTGAGAGATAAGGCGAGATCCATGGCATCAGGCAAGCTGGCAGTGGCGGTCGTGGGGACCGGGCGGTGGGCGCGGCACGCTCACATTCCCGGCTGGCTGCGGGACGGGCGGGCCGACGTGATCGCGTTGTGCGATAGCAACGCCGAGGCGCTCGCCGAGGTGGCGGCCGAGTTCGGCGTCACCCGCACCGTGAGCGACTACCGGGAACTGCTCGAGGACCCGGCCATCGACGTCATCGACGTGGTGACCGGGAACCGGCCGCACTACGAGATCAGCCACGCGGCGCTGTCGGCTGGCAAGCACGTGCTGTGCGAGAAGCCGGTACATCCCGACTACGTCAAAACTCGAGAAGCGGCCGAACTGGCGGCGTCGAAGGGCCTGAAGACCAAGGTCGGGTTCACGTTCCGGTACGCGCCGGCGATCCAGTACGCGAAGTCGCTGATCGACTCCGGCTTTGTCGGCGAGCCGTACATCTTCAACGGCTACGAGCAGAACAGCCAGTGGATCGATCCGGCCACCCCCCTGCGGCAGTTCGATCCCGAGGCCGACCCGGACCAGATCGCGGTCTCCTCGATCGAGGGCTACGGTGCGCCGGTCATCGACATCATGCACTGGTGGCTGGACCGGCCGCTGCAGTCCGTCGTCGGCGCCATGCGCAACTTCGTGCCGGTCCGGATGATCAGGGACACCGGCCAGATGTCCCGGGCCGACATCGACGACGGCGACATGCGGATCGCCGAATTCGGCAGTGCTGACCCGGGGGAGCGACCCCCCGCTCCGTCAACCCGGGGGACTACCCCCGGAACCCCCGGCCCCCGCGGGAACACTCTCGCCTCCATTCAGTCTTCCTACGTCACCGTGGGCAACTACCCGGGCATCGAAGCGCGGATCTACGGGTCGCAGGGCGCGATCATCGCCCGGCTGGTCGATGAGTTCGGGATCTGCCAGACGATCAAGACCGCGACCAAGAACTCGGTCGAGTTCGTCGAGCGGGAGATCCCGGCCGAGTTCTTCCCGGCCGGCGGCCATTCGCGCGAGCCGTGGGAGTTCCTGTTCTACTCGTGCCTGATCAGCGATTTCATCTCCGAGATCGCCGGCGACCGGCCGGTCTGCCAGGGTGACTTCGCCCAGGCGGCGCTGGTGCAGGAGACCATCAACGCGTTCGAGGCGTCCTACCGGCAACGGGCCTGGGTCGACTTCCCGCTGGGGGCGACGGGCGGGCCGGGCGGGCAGCTATGAGAGTCGCGACCAACGCGGCCGGCCTGGTCGCCCAGGTGCTGACCGGCGAGGTGTGGCCGCCGCTGGCCGACCGGCACGGCTTCCGGGTCGGGCCCGACGGCCAGCCGTTCGCGCTGCCCGGCATGGGCGGCATGACGCTGGGCGCGGCTTGCGGCGACCCGGCCACCGGCTACGCCAGCGACCATCTCGAGCCTGGCGCCTCGGTCAGGCACCGCGACCCGGGCGCGAACATGGCCGTGCAGTTCCTGACCTGCGTCGGCAACGAGGTCACGATGGCGAGCGGGCCGGCGGCCGGGCAGCGCGGTCACGTGATCGGCCAGCACGCCTACGTCCTGGTCGACTTCCCCGAGCCCGGCGCTCAGCAGATCACCACCGGAGACCAGGTCACGATCCAGGCGGTCGGGCAGGGGCTGCGCCTGACCGACCACGGCACCATCGGCGTCAAGAACTGCTCGCCCGGCCTGATCGAACAGATGCCCGGCGGGACCAGGCCGGACGGCAGGCTGGAGGTGCACGTCGCGGCGAGGATTCCGGCCGAGGCGATCGGAGCCGGCGTCGGCATGATCTCCGAATACGCCAACACCGACCTGATGGGCGCCTACGCCGGGCTCGGCGAGGACCTGTCGCTCGGCCTTGAGGGGCTGCGCATCGGCGACATTGTCGCGCTCGCCGACCAAGACCATCGGTTCGGGCGGGGTTACCGGGCCGGGTACCTGACCATCGGGGTGATCTCGACGGGGCAGTGCATGATGTTCGGCCACGGACCGGGACCCAGCTCTCTGCTCAGCGGCCCGGCCGAGGCGTTCGCGCTGGTCGATGACCCCGGTGCCAACCTGGCGACCTGGTACCACGACACCACCGGAGCGCAGTAATGACCGATCAGCCCGTCAGCCTGGCCCCGGTAGCCGTCAACTTGCTCGGCCAGGTCGAGCATCCGGTCTTCGGCGACAGCCCGTACCGGATCGACGCCGACGGTGCCCCCTACGTGCCGGTCGGCGATGGCGGGCTGGTGCTCGGCGTCCGGCTCGGCGACTCGGTGTTCGACACCAGCGGTGATCACGTCGCACCCGGTGCCTGCCTGGTGCACCCAGACGCCGCGGCTCAGCACGCACTGCTGCTCTACGCCTGCATCGGCAACCGCGCCGAGGTCAGGACCGGGGCGTCCGCCGGGGCCGTCGGCGCGGTGCTCGGCAAGCGCGGCGAGACCGGCCGCGTGATCGCCGGCTTCGACGCCGACGAGCTGGCCGCGATGCGACCCGGCGACCAGGTGAGCGTGCGGGCCATCGGGCAAGGCGCCAGGCCGGACTGGCTGCCGGCCGACGTCACGCTGATGAACCTGGACCCGGCCCTGCTGCCCAAGCTCCCGGTGACCGCCGGCACCGCCAGCACCGCCAGCACCGCCGGCGTCGAGGTCAGCGTGGCGGCGGTAGTCCCGGCGAAGAAGGCCGGCAACGGGCTCGGGCGACCGGCCCCCGCCTGGTGCCTGGACCTTCAGCTCACCGCCGCCGATGGTATCGGCCTGCGATTCGGCGACCTGGTCGCGATTAGCGACATCGACGCCCGCTACAACATGGGCTACCGGCGCGGCTGGATGACGATCGGCGTGCTCGGGCACGGGGCAAGCCCGCTACCTGGGCACGGACCGGGAATGACGGTAATTGCGACGGGCCCGGCCCGGTCATTGCGCCCCCGGGACGACGGCGCTGGTCACACCGGTTTGACCGCCTCTATGCTGATGCTACCGTGACGGGGCTGGCAGAATCGGGGCTGGCAGAATCGGGGCTGGCAGAATCGGAGCCGAACGGAAGGAGGCTGGCGCCATTCTCGAGCACGTGTCGCTGCCAGAAGCAGTAGGCCGCGCTCTGCGGCACCGCATTCTTAATAATGAGCTGCCAGCGGATACCCGGCTTGTCGAGGCTAATCTGGCGTCCGAATTCGGGGTGAGCCGCGGCACTATTCGCGACGCCATGCGCAGCCTTCAGTCCGAGGGCCTGATCGAAATCGTGCCGCGCCGCTACAGCATCGTGACCCGCATGTCGAGCGAGGACGCCGAGGACGTGTGCTTCGCCCGCTACGTGCTCGAAGACGCCAGCGTGACGGGCGGGCTCGGCAAGAACCGCGACGAACTGGCCCGCGGCCTGCACCAGGCGCTCGAGGAGATGTCGGCCGGAGCCCGCGCCGATGATCTCGATGCCGTGGTCGACAGCGACACGAAATTCCACGAGTTGCTCATCGACGTATCCGGTCGACGCCGCCTGAAGGATCTGTGGTCGATGATGAACAGTCAGATGGGCGCGCTCATGCGGTCATCGCTGGAGCGGCAGGGCATCAGCCTCGACGACGCCGTCGACCGTCATCGCGGCATTCTCCAAGCCGTCACCGTCGGCGATATCGATCTCCTTCGCATCGCCATCCGCGACCATTACCTGGAAGGCTTTCCCGAGCCGGGCCGATCGTCAGGCGCTGGCCGGCATTAGCTCCTTGTCGTGCAGGTGGCAGGCCACCGTCCGGCTGTCGCTGATCTGCAGTAGCCGCGGCTCCTGCTGGGAGCAGATCGGCATCGCCATGGGGCAGCGCGGGTGGAAGTGGCAGCCCGGCGGGCGCTCGATCGCGTTGGGGATGTCGCCGGTCAGGGCCGGCTTGATCGTCTTGCGCTGGGTGGTGAGCTTCGGCGCGGCCTTGACCAGGGCCTGGGTGTACGGGTGCAGCGGCTCGGTGAAGATCTCGGCGGTCGGCGCGTACTCGACGACCCGGCCGAGGTAGAGCACCGCCGTCCGCTGGCTGATGTGCTTGGCCACGTCGAGGTCGTGGGTCACGAAGAGGTAGGTCAGCCCGCGTTCTTCCTGCAGGCTGATCAGCAGGTTGAGCACCTGGGCCTGGATCGAGACGTCGAGTGCGGACAGCGGTTCGTCCGCGATCACAACCTCTGGCTGGGCCGCGAGCGCGCGGGCGATTCCGACGCGCTGGCGCTCGCCGCCGCTGAACGCCTGGGGCCGCCTGGCCGCCTGGGCCGGAGAGAGCCCGACGGTCTTGAGCAATTCGGCGACCATGTCCGCCCGCTGCGACCGGTCGCCGACCTTGTGCACCAGGAGCACCTCGGCGAGCGACTGCCCGACGGTCATCGTCGGGTTCAGCGAGGAGTAGGGGTCCTGGAACACGCCCTGGATGTTCCGCCGGACGGTCTTGGCCGCCGCGCCGCGGGCATTGGTGATGCTGGCGCCGTCGTACAGGATGTCGCCGCTCGTCGGCGAGTACAGGCCGAGCAGCAGCCGCCCGAACGTGGTCTTTCCCGAGCCGGTCTCGCCGACCAGCGCCAGCGTCTGGCCGCGCCGGATGTCGAGCGAGACGTCGTCGATGGCCTTCAGCACCGGCCGGCTGCGGGGGCCGGGGGTTCCGGGGGTAGTCCCCCGGGAGGACAGAGCGGGGGGTCGTCCCCACGGGCCAGCACTGCCGACGCGTCCGTGACCAACCGAGAAATACCTACAGACGTTGACGGTCGAGATGATCGGGGTGTCTGGATCAGCCGCGGACATTGGCGTCTTCCTTGCTCACATGGGCGCGCAGCCCGTACCGGCCGGCTCCTGAGCCACCGTCGATCTCGAGCACGGCGCCGGTGACATGACCGGCCTCCGCACTGGCCAGGAACAGCACCGCCGACGCGATGTCCAGCGGATGCCCGCCGACTCCCAGCGGAATCTGGCGGACCAGCGCCTGGCGCAGGTCGTCGGGGGCCCGGTCCGGGTACGCCTCGCTCCACTCGCGCACGTCGATGTAGCCGGGCGAGACCACGTTGACCCTGATCCCGTGGACGCCTAGCTCCATCGCGAAGGTCTTGCTCATGGTCTCCACCGCCGCCTTCGACGACGCGTAGGCGGCACCACCGGGCCGGGGGCTGCGCACCGAGCCGGTCGAGATGCTCACGATCGCGCCCGGATGACCCGCGCTCACGCAGTGCCGGGCGAACGCCTGCATCATCATGAACGAGCCGGTGACGTTGACCGCGAAGACCCGGTCCCAGTCTTCCTGGGTCGTCTCGAGCAGCAGGCCGTCCGGATACGAGGCGGCGTCGTTGACGAGCACGTCCACGCGGCCGAACCGCTCGGTCGCCGCGGCGACGGCCGCCTGGGCCAGCCCGGGCGCGGCGACGTCGCCGGTCAGCGTGACCACGGCTGGCTGGCCGTCGAAGTACCCGGAATCGACCAGGTCGCAGACCACCACAGATCCGCCCGCCTCGGTGAACGCGTGCGTGATCGCGCGGCCGATACCGTTGGATCCACCGGTCACAATCGCGACCTGTCCGTCAAACCGGCCCACTGCCATGCGTCCCTCCTGTCCCCCGCACACCTGACAACTGGTAATAACCACCGCAAGTATTGTCGATTGTCGACGAACTGTAGTATAGGGACGAAGGGTGCTTCTGACCAGAGCGACGGACATCCGGACCGGCGGAACCAGGTCGGCGACACCTGCGGCGGTAACCCGGAAAGGACGGGCATGGGGCTTTTCAGTGGAGTCGGCGTAGCGCTGGTCACGATCTTCGATCCCGACGGCAAGGTGAACTCGGAAGCCACCGGCAGGCACGCCGCCGACCTGGTCAGCCGGGGCATGAAGTCCGTGCTGGTCAACGGCACCACCGGTGAGGCCGGCAAGCTCACCGACGACGAGCGCACCGAGCTCCTCCGGGCGGTCAGAAAAGCGATCCCGGCCGGCATCCCCCTGCTGGCCGGAACCGGCGGCGCCTCCACCGAGGTCGCGGTCGGCCTCACCAAGGCCGCGCTCGACGCCGGCGCCGACGTGATGCTGGCCTATCCGCCGCCGGACTACAAAGACGCCACCGAGCTATGTGCGTTCCACGAGGCGGTCGCCAGCGCCTCCGACGGCAAGCCGGTCCTCGCCTATCACGTCCCGTGGGTGTCCTCCCCCGGCGTACCAGTGCAGGATCTGCCAAATCTGCCGATCGAAGGCATCAAGGACTCCTCCGGCAGCGCGGACCGGCTGCTCGACGAACTCGCGCACTACACCGGCTCGGTCTACGTCGGCTCCTCGGCCCTGCTGTCGCTGGCCGGGCCGATGGGCGGTGCCGGAGCGATCCTGGCGCTGGCGAACATCGAGCCCGAGCGCTGCGTCCTGGCCTTCGACGGCGATGGCGGCGCCCAGCGCGGGCTGGCGCAGGCGCATCTGGCGGTACGCGCGGGCGGACCGGCCAGGCTCAAGCAGCTGCTGGCCGAGCGCAGCGACTACCCGGCGACCAGCCGCCTGCCCTGACCGGCCTCAGGTAACGAGGCAGAAGCCACGAAGGATGCGTTCTTTATGCCAAAGATTTTGCGCGGGATCGCGGTGCCGCCGTTCAGCGATAATCCAGAAGATTTCGCCGATCTCGGTGTCGAAGTCGAGCAGGCCGGATTCGACGGTTATTTCCTCTGGGATCACATGGTGTTCTCTAATTCCGGTGATGGACCGCCGATTCTCGATCCGTGGCTGATTCTCGCGGTCGTGGCGACCAGGACCTCCAAGATCAAGATCGGGACGATGGTGACGCCGGTACCGCGCCGCCGTCCTTGGCAGCTAGCCAAGGAAACGGCGACGCTGGACCGATTCAGCGCCGGCCGCGTGATCCTGGGCGTCGGGATCGGCTCCCCCAGCTACGGCGATTTCGGCCTGTTCGGCGACCCGTCGGGCGAGCGGGAGCGGGCCGACCTGCTGGATGAGGGCCTGGACATCATGGCCGGGCTGTGGAGCGGCGAGCGGTTCGGCTACCAGGGCGAGAAGTACAAGATCGACCCGGTGCGATTCGCGCCCGCACCGGTGCAGCAGCCGCGGATCCCGGTCTGGGTCGCGGGCATCCTGCCGAACCGGCGGCCGATCGAGCGGGCGGCTCGGTGGGACGGTTTCGTCCCGATCCGGTATGACAGCACCGGGCTGGCCCGGCCGTCGGCCGCCGATTTCACGGAGGTGGGCGCGCGGATCGCGGACCAGCGCGGCAATCTCGCCGGCTATGACCTGGCGGTCTGGGCCGAGGTCGCCAAGCAGCCAGCCGAAGAGATCGGCGCCTACGAGCAGGCCGGCGCGACGTGGTGGATCGAGACCGCACGGCCAGAGCCGGACTGGTGGCCGGGCATCAAGAACCGAGTAGCCGCCGGAGTTTGACATCATGGCCGGGTGATGCAGGACTGGACGCGCGGCGTCGAGCGCGTGGCCGTGCTGACCGGGGCCGGGATCTCCACCGATTCCGGCATCCCGGACTTCCGGGGACCCAACGGCCTCTGGACCCGCAACCCGGCAGCCGAGCGGCTCTCGACCTACCGGGCCTACCTGGCCGATCCGGCTGTGCGGCGCCGATCGTGGCAGGCCCGGCTTGATCATCCGGCCTGGTCGGCCGAGCCCAACGCCGCGCACCTGGCCCTGGCCAGGCTAGGCGAGGCGATCGACACCGTGGTGATCACCCAGAACATCGACGAACTGCACCAGCGGGCCGGAACGCCGGCCGAGCGGGTGCTTGAGCTGCACGGAACGATGTTCGGCGCCATGTGCGTCGGCTGCGGTGACCGCACCGCAATGGCCCAGGCTCTTGACCGGGTTCGCGGCGGCGAAGACGACCCGGCCTGCCTGGAGTGCGGCGGGGTACTCAAGTCCGCCACCGTCATGTTCGGCCAGCCGCTCGACCGGGCCGTGCTGGGGCGGGCGGTACGCGCGGCCGCCGACTGTGACCTGATGCTGGCCATCGGCAGCACGCTGACCGTCGAGCCGGCGGCGTCGCTGTGCGGGATCGCCGCCGACAACGGCGCGGCTCTGGTGATCGTGAACCGCGACCCGACGCCCTACGACGAACTGGCGACCGAGGTGATCAGCGAGCCGATTGGCACCTCGGTCCCCCGCATCGCGGCCGCGCTTAGCGCCTGATCTCAGCCGTAGTGTCGTAGTCCGCCGAATCCACATTCATCCGGCCGGCTCGCCTGATGCTGCGGCCCAGGCTCAGCACTATGGCCAAGAGGACCGGAGCCAAGACGACCGCAATAGCTATTTCCCCGATGTGACGCACGCAAGCCTCCTCACCGGGCATCTAAGCCTGGTAATTACAGCTTAAGCCAGGCGGCGTAAATTTCGGTTATGACCGCTGCCAACCATGACGTATTCGTGATCGGCGCCGGAGTCTGCGGCCTGAGTGTCGCTCTTGTCCTGCTCGATGAGGGCCTGACCGTTACGGTCTATGCCGCCGACCCACCGCACCGGAGCACATCCGCGGCGGCCGGGGCCCTCTGGGGAGCGCATCTGGTCGGAGCGAACGACCTGGTGCCCAGCTGGGGCGACAGCACCTTGACGCGACTCCGCGAACTTGCCGCGGACCCGGCGACCGGGGTCCGCGAGACCACCGGGCTGGCCGCCTCGCCCGACGAAGCCGCAGGCCGGCCCGGCTTTGCCGACGGCCTGCGCGACCTAGTGCCAGCCGAGTCCGCGAGCCTGCCCGCGGGCTACCGGACCGGCTGGCGGTACCGGGCACCGACCGTCGCCATGCCGGAGTACCTGGACTTCCTGGTCGGCGAGGTGGTGAGCCGCGGCGGCACGGTGACCATCGGCAAGCCGCTGAAGTCACTGGCCCAGGCCGAGCAGGTCTCGACCGCGCCGGTGATCGTGAACTGCGCGGGGATCGGCGCCCGCGAGCTAGCCGACGACGATGACCTGATCCCGGTCCGCGGTCAGGTCGTGGTGGTAGCCAACCCCGGCCTCACCGACTTCTTCGTCGGCGACGGCGAGGAACCCGGACATCTCACCTACATCTTCCCGCACGGTGCCACCGCCGTCCTGGGCGGAACCGAGCAGCACGGCAACGCCAGCCGTCAGGCCGACGCGGCGACCGCCGGCCGGATCCTCCGCTCCTGCGCTCGGGTCGAACCACGGCTGGCGGACGCGGTGGTGCTGACTCACCGGGTCGGCCTGCGCCCGGTTCGCCCCCAGGTCCGCCTGGACACCGAACTCCTGCCCGGCGGCCGCCACGTGGTGCACAACTACGGTCACGGCGGGGCCGGCGTCACGCTGTCCTGGGGCTGCGCTCAGTCGGTGCGCGATGAGGTGCTCGCGCTGCTGCGTTGATCTGAGGTAAGAATCAAGCCCAAGATCTTTTCTAGAATCCTGGAAAAATTGCGCGGAGTTTTTCCAAGTCGCTTGGCTTAGCCACCACGGCCGCCGGCGTGTGATCGGCGTCCATCCGGCCGTAGGCGAGCCGCAGCAGCGCCTCTCCAGGCATCGTGACCTCGGCGGTGTCGGCGTTGTCGCCGTCGCCCGGCCAGTCGCCCATGGTCACCGAGTCGGCCGCGGTCAGCAGGTAATCGCGCTCGGGAGCCGTCGTCTTGATCCTGGCCTTGACCGCCGGGTCCTGCGCTTTGCCCAGCCTCGGCGCCAGGAACTGCGGAACGTTGTCGATCAGCAACTCGACGGCGTTCTGCGACACAGCGGCGGCGGGGTCGAGCGTGACCGCGACATCCCAGGTGTGCAGGGCGTGCTCACCAAGCCGCATCCGGATCAGTCCGACCGCGTCCAGCATCATCATGCCGAAGAAGTCAAAGCTGATGCTGGCGAGTTCTTCGTCAGTGAGCTCAGCCAGAGCCTGGACGTACTGGGCGTCGGTCACGATGCCGGCCGCGGCCTGCTCGTCGGCGCTCATCGCGTTCCACCGGTCCCAGACCGGCTGGAAGGCATCCCGGCCGACTGGCTCGGACCTTCCGAGCGCGCCGGGCAGGTTCATCATCGCGATCTCGGCGCCGCTGCCCAGATGGGAAAGCACCTGGGCGATGCTCCAGTCCTTGCAGTACGACTTTCCGCCGAGCTGCTCAGGGCTCAGCGGCCCGACCAGGCCGAGCAGCCGCTCGTGTGACTGACGTAGCACGTCGATCCAGACGCGCGGGTTGGACTCCATGAGTTTGTCCGGCTCCATTCCAGATGATTGAACTTTCATCTAAGTTCGACCAGTCTGTCAGATCAGCGAAGGCAAGCGGGACGGGACCGGCACGTAAAGTAGGCCAAATGAAGATCGGATTCGGCCTGCCGGTATCGGGGGCGTGGGCAACCCCGGGCAATATTTCCTCGTTCGCCGTCCGCGCCGAAGAGGCCGGCTACGCCTCGCTGTGGACGTTCCAGCGCCTGCTCGTCCCCGACGGATCCGGGATGGATCCGGTTTATCGATGCGTCCTTGATCCGATGGCCGCGATGGCCTTTGCGGCGGCCGTGACCAGCCGGATCAGGCTCGGGGTCGCGGTCGTCAACCTGCCGTTCGTCTCCCCCATCTACCTGGCCAAACAGGCCGCCAGCCTCGACGTCTTGTCGGGCGGACGCCATGACCTGGGCGTGGGCCTTGGCTGGATGCCGGAGGAGTTCACCGCCAGCGGCGCCTCCATGGAGCGCCGGGGCGCGCGGGCGGAGGAGTACGTCGAGGTGCTCAGGACGATCTGGGGTCCTCAGCCGTGCGAGTTCAGCGGATCGTTTTACTCGGTGCCGCTCGGCTCTGTGCGGCCCGCGCCGGTCCAGCCGGGCGGGCCGCCGATCGTGCTCGGCGGAACCGCCGCCGCGGCGCTGCGCCGAGTCGGCCGGATCGCCGACGGCTGGGTCACCTCCAGCCGGGCCGACCTGTCCAGGATCGACGAATCGATCGCGGTGGTGCGGTCGGCGGCGATCCAGGCCGGGCGGGACCCGGGCGGGCTCCGGATTATCTGCCGCGGTGTCGTCCGCTCCGGCGAACCGGTCACCGGGAGCGACGGCCGGCTGCTGCTATCCGGCAGCAGCGCGCAGATCAGGGCCGACCTCGACTGGCTGGCCGCCGCCGGAGTGACCGAGGTCTTCCTCGACCTCAACTGGGACCCGCTGATCGGCTCCCCGGACGTCGAGCCGTCGGCAGCGACCGACCGGGCCTCGGCGTTGCTGGAGGCGCTGAAGCCGGCCGTTTAGCCCGATCCTTACCAAGATCATTTGCGGTCAGGATTCCGTAACGCCGGCGCAAGGCTTTTGCCGGTGGTCTTGACCGGCTCGTAACCCATTGTTAAGTTCCGCGCGTGTGCAAGCGTTCTCAGCAGGCCTGTGCCTGCTTGCGAAGTTGAGCGCATCCGATCGCAGCTGCGAACGAGAGGTGAGCACGTGCCAAACCGCTTGTCCCTGAACAGACGCTCCTGGGCGCTGGCCGGAGCCCCATTGCTGGCGGTCGCCAGCATGGCGGTCTTCGCCGCAGGCCCGGCCACGGCGCACGTGACCGCGAGGTCCGGCGCTACGCATACCGCCACGGCGAAGTCCGTCGTGCCGAACAAGATCAACATGCTGGACTGCAACGGCTGGAGCAAGAAGTACAAGTCGGTCAGCCCGACCTTCCGCGCGCACTGCGTCGACCCGAGAGGCAAGCCCAAGGGCGCCCAGTCCCCGTGGATCGTCGGCGGCAAGTCGTACAAGAACAACGGCCGGTTCATGGACAACGGGCACTACGTGGGCCACGACGAGCCGAGCGTGAAGTTCATCTCGTCCGCTTCCGGGTCAGGCAACACGATGACCTACTACATGCAGGTTCCGCACGATCCTGCCAATCCGGCGACCAACACCGGCAGCGTGATCGACTACGCCGAGCTCAGCCCAGCCCCGTGGTTCGGCCTTCCGCTGTGCGACCCGAAGTCCTATCCGGTGAACAAGTGCACACCGGACAGCGACAAGAACATCGGCGCCAACGTGAAGAAGGCGGCCGGCTCGGCGTTCATGGAACTGCAGTTCTACCCGCCGGGCTTCACCCCGTTCCAAGACGACGTGAGCTGCAGCCAGACTTTCTGGTGTGCGGCGATGACCATCGACAGCCTGGAGTCCCATTTCGGCTTCGGTGACATCAACCCGAACTGTCCAGAGCCGGTGAACTTCGCGTTCATCCAGCGCAACGGCGTGCCGACCGGACCGCCGAGCCCGCAACTGACGAACTTCCACACGTTCACCCCGAACAGTCATACGCTGCGGATCCACGACGGCGATGCCCTCCGGGTCGCGATCTCCGACCCGAAGGCCGGCTTCACCATCAGGATCAATGACCTCACCACGCATCAGCACGGCACCATGACGGCCAGCGCCAAGAACAAATTCATGAACACCGACGTCAAGTCCTGCAAGGGCACTCTGCACACGTTCCACGCCGAGTACAACTCGGCCAAGGCGAAGAACCAGGTGCCGTGGGCCGCGCTGCAGGGCGGCGTGCTGATGCAGCAGGAGACCGGCCACTCTGAGGTGTGCACCTCGCTGGCCAACAAGGACCCGATCAACCAGTTCGGCGTCTCCGACCCCAACGTCTTCGACAACTGCGTCGGCGGCAGCGAGGGCACGACGGACACGGGCGAAGGCCCATGTAACGCCACGACCGGCGTCTGCCAAGGCGCGACCACGGAAGGCACGACGGGACCGATCGCCTGCCCGAGCAATAACTTCGGCAGCGGCCAGTTGTGCGAGTTCTCCGACGGCTCGTGCATGCCGCAGGGCAGCCGGCCAGTGACGCTCAACGGGCAACCGGCAACGGAAAACTCGCCGGTCAACTTCTGTCAGGCCGGCCGGTTCCAGAACGGTGACCTGGACTTCGACGGCATTCCTTACCAGAAGGGCAAGTGGCCGAACGGATCGCCGAACAACCCGACCTCATTCAGATACGCGGGGCCATTCACAGCCTCAGGGGCCTCGTACCCGACGGTCCAGTTCGAGACGCCGGTGGGCGGCTCGGAGTTCCTCTGCAACATCTTCACCGGCCTGAACTGTGACACTCCGCCGCTCGGGGCGAAGTTCTACCCGTTCTGGACCCTGACCAACAAGGCGGCGGCCGGCCAGGGCATCGGCAACGTCTTCAAGGGCAAGGGCCAGTGCATCTGGAACTTCGGCGATGTCATTGCGGGCGTCACGACCAACAGCCTCGGAAAGGCCGCGCAGTACGGCGCGCCGGCCGTGGCGGTCTTCGGCGGCACGCTCATCAGCAACCCGGCCAAGAATCCCGAGGTGACGGGCAAGTGCCCGGCGCTGAAGGACCCGACTCCGAGCCGATGACCCTCTAGCGAGATGGCCCTGCCGCGAGCGTCGCGGCAGGGCCTCTTCGCGCTATCATCGCTTTCATGAACACCCAACCACGCCACGCTCAGGTGCCCGCCAAGGCTCAGGTTCCCGCAAAACCTGTGCTTGACGGCATCGAGGAAAACTGGTCGCGGGTTTGGGATAAGGAGTGCGTAGTACAAGTTTGACCGCACCAAGAGCCGTGGCGAGATCTACGCGATCGATACCCCGCCGCTTACGGCCAGCGGTTCACTCCACATCGGGCACGCCTTCTCCTACACCCAGACCGACCTCACCGCGCGCTTTCAGCGAATGCGCGGCAAAGAGGTCTTCTATCCGATCGGCTGGGACGACAACGGCCTAGCCACCGAGCGTCGGGTGCAGAACTACTACGGCATCAGCTGTGATCCGCACCTGACCTACGATCCAGATTTCATTCCTCCAGGCCCTGACCGGCCCAAGCAGGCAGCGCCGGTCCCGGTGTCGCGGCGGAACTTCATCGAGCTGTGCCGGCAGCTCACCGAGATCGACGAGCACGCCTATGAGCAGGCCTGGCGTCAGCTCGCCCTGTCGGTGGACTGGTCGACCAGCTACCGGACGATCAATGACGGCTGTTCGGCCGTGTCTCAGCGGGCGTTCCTGCAGGCCATCGCCAGCGGAGACGCCTACACCGCGCTCGCGCCGGTGCTGTGGGACGTGACGTTCGCCACCGCGGTCGCCCAGGCCGAGATCGAAGACCGGCCGATGCCGGGCAGCTACTGGCGGCTGGCCTTCGGCTCCCTCGAGGGCGAGCTGATGGTGGCCACCACCCGGCCAGAACTGCTGCCCGCCTGCGTCGCGCTGGTCGCGCATCCGGCCGACGAGCGGTACAGCGGGCTGTTCGGCCAGACCGCGACCACTCCGCTGTTCGGCGTGGACGTGCCGATCCTGGCCCATCACCTGGCCGACCCGGCCAAAGGCACCGGCATCGCGATGGTCTGCACGTTCGGCGACACCACCGACGTGACCTGGTGGCGGGACCTGGGCCTGCCGACCAGACCGGTGCTGGGGCCGGACGGACGGCTGCTCACCGACCAGCCGGAGTGGATCACCGGCGCCGAAGGACAGGCGGCCTACGCCGAGATCGCGGGCCGGTACGCCAAGCCGGCCCGCAACCGGGTGGCCGCGCTGCTCGACGGCGCTGGTGCGCTGCGGGGGGAGCCCGAGCCGATCAGTCATCCGGTGAAGTTCTTCGAGAAGGGCGACGCCCCGCTCGAGATCATCACCGCCCGGCAGTGGTACGTCCGCAACGGCAGCGGCGATCCGCGGCTGCGCCAGCGGCTGATCGACCGGGGTCGTGAGCTCACCTGGCACCCGCCGCACATGCGGGCCCGCTACGAGGACTGGGTCAACGGCCTGACCGGCGACTGGCTGATCAGCCGCCAGCGCTACTTCGGCGTGCCGATCCCGGTCTGGTACCGGGTCGGTCCCGACGGCCTGCCCGATCACGAGTCACTGATCCTGCCCCCCGACGACGCCCTGCCGGTCGACCCGCTCGCGCAGGCGCCGCCGGGCTTCGACGAGGGCCAGCGCGACCAGCCCGGCGGCTTCACCGCCGACAAGGACGTAATGGACACCTGGGCGACCTCGTCGCTGACCCCTCAGATCGGCGGTGGCTGGTCGGTCGATGAGGACCTGTTCGCACGGGTCTATCCGATGGACCTGCGTCCGCAGGCGCACGAGATCATCAGGACCTGGCTGTTCTACACCGTGCTGCGGTCCCAGGTGCTCTCCGGCGTGCTTCCGTGGAAGCACGCCGCGATCTCGGGCTGGATCGTCGACCCCGACCGCAAGAAGATGTCCAAGTCCATCGGCAACGTGCTCACCCCGGCCGACCTGCTGCGCGAGTACGGCGCCGACGCGGTGCGGTACTGGGCGGCCTGCGCCCGGCTGGGCGTGGACACCACCTTCGACCTGGCCCAGATCAAGGTCGGCCGGCGGCTGGCGATCAAGATCCTGAACGCGACGAGGTTCGTGCTCGGCTTCGACGCACCGGGTGCTGGTAACGCCGTGACCGAGACGCTGGACCTGGCCATGCTCGGCCGGCTCGGTGAGGTCATCACCAGGTGCACCGCCGCGTTCGAGGACTACGAGCACGCCAGCGCGCTCGAGTTCGCGGAGCAGTTCTTCTGGCAGTTCTGCGACGACTACCTCGAACTGGTGAAACCACGCGCCTACGGCGCCGACCCGGCCGCCGCCGGATCGGCGATCACGGCCCTGCGCTGCGCGCTGTCGGTCCTGCTCCGGCTGCTCGCACCGGTGTTGCCGTACGCCTGCGAGGAGGCCTGGTCCTGGTGGCGCGAGGGGTCAATCCACCGCGCGTCCTGGCCGCAGGTCGATGAACTGCGCGCACTGACGGGCGCGGTCGACTGCGCACTGGACGGAAAGGGACTGGACGCGGCGGCCACGGCGATCGCGGCCATTCGGAAGGCCAAATCGGAAGCCAGGCTGCCGCAGAAAGCGGACGCCGCACTGCTGATCGTGCGAGGAAAGCGGGAACAGCTCGACCTGCTGTCCTCGGTGCTGCCCGACGTGGTCGGCGCCGGCCATATACAAGAGGTAGAGCTGGTCCCCACCGAGGATCCAGCCGTCGCTTACTCGGTGACCTTCTAAAACGGCTGGGACCGGCCCCAGCATCTGCCCGGGGGACGACCCTCGTAACCCCCGCAGCAAGGCCGGTCCCAGCCACCAAATGGCACCGAGCCCGATGATTGCCCATTCCAGCAACCGAGGCACCCGGTGAATATGCAAATCCACCGGGTTTTTTCCGGGTGAATATGCAAACTCACCGGGTCCGCCCGCGTTAACGTGGCCAAAATCGATCCAGGAATGGCCGCCGCGCATCCCCAAACCCGGCAATCATCGCAATTCGGGTGCGTCAACCGCTCACCCGGCGAGCACTCGAAAGCCCCGCCCCGCTCCGATCCCCTCGTCGTCGCTGCGTCTCTAACAGCGCTCCGCGCCAACCCACCGGGCCCGCCCCCCAACCCAGGGAGCGCTCTTACGAGGAGTTCGTTACAGCGGATCGTTCGTTAACTTGAACTCTTCAAATCTAGGCGCTAAGGTCTCTCGCGTGACTGATGCGGACCGGCTGCGTGCTGCGGGACTGCGAGTTACTGCCGCGCGACTGGCGATCCTCGATGCTGTCCGGGCGGGGAATCATCCCGGCACCGACGAGATCGCCCGGATCGCGCGATCCAGAGTTGGGCACCTCACTCTGCAAGGGGTTTACGAGGCGCTTGGCGTGCTTACCGGGGCCGGCCTTGTGCGTCGTATCGAGCCGGCGGGAAGTCCGGCGCGGTACGAAGCACGGGTCGCCGATAACCACCATCACATCGTCTGCCGCCTCTGCGGCCACGTAACCGATGTGGATTGCGTGATCGGTGCCGCGCCGTGCCTCGAGCCCGCCATGGCGGCCGGCTATGCGATCGACGAGGCGGAGGTCACGTTCTGGGGACTTTGCCCGAACTGCCAGCGCCAGCCAGCGACCGCGGCCAGCCAGCGAACGGACCTACCGACCAAGCGACAGCAGGCTGAAGGGGACAAGGCATGACTGACGACCACTTCGTAACCACGACCGACGCGGGGACGCCGGCCCCCAGTGACGAGTTCTCCCAATCGGTTGGCTCCAACGGCCCGTTGCTTCTGCAAGATCACTACCTGATCCAGAAGATGGCCCAGTTCAACCGGGAACGGGTGCCCGAGCGAGTCGTGCACGCCAAGGGCGGCGGCGCCTACGGAGTGTTCGAGGCCACCGAGGACGTCAGCCAGTTCACCAAGGCCGGCCTGTTCGCCAAGGGCAAGCGGACCAACCTGATCCTGCGGTTCTCCAGCGTGGCCGGCGAACTCGGCTTCCCCGACACCGTCCGCGACCCGCGCGGGTTCGCGATCAAGTTCTACACCGAGCAGGGCAACTACGACCTGGTCGGCAACAACACCCCGGTGTTCTTCATCCGCGACCCGCAGAAATTCTCCGACTTCATCCACAGCCAGAAGCGCCGGGCGGACACTCACCTGCACGACAACAACATGCAGTGGGACTTCTGGACGCTGTCCCCCGAGTCCGCCCACCAGGTCACGTTCCTGATGAGCGACCGGGGCACCCCTTATTCGTGGCGGCACATGCACGGGTTCGGCAGCCACACGTTCCTGTGGTACAACGCGGTCGGCGACAAGTACTGGGTGAAGTACCACTTCAAGACCGAGCAGGGGATCAGGAACTTCACCGACGCCGAGGCGGCCGCCATGACCGCCGAGGACCGCGACTTCCACATCCGCGACCTGCACGCGGCGATCAAGAACGGCGACCACCCGTCCTGGCGGGTCGAGGTCCAGGTCATGCCGTTCGAGGAAGCGGCGGGCTACCGGTTCAACCCGTTCGACCTGACCAAGGTCTGGCCGCACGCGGACTTCCCGCCGATCACCGTCGGCCGCCTGACGCTGAACAAGAACGCCGACAACTACTTCGCCGAGATCGAGCAGGCGGCGTTCGAGCCCGCCAACTTCGTTCCCGGCATCGGCCCATCGCCCGACAAGATGCTGCAGGGCCGGCTGTTCTCCTATCCTGATACGCACCGGCACCGGATAGGCCCGAACTACCTGCAACTGCCGGTCAACCGCCCGCACGCGCCCGTGCATTCCTACAACAAGGACGGCGCGATGCGGTACGACAACCCGGGCGACCCGGTCTACGCGCCGAACAGCTTCGGCGGTCCGGCCGCCGACCCCCAACTCTGGCACGGCGACACCTACCAGGTCAGCGGTGAGATCATTCGCAGCGCCTACACGCTGCACTCCCAAGACGACGACTTCGGCCAGCCCCGCGCATTGTGGGAGAACGTGCTCACCGACATTGAGCGCGATCACCTGGTCGCCAATATCGTCGCCCATGCCAGCGCGCCCGAGGTGACGACGGACATGAAGTCGCGGGTCGTGGAGTACTGGCGCAACATCCACGCAGAACTCGGTGCCCAGGTCGGAAAGGGCCTGAACGGGCAGGTCTAAGCGGCACCGGACAAGCTGCCGGGGTGCCGCCGGTAATCCTCAGTTACCGGCGGTACCCCGGCTTGCCCTGATCGAGAAGACTGCCCTTTTCATGGTAGTCGTCGCTATGCTCCTCCTCGGTGGTGGTCGATCCGATCCTCACCGGCTAACCGGCATTTGTCGGCTGAGGAGCGGCGATGCGCAAGTACGTAACCGAGTTCATCGGGACCTTCGGTCTGGTTTTCACCGTCGGCATGGCGGTATTCAAGGCCGGGGGCCTGGCCCCGCTCGCGATCGGAGCGGTGCTGATGGTCCTTGTCTATGCCGGCGGACACATCTCCGGCGCCCACTACAATCCGGCGGTCACGCTTGGCGTGTTCCTGCGCGGCAAGATGCCCGCGACCGATGTCCTCGCCTACTGGGCGTCTCAGCTGCTCGCCGCGCTGGTCGCCGCCTGGTTCGCGCGGTTCATAGCCAACCCGGCGCCCTTCCCGGCGCAGTCGCTAGCCGGAGCGCACGGCATCTTCGCGGCTCTGCTGGCTGAATTCTTCTTCACGTTCGCGCTCGTCTACGTGGTGCTCAACGTCGTCACCAGCAAGGACCAGCCGAACAACCACTTCTTCGGGCTGGCGATCGGCTTCACCGTCACCGCGGGCGCCTTTGCGGTCGGCTCGGTCAGCGGCGGTGCCTTCAATCCGGCCGTGGCGTTCGGAGCGACGGTGATGGGCCTGTTCAGCTGGCAGAACATCTGGATCTACCTGCTCGCCAACCCGATCGGCGCCATCGTGGCCGCCCTGGCCTTCAGGTACCTGAACCCGGACGACGACGTGAGCGGCGGCTTGCTGTCCAGGCTTCCTAAATTCCCGGTTTCCAAGCCGGCCACCACGCCGGTTTCCGAGCCGACCGCTGGCCAGTAGCGCCGGCAAGGCCTGGCCGCACTCCCGGATCGGGAGTGCGGCCAGGTAGTCTCGCGCTATGGGAAACACGCAGCTTTCAGAGGACCAATGGCGCCAGCGGCTAACCCCCGAGGAGTACCACGTCCTGCGTGAGGCGGGCACCGAAGCGCCGTTCACCGGCGAGTACACGAACACCAAGACGAGCGGCACCTACAAGTGCCGCGCATGCGGCGCCGACCTGTTCAAGTCCGACTCCAAGTTCGAGTCGCACTGCGGCTGGCCGAGCTTCTACCAGCCGTCCGAGGGCGACGCCGTGGTGCTGCTCGAAGACCGGTCGCTCGGCCGGGTCAGGACCGAGGTACGGTGCGCCAACTGCGATTCCCACCTCGGCCACGTCTTCGAGGGCGAAGGCTACGACGTCCCGACCGACCAGCGCTGGTGCATCAACTCGGTCTCGTTGCACCTAGATCCGGCCGACGGTGCTTGATCGACTGAGCCTGGTAAAGGCCAGCGATCTGTCCAGCGCCACCGCCCAGACCGCGGGCATGGTCAGGACGGCCGCGATCTCCGGCGACCTGGTCGGCGCCAGGTCGCTCTGGATGGGCCGCACCACGCTGCCGGCCGGCATCAGCTCCGGCGATCACCATCACGGCGAGTCGGAGACCGGCATCTACGTGGTCTCCGGCCGCCCGGTCTTCGTCTTCCGCGACCCGGACTCAGCCGAGCTCGTCCGGCTTGAGGCTAAGCCCGGCGACTACATCTGGGTTCCGCCGAACGTCCGCCACCGCGAGGAGAACCCCTCCGGCGACACCGAGGCCGTCGTCGTCATCGCCCGTTCCACCCAGGAAGCCATCGTCGTCAACGTCGACTCGCTCTGAGGCCGGGTCAGCGAGCGCCCGCTCCGCCATACCACTAGTCGAACAGGTCAGGGTCGGTCGTGATCACGTGGTCCCACAGCGGCTTGAACTGGAACTGCCCGGCCAGCGGAAACCCGATCTGGTCGCGCACCAGCATATAGAAAGCAACCCTGGGGCTAACTGCACCTGCCCGAGCCGGATCGCTCTGCGCTCACTGCCAGCTCGCCCAGGACGGACGCGCTAGCTGGTCGGCCTGCTCTGGCCGCCGCTCCATCCAGCGCTCGGGTGAGACCAACGGCACGAAGCCGAAGTGGTCGTACAGCGTGCGCTCGGGAGCGCGGCTCAGCACCTGCCTGATCCCGGCGACGTCTGGGTGAGCGGTCGCGACCCGCACGAGAAACGCGCCGAGGCCCAGTCCGCGGTGCTCGCGGCCGATGAAGACGTCGCACAACCAGGCGAACGTCGCCCGGTCGGTCACCTGCCGGGCGAAGCCAGCCTGGGTTCCATCAGCCGCATAGAGGCCGAATACCAGCGAGTTCTTGATCGCCGCGACCATCGCCTCATAAGGCCGTCCCTTGGCCCAGTGGCTCTCCAGGCTGATCCAGGCATGTACTCGGTCGACGTCGATCAGGGAAGGATCGTCGCTCACCCAGTAGCCGTCCGGGCCGGCCTGTCGGAGTGTCTCGGGCACAATGGCCATCATGCCAACTAGGGCCAATGACGAAGTTGCCGGGCTCCTGCAAGAGTATGCCGATTTGCTACAGATCACCGGTGGTGACGCATTTCGGGCCCGCAACTACGAGAAGGCGGCGAAGTCGATAGCCGGCTTCAGCGGGGACGTCAGCCAACTCGACGAGGCCGGCCTGCAGAAGATCGCCGGCGTCGGCAAGTCGATCGCGACGAAGATCGTGCAGTACCAGCGGACCGGCACGATCAGCCAGCTCGACGAGTTGCGGACGAAGATCCCCGAGGGCGTCCGGGCGATGACCAGGATCCCGGCGCTCGGACCGAAACGAGCGTTCCAGCTCTACACCGACCTCGGGATCGGATCAGTTGACGACCTCCAGGCCGCGATCGAGGAAGATCGGCTGCGCGACCTGAAGGGCTTCGGCGTCAGAAGCCAGGAGAAGATCGCCCAAGGCATCGAGCTCCTGCGCGGCCTAGACAAGCGCGCTCCGCTGAACGTCGCCCGCGAGATCGCCGACCGGATTGTGGCCCTCATTGGAGCGGTACCTGGCTGTGAGCGCTGCGAGTTCGCGGGCTCGCTGCGGCGGTTCAGGGAGACGGTCGGCGACATCGACATCCTCGCGGCGGCCGCCGATTCGGCTCCGCTGATGGCGGCCTTCGTCTCGATGCCCGAGGTGACGTCGGTCGTAGCGAGCGGCGAGACGAAGACGTCGGTGCGCATCTCGACCGAACATGTCGGCCATCGGGGCCGCATCCAGGTGGACCTGCGCGTGATCCCGGCCCAGTCCTGGGGCGCGGCGATGCAGTACTTCACCGGCTCGCAAGCGCATAACGTGGCGACCCGCGAGATCGCGGTGCGCAAGAAGCTGAAGCTATCCGAGTACGGCCTGTTCGAGGTGGAGTCAGGCAACCTGCTCGCGAGTGCCACCGAGGAGGAGGTCTACGAGCGGCTCGGAATGGACTGGGTGCCGCCGCCGATGCGCGAGGATAACGGCGAGGTACAGGCCGCCCAGCGGCACCAGCTCCCGACGCTGATCCAGCTCACCGACATCAAGGGCGACCTGCATTCGCACACGAACCTGACCGACGGGGTCGCGACGCTGGAAGAGATGGTCGCGGCCGCCCGTGCTCGCGGCTACGCGTACTTCGCGGTGACCGACCACGCGCCGAACCTGTTCATGCAGCGGATGACGCTGGACAAGATGCTGGAACAGCGGGAGGCGCTGCGGGCGCTCGATGACGAGCTGGACGGGTTCACGCTGCTGCACGGCACCGAGCTGAATATCGGCCCGGACGGCACGGTCGACTGGCCGGAGGATATTCTCGCCGGATTCGATATCTGCGTGGCCTCGGTGCACTCGCACTTTGACCAGCCTCGGGACGAGATGACCAGGCGGTTCGTCCGGGCCTGCGAGAACCCGCAGGTGCACGTCATCGGGCATCCGACCGCCCGCCGGCTCGGCAAGCGGGGCGGCGTGGACGTGGACTTCGCCGAGCTGTTCCGCGCCTGCGCGGAAACGGGGACGGCGCTGGAGGTCAATTCCCAGCCGCAGCGGCTCGATCTGCCGTCCGACCACATCAAGGCGGCCAGGGACGCCGGGGTGAAGTTCGCGATCGACACCGATTCGCACACGGTCGGCTCGCTCGACCTGCTCCGCTACGGGGTCGGGACCGCCCAGCGCGGCTGGCTGACCGCCGAGGACGTGATCAACGCCTGGCCGCCCGACCGGCTGCTGGATTTCCTGGGTTCGTCAAAATAAGGCCGCCCTCCGGCTCAGCAGGAAGCCGGTCCCGGCGTGTAACCAGTATGAAAACCACACCGGCTCCCCCGCCGGCGCGGGTCCAGGTCGACGACCTAGTCGCCGAGCTGCATCGGGCCCACGCGCTCACGCTGGTCCGGATGGCCAACTTGCTGCTGCGCGATCGGCACTGTGCCGAGGACGTGGTGCAGGACACCTTCCTCAACCTCTACCGGGTTCTGCCCAAGCTGACCGACCACGACGAGATCCTGCCGTACCTGCGCACGGCCGTGCTGAACCGGGCCAGGTCGGCACTGCGCACCCGGCGGCGAGCGCTCGCCCGCCCGATCCTCTTCGAACCGGACCTGGCATCGGCCGAGTCGACCGCGATGATCAGCCAAGACCGGCAGGACGTGATCAGGGCCGTCTCCCGGCTGCCGCGCCGGGCCAGGGAGATCCTGGTCCTGCGCTACTACCTCGACCTCTCCGACGAAGAGATCGCCGCCGCCCTCGGAGTGAGCCGGGGCACCGTCAGCTCGACCGCCTCGCGCGCCTTGAGCAAGCTTGGCCGCCAGCTCAAGGAGGACGCATGAACAACATCGAGGACCGGCTGCGCGATGCGTTCGGAGCGGACGCCGCCACAATTAGGCCAGAAGAGCTACGTCCGCTTCCTGCTCGCCTGCGGTCCGCAGGACGGGCCCACCACCGCCGGATCTCCTGGTTGGTGATCCCCCTGGCCGCGACGACCGTCGCCGCCGTCGTGATCGCTTCGGTTCTCGTGCCGAAGGCACTGCCCAGGCACCAGGCCACTGGCGGCAAGCCAACCTCGTCGTCGGGCCCGCCAAGGTTCTTCGTGGCGACCGGTCACTGGTTCGCCGGCACAGCGCACTCGCTCGACCTGGTCTCCATCAGCGCGGCCACCGGAAGGGTCGTCGACGGGGTGCTCAAGCTGGGACATCACCGCACCCCGGTTGCCGTCGCCTCGTTCGGCTCTCCTGATCACTTCGTGGTCGCGGCCACGCCTCGGCAGGGTTGCGTGACGTGGTTGTACCAGTTCCACCTGACGGCGACCGGCCAGCTAGCGGGTCTGCGCCCGCTGGCGGTTCCGGACGTGCCTGGCCTGCCGCTCATCAGGCAAACCTCGCAGCTGATCGGCGCCAGCGGAAGCGGGCCGGTCGTGGTGACCGCTACCCAGCCGTGCCACGCCTCGCAGGACCCTGGCCTGTATCAAGTCCGGGCCATCAACACGGCGACCAGGAAGGTCACCACCTGGACCCTGCGGCTCGCGAAGGCGTATCTGCCCGGCCCCTACAGCCTGGCCGTATCAGCCGACGGCCGGCTTGTCGGCGTGGCCAGTTCCACCCCTGCCGGCACCAGGCTTCCGGGAGCACTGTCCGCCTGGACGGTACCGGCCAGCGCGCCGTCCGGGCCGATTACGCGGTATTGGCATCGGGCGGTCCGGACCCTCCAGGCACCCGACATCGTCACGCTGAGCCCAGATGGCCGCGTCCTGTATGGCGGAGTTATCACGGAGACGACGATCGGCCAGCAGTCCTTCCATTCCCTGCTGGTCGACCAGTATCAGACCGCTACCGGCAAGCGAATCGCCAGCCGGGTGGTGTTCAAGCGCCTCACCAGCTTTTGGACCTTCAGCCTCAGCGGCACCGGCCGCTATCTGCTGGTCGGAGGCGGCCACCACGGCAGAACCCGCCTCAATGTCATCATCGACCTGACTACCGGGCGGGTCACCAAGGCCCACGCCAGCGCGCTTGGCAGCTCGTCGAGCGTCGCCTGGTGATGGACTAGCGCTGGAAGGCCGGGGAGTTCGCCGCCCACCGCGGCGGCTCCCCGGCCGCCCAGCGTTGCACGTTCCCGGCGAAGACCGCACCGGTCTTGTCGAACATCAGACTGGTCAGCCCGCCGAGATGCGGGGTCGCGATCACGGCCGGGTGGTGCAGCAGCGGCGAGGCCGGGTCGGCGGGCTCGGTCGCGTAGACGTCCAGGCCGATGCCGCTGACCTGGCCGGACTGCAGGGCGGCGAACAGCGCGGCCTCGTCGACCAGGCCGCCTCGGGCGACGTTGACGAACAGTGCGCCCGGCTTCATCGCGGCGAACGCGGCCGCGTCGAACATGTTCGCGTTGCCGCCGTCGTACATCGCGCAGCAGGCGACGGCGTCGGCCTCGGCCAGGATCTCGTGCAGCTGGCCGGGTCCGACGACTCGATCGACGCCGTCTGGAGCGCCTAGCTCTGGACGGGCCCGGACGGCGACCAGCCTCGTGCCGAACGGAGCAAGCCGCTTCGCGAGCGAGACCCCGATCGCACCGAGGCCAATGATCGCGACCGTCATCCCGTACAGCGAGCCGCCGGTCGGACGCGAGTCCCAGTTGCCGGTGCGTAGCGCGGCCCGGGCGTCGTCCAGGCGCCGGATCAGCGCGAGCAGCTGCAGGACGGCCAGCTCGGCGACGCTGTCGGCGTTCCCGCTGAGATAGCCGGGCACCCGCGCGGCCCAGACCCCGAGCTGGGTTGCCCGCACCAGGTCCACCTTCTCCAGGCCGACTCCGTACTGATGGACCAGGCCGAACGTGCCCGCCTCAAGAACGTCGGCGTCAATGACCGCACCGAACGGGCACACCACGTCCGCTCCGGCGACGTGGTCGATCACCTTGCCGCGCGGGCAACTGCGGATCTCCCAGCCCGGCAGCAGCGGCGCGAGTCCGTCCCAGCTGATCTCGGTGGTGAATCGTTCCCGGCAGAACAGGATCGACCTGCTCACGTCGCCCTGCTCACGCCAGGGCAGCGACCAGCTCGCCTACCTCCTTGCGCCTGCCGGTGTAGAACGGGATCTCTTCCCTGGTGTGCCGCCGGGCGGCAGCGCCGCGCAGGTGACGCATCAGGTCGACGATGCGATGCAGTTCGTCCGCCTCGAACGCCAGGATCCACTCGTAGTCGCCGAGCGCGAAGCTCGAGACCGTGTTCGCCCGCACGTCGGGATAGTCCCGCGCCATCTGGCCGTGCTCGGCCAGCATCGCTCGACGCTCGCCGTCCTCGAGCAGGTACCACTCATAGGACCGCACGAACGGGTAGACGCAGACGTAGTTCTTCGGCTCCTCGCCGGCCAGGAACGCCGGGATGTGGCTCTTGTTGAATTCGGCCGGGCGGTGCAGCGCCATCACCGACCAGACCGGCTCGCAGGCCCGGCCGAGCCGGGTCCGCCGGAACCGCGCGTACATCTCCTGCAGGTCATCGGCGGTCGGGGCGATCCACCAGAACATCAGGTCGGCGTCGGCCCGCAGGCCCTGCACGTCGTAGCAGCCCCTGGTGAGGACGTCCTTGCCGGCGGCCTGGTCGAACAGCTCGGTGACCTCGGCCGCGAGGTTCTCGCGGCCAGCCAGGTCGACCGCGGTCCGGTCGCTGACCCGGAACACGGACCACATCGTGTACCGGATCAGCTGATTGAGATCACGAGCCCTAGGGCGTGGCTCGGAGTGTTCTGCCATGACTCTCATTCTCCCGTATCCACGCGGTCACCTGGTCGGCGGCTAGTCGCGCGGAGGCGATGCAGGCGGGGATTCCGATGCCATCGTAGGCGGCGCCGCAGACCGCCAGGCCGCCCAGCCCGGCGATGCCGGACCGGATCACGGCAACCCGGTCCAGGTGACCGACGGTGTACTGGGGCAGGCCACCGCCCCACCGAGTCACCCGGGAATCGACGGGGCTTCCGGTCACCCCGGTCGCGGCGGCGAAGTCGGCGGCGGCGAGCGCGACGAGTTCGGCGTCGTCGCGCTGCAGCACGGCCTCCTCGCCGATCCGGCCAACCGAGCAGCGAACGATGTGCAGGTCGCCGGAGTTCGGGTCGGGGTCGGTTGCCAGGTGCGGCCACTTGACCGTGCTGAACGTGGCGGCCTTGACCGGCCGGCCATCCACGGCCGGGACCAGGTACCCGCTGCCAGCGAGCGGCTCAGGGAAGGCGGACGCCGGGTAGGCGAGCGTGATGATCGCCATGCTGGCGTACTCGATCTCGGCGAGAGCGGCGGCGGTCCCGGCGCTCACCTGGGCGATCAGCCTGCTCGCCGGCCGCGCGGGCAGCGCCAGGACGACAGCCTCGACATCGAGGTACTCAGGCGCGATCGTCGGCCCGACGGTCAGCCGCCAGCCGGTCGCGGTTTTGGACAGCGCCCTGACCGTCGCCTTGGTCCTGACCGTCGCGCCGCTAGCTTGCGCCAGCGCGAGCGGAAGCGTGCCAAGACCGGCCGCGAGGGTGGTAAAGACCGGCGGGGCGGGACGACCAGGCTCGGGCCGGGTGCTGGAGGCCCCCGTAATGTTTCTCACCGAATCGATCAAAGACAGGTGATCGCCGGCAGCTTTTGCAAGCACCGGTAGCGTCGCATCGAAGGAAAGCCGGTCGGGCCGGCCGGCGTAGACGCCGCCGAGCAGCGGCTCGACCAGCCGGTCCACGACCTCGGACCCGAGCCGGTCGCCCACGTAGCGCGCCACGGACACGTCCCCGGCGCGCGCGGCCGCAGGGGGCTCGGCGGCGGCGCGGGCGAGCCCGGCGGGCGAGATGATCTGGCTGCGCTCGAGTTCGTCGAGGTCACCGGGGACGCCCATGAACTGGCGTCTGGGGAGGGGCCTGAAATGGCCGCGGGTCCAGAGCCGGGCCGAGGTGGTCCCCGGCTGCCTGAGGTGATCGGCCAGGCCGAGTTCGGTGATCAGGGCGATTCCCTCGGGACGCCGGGCGAGCAGGGCCTCGGCGCCGGAGTCGACGCCGATCCCGGCGACCTCGGAGACGGCTAGCTTGCCGCCGAGCCTGGGCGAGGATTCCAGCACGGTGACGGCCGGCTGGTCGCGCAGGAAGTAGGCGGCGGCCAGGCCGGCGATGCCGCCGCCGACGATCGCGATTCTGGTACTCACTGTTCTACCTTGGCAGATGGG